>JBKOZO010000232.1:0-20890 GCA_046725935.1 Acidobacteriota bacterium | reverse complement strand
CGCGTGAGGACCGTTCTCGTCTTCATCACCGACGCGAAAGGCAAGCCGCTTGCCAAGGCGCCGACACCCGCGGACCTGCGCGTCGTCGAAGACGGAAAGCCGGCGGAAGTCCTCGCCGTCGAGCCCGCGCGGAGCGCCGCGAGCGCGCCTTCGAAACCCGAAGCCGCAGCAGCTCCGGCTGCTGTCGCTACGGCCGCCCCGCCAACACCGGCCGCGTCGCGGATCCCCCAGTACCTCTACGTCGACACGACCTCGCTCCAGCAGCGCTCGGTGCCGCGGATCGCCACGACGGTCGAGAAGGATCTCGGCGCGATCCTGGCCAACGGTCCGCTCGAGATCGTCGTGGCCGACCCGGAACCCAAAGTCCTGCTGCCTTCGACTTCGAATGAAGCCGCTCTTCGAGGCATCCTCGAGAAGCTCCCGTCGGTCGCCGTCGGCAAGCAACGCATCTACGAGGCGCGCAAAGACGCCATGACCCAGATGATGCAGTCCCAGTACGACCCGAGAAATACGCTGACGATGAGCTCGTTCCGCACAGACACGCGGGGAGCCATCCGCCAGGAAATGTCGCTCATCCAGGATTCGCTGCGCCGCCTCGACGCCTGGTCCGCGACGCTGCCGTACGACCGCGCGGCGGTCGTCTATCTCTGCAACGACGGGTTCGACAGCGACCTGACGGAGGTCTATCGCAACATCCTGATCGCGAGCCCCCGGCCCGACGACCAGCAGTCCGCGATGCAGCTCCAGCAGGAGTTCGGGCGGGAGGCCGCGAACTTCACGACGAAGGCGGCCGAGGTCCTCGCCGGACGCGGCGCGACGGCGATCGTCCTGGCCTTCGGCGGCATGGACGCCGAGTTCAGCATGAGCGCCGCGAACTTCGACAAGTACTCGAGGACGCAGGCGCGCCAGCCTCTGGCGTCCACTCCGAGCAACTACTACGCACGTCCGAACGAGCCGCTCCTCGCCGTGGCCGACAAGACGGGAGGCCGCATCGTCACTGCCGAGAACAAGCTGCCGGAGGCGATCGACGAAGTCGGCGGCGCCTACCTCGTGAGCTTTCGCAGCCACGCTCCGTCCGACGGAGCGCCGCATCCGCTGGACATCACGGCCGCGGCTGCGGGTCTGAAGGTGCGCGCGCCGCGTTCGGTGCTCGCCGCGACCACGCAGACCGCCTCGGCCGGAAAAGCGGTGCGCGCGCTTTCGGCTCCGCCCGCGACGGCCGAGTCGGTGCGATCGGCGAGCTCGCTTCCGGTGACCGCGTCCGTCGTCCCGGTCGAGAAGCTCGGCAACGGACGGATCAAGGGAACGCTCACTGTCTCCGCGGATCTGGCCTCCGTCGTGGATGCGCTCGAGCGTACGGGCGGCGGCCGTGTGCGGGTGACGGTGGCGGTCGAGAACTCGAAGGGCTCTCCGTTCACGCAGAGCGAGGAAACCGCGCTGGACCATTCCGGCGGCGGCACGCTCTGGTACTACGAGGCCAACATCGTCTGGCCGCCCGAGGCGACGCGCGTCGCCGTCACGGTCGAGGAGCTCGCGACCGGGAACTCCGGAAGCGCCGTGGCGGAGCTGCCGAAGCCTTAGGCTCGTCGTCGAGCGATGGAGATCCTGTCGTATCCGGTCGGTCTCCTGATCGGCCTCTTCCCGATCGCCGCGGACCTCGGCCCGAGCCGGGAGCCGGCACACCTGCTGCTCGACAGCCGGCCCGTGTGCGAGCTGACCGAGCGCGCGCCGGGATGCATGGTGGATCTCGGGCTCGATCCGCGCGTGCATCTTCTCGAGCTCGTGCGGACGGACGCCACCGGACGCGTGACCGAGCGCGTTCGCCGCTGGGTCAACCGCCCGGGCGTGGAGCCGGAGGTGCTCGCCTCGGGGACGTGCGACGAGAAGCGCCGGCAGTGCGACTTCGATCTCTCCTGGGCGCATCCCGCGAAGCTGGACCCCAAGCGCCTCGACCTGACGCTGGACGGCGTCGCGGTCTGGCACGGCAGGGAACACCACGCGACCGTCCCCCTCGCGAAGGGAGCCAAGCCGCAGGTTCTGGTTCTCGACGCGCAGTTCTCGGACGGAACGCGCGCGAGCTACACGCGGACGCTCTTCGCGTTCTACCCCGAGGTCGCGCAGGCGGCGCTGCAGGCCGTGCCGATCCTGCAGAGTCCCGGCGCCCCACCGGACGCATCCGCGGCCGAAGCCCTGCGCGAAGCCGGCTGGCCCGTGCGGATCGTCGAGGAGTCGGAGCCGGAGATCGCCTTCGTCGTCGAGCCCCGCGTCTTCGACGTCGTTCCGGCGCTGAAGGCCAAGGCGTTCGACGGCAACGCCTATTCGAGCTTCTCGAGCACGTTCACCGGGATTCGCGTCGTCCTCGCCAACGAATCGCTGATGAGCTTCGACTCCTCCATGTCGCGCAAAGGATGGCTGGGCGCGCTTCTGCACCTGACACCGGCGGCGCCATCGCGCTGGGCTCGGATCGCGGACGGCGTCGCGGCCGCCGGCTATACCCTCGGAAGCGTGCCGCGCAGCCGAGTCGTCGTGCTCGTCGTCGGCGCGGACCACCCCGACCTGAGCACGTTCTCGGCGGCGCAGGTGCGAGCCTACCTTTCGGAGGTCATGGTGCCGCTCGTCGTGTGGCGCGTCGGGAATGCCGTCGCGTCCGACTGGCCGGAAGGAGTCCGGATCGGAACAGCCGAGGACTTCGGCGCCGCGCTCGCGTCGCTGCGCGTGAGCCTGAATCGTCAGCGCATCGCCTGGATCGAGGGAACCCGCGACATCCGTTACGCGGGCAAGCAGCTGACCGCCACGGTGCCGATCGCCGGGCGGGATGCGGAGACGCCGCCGCTCCCGGAGCTGATCCCGTCGAGCGACTTCGCCGGCGGCACTGTCCCGGTCCTCTCCTCGATCGGGCCCGACGGCGGAACGGTCCACGCTCTGGCCGCGAGCGCGGACGGCTCGGTGGTCTACGCCGGGACGCACGCCGGCATCTTCCGCTCGGCGGATCGCGGCGCAACCTGGGTCCGGGCGTCCGCGGGCCTCTCGCTCTCTCCGGTGCGGTGCCTCGCGGTGGATCCCTCGGACTCCGGCGCCGTCTACGCCGGAACCGACGGCGGCCTCTTCGTCACGTCGGATTCGGGCGAGCACTGGCGGGCGGCCACGAGCCTCGCCTCTCCGCCCGTCACGGCGCTGGCTCTGGACGCGCGCAAGCCCGCGCGGCTCTACGTCGGAACGCGAGGCCGAGGCGTTCTTTGGAGCGGCGATGGAGGCGCGACGCTGCTCGCCGGAACGCTCGATCACGGCGACGTGCGAGCGCTGGCCGTCGATCCCCGCGACCGGTCCGTCTGGGCCGCGACGGAAGAGGGCCTGTTCCGGAGCGCCGACCACGGCTTCGGCTGGACGGCGGCGGGAAAACCTTCGGGCCGTGTCCTCGCACTCGTTCTCGATCCTCGTGTGCCCGGCCGCGCGTACGCGGGCACGGCGGGCGACGGTCTGATCGTCAGCGTGGACGGCGGAAGCTCCTGGCGGCCGACGAAGCTCTCCGCGGCGTTCGTCACGGATCTCGCTCCCGTCGCCGGACCGCCCGCGGCCCTCCTCGCCGCCTCGACCGACGGCGTGTTCTCGTCGACCGACGGCGGCGCGACGTGGAAGCTGGCGCGCATCGGCGCCATCGAGGCGCTCGCGCCGGCCGGGCCCGGAGTCGTTCTCGCGGCAGGGCTGCGCGGCGTCCTTCGCGCGGAGCCTCCGGGACGGAAATGGGGCGAGTCCAACCGCGGCCTCTTCGCCCGCGCGGTCTACGCGGTCGCCGCGACGCCGTCCGCTCTCTGCGCGGGGACCTCGTCGCAGCTGCTTCGTCTCCCGGCGAAGGGCGGCGCGTGGGAATCGGTGCCGGGAATTCCGGAGGACGCCTCGGGAACGTTCGCGATCGCGCCCCTCGGGTCCGATCCATCGGCCGAGCTCCTGGTGGGCACCTCGGGAGACATCGGAAGAAGTCTCGGAGGCGGATCGAGCTGGTCGTGGGTCCCGACGCACACGGTCTTCTCCCTCGCGTCCGATCCGGGCCAGCCCGGCGTCGCCTATGCCGCGACGCGCGCCGCGGTCCTGCGGTCCGAGGACGGAGGCCTCGGCTGGAAGATCGCTTCGGACGGATTGCTCAAGACGTTCGCCTTCCAGCTCGCGGTCGACCCCAGGAGCTCGTCCACTGTCTACGCCGCGACCGCCGGCTCGGGAGTCTACCGAACGACGGACGCCGCGAAGAGCTGGAAGCCCGGCGGAACCGAGCTCGCGCGCTCGATCGTGCGCAGCCTCGTCCTCGATCCGAACGCCATGGATACGGTGTACGCCGGCACCGATCGCGGCGTCTTCGCCAGCACGACGGGAGGACGCACCTGGTCTCCCCTCTTCGACGGGCTGCCGCGGGCGCCGGTCTACGCGCTCAGCGCGGACCCGAAGTCTCCTATGACGTTCTTCGCGGGGACGGGCGCGGGCCTCTTCGAGACGATCGATGGCGGCCGGCACTGGAACACCGCCTTTGCCGGCCGGATCCCGGCGCCGGTCACGTCGCTGTCGTTGGACGCGTCCGGAGACGCGCTGGTCGCCGGCACGCTCGGAGCCGGCGTGTTCCTCGTTCCGCTCAGGAACTAGAGCCGGTTTCTTCGGGAGGCACCGCGTCGATCGCCATTCCCGACTCGTCGGCGAGTGCCGCGCGGTTCTTTCCGCTCTGCTGCGCGCGCTTCAACGCGGAGTCGGCGGCGCGGAGGAGACTGGACGTGTCGCCGCCGATCTGGCCCCCCTCGGCCGCGACTCCCAAAGACAAGGTCAAGGGCACCGGTCCGGCCGAAGTGTGGACGGGCCGGCGCGCGAACGCCTCGCGAATCCGCTCGGCCACGGTCAGCGCCCCCAGCCCGTCGGAGCCGGGCAGGACGATCAGGAACTCCTCTCCTCCGTAGCGCCCGACGGCGTCGTACGGGCGCACGGAGGAGTTCATCCGGCGGGCGGCCTCCCGCAGGACCTCGTCGCCGACCGGGTGTCCGAGCGTCTCGTTGACCTTGCGGAACTCGTCCAAGTCCGCGAGCACGACGCCGACCGATCCGCTCTTGCGCCGGGCGCGCTCGCGCTCCTTGTCCAGCAGGTCGAGGATCGAGGCGTGGTTCCAGGAGCCGGTCACGCCGTCCCGGGTCGACTGGACGCGGAGCGCGTCCTGGGAGGCGCGCAGGGCCTGCTCCACCTCCACGATGCGCGCGCCGGTCCGGACGCGGGCGCGCGTCTCGACGGCGTCCAGAGGCGCAAAGAGGAAATCGTCGGCGCCGGCGTTCAAGCCGTCGAGGAGGTCCGTCCCCGCCTTGCGCTCCGTGACGAGCAGGACGTAGGCCGACGGGAGCTCGGGCTGCAGCCGGAGCTTGCGGCAGACGTCGATGCCCTTCATCCCGTCCATATCCCACGCGAGCACGCAGAGGATCGGGCTGCGTTCGGACTCGATCCGACTCCAGGCCTCCAGCCCGTTGCGCGCGGGCGCGACGTCGTGTCCCCACTTCGTCAGCCACGTCTCGATCTGGCGCAGCCGGTCCGGATCGCTGTCGGCGACCAGAGCCTTCATTCGGTTCCCTTCCTTCGCCCTGCCGGGAAATGACGGAGGAATGGTAGCCGATCCGCCCCGCTCACAGCGCGTCGAACCCGCGAAGGACGATGCCGCGGCGCGCGAGGAGACCTTTGAGCTTCGGATCGCAGAGGACGTCGATCTCCCACTCCCGCTCGTCGACGTAGGTGCTGGAGCTCCGCAGCTCCGCATCCGGGCGGCCGGGATGGCACATCAGCTCGCTCGTGCCTTCGGGAAGCTCCTCCAGGATCCTCTCGAGCGTGTCGTGCGAGACGCCCTCGGCGTAGAAGGCGTCATAGAAGCGGTCCGGCGTGCGGACCCCCGCGGCCCGGAGCTGCCGGCGGGCCTCGTCGCTGGAAGAGCGCGCCGGAAGCCCGCGCTCCCTCGCGACGGCGGCGAAGACGGGCGCGACGGAGGGATGCAGCGCGGCATGGTGGTGCGAGTCCAGATGCGTGGGTGCCTTCCGCGCCAAGACCTGGAAGATCTGGATCTGGGACTCGAGCTCCCGGCGAATCTCTTCGGCCGGAATCTGAGCCGGCAGCGCTTCGAGGTTCCGGCGAAAGAATCCCCCGAGTGCGAGCGTGGGCACCTCGCGAGCGGGCGCCGCGGGGCGACCTCCGCCCGTGACGACGAAGTGCAGACCCAGCGAGAGGCGCGGAGTGCTTTCGGCGGCCTCGCGAATTCCGCGCGCCGCCGCCGTCTCCAGCACCATGACCGTGGAAGAGGTCACGATGCCCCGCCGATGCGCCTCGAGGACGCCCTGGTTGACGCCGGGAGATCGGCCGAAGTCGTCCGCGTTGACGATGAGACGGCGCGCGGGCACTGCGAGGATTGTGCCTCAGATTCGTCGGAGATAATCCCTGCCAGATGCCCACGCGCGGAGTCCGGGGAGCCACGACCGTGGACCGCAACGACGCGGCCGCCGTCGTCGAGCGCACGGGCGAGCTCCTGCGCCTTCTCGTCGCATCCAATGGGATTGCCCCGGAGGACCTCTCGAGCATCCTCTTCACGGTGACCGACGACGTCGACGCCGAGTTCCCGGCCGTGGCCGTGCGGTCGATGCAGGGATGGGAAGAGGTACCGCTTCTCTGCGCGCGCGAAATCCGGGTGCCCGGCGCGCTCGGGGGCTGCATCCGCGTCCTTCTCCTGTGGAATACCGACCGCGCCCAGAACGAGGTCCGGCATGCTTTCGTCCGGGGCGCGCGGCAGCTGCGGCCCGCCTGGGCCGTGCGCGTGCCGGGAGACGAGGGCGGCTCCCCGTGAGCCGCGCCGCGGTCGTCGGCCTGGGATTGATCGGCGGATCGCTGGGCATGGCGCTTCGCGCCCGCGGCTGGGATCGAGATCCCGAGGTCCGGCGGCAGGCGCGGGAACGCGGCATCGACGCCGCCGAGACCCTGGCGGAAGCCGTCGCGGGCGCCGGGATCGTCGTCACGGCGGTTCCGACGGAGGAGACTCCGGCCCTCCTGATCACCCTGTCGCAAGCGGCTCCCAGGGCGATTCTGACGGACACGGCTTCTCTGAAGCGCCCGCTCGTCCAGGCGGCCCAGGGCCTCCGCCACGAAGTGCGATTCGTCGGCGGGCATCCGATGGCGGGCTCCGAGTCGAGCGGGATCGCCGCGGCGCGGACGGATCTGTTCCGCGGGCGACCGTGGGCGCTCGTGCCGACGCCACGCAGCGACGAGGAGGCGATCGCGGCCTGCGAGGATCTCGCGCGCGCCGCCGGGGCGCGGCCCATCCGCGTCGACGCCGTTCGCCACGACCGCCTCATGACGTGGGCGAGTCACCTTCCCCTCTCCGTCGCCGCGGCCCTCGTTCGTGCGGCCGGAGCGTCGTGCGGGACGGATCTCTCGCAGCTCGCCGGACCGGGCTACCTCGACACGACGCGCGTGGCCGGACAGCCCGTCGCGCTGGCCCTCGAGCTCGCGCTGGCCGATCGAGAGTCGCTGGCGAGTGCGATCGGGTCCGTCTCGCGCGAGCTCGCGTCGCTCTCCGCCGCGCTGCGCCGCGAAGACGTCGACGCTCTCCGCCGCTTCTTCCAGGAAGCGTCGGACACTCGTCGGAAAACCTGAACCGAGTCGCTAGACGCGGGCCGCCGCCCGGACGCTCTTCGCCAGAGCGGCGAAGCCCGGAAGGTCCAGGCTCTGGGCGCCGTCGGAAAGCGCGGTGTCGGGCCGAGGGTGCACCTCGACGAGGATTCCATGCGCGCCGGCGGCCAGGCCCGCGAGCGCCAGAGGCGCGACGATCGAGCGAATGCCCGCGGCATGGCTCGGGTCCACCAGGATCGGCAGATGCGTGCGCTCGCGCGCCAGGGCGACGCCGTTCAAGTCGAGCGTGTGTCGCGTAGCGCGCTCGAACGTGCGGATCCCTCGCTCGCACAGGATGACCTGCTCGTTGCCGTCGGCCAGGATGTACTCGGCCGCCGAGAGCCACTCCTCGAGCGTGGCTCCCCCGCCGCGTTTGAGCATGACGGGCTTGCCGGCTCGTCCGGCCGCCCGGAGCAGCGCGAAGTTCTGCATGTTGCGTGCGCCGATCTGCAGGACGTCCGCGTATTTCGCCACGACCGGCACTTCTTCCCAGCTCAGCACCTCGGTCACGATCGGGAGTCCCGTCTTCTCGCGCGCCTCTTCCAGAAACTTTAGGCCGCGGACGCCGAGACCCTGGAATTCGTAGGGAGACGTCCTCGGCTTGTAGGCGCCGCCGCGCAGCATGTTCGCTCCGGCGGCCGCCACCGAAACGGCGGTCTCCAGCAGCATCTCCTCTCCCTCGACCGAGCAGGGACCGGCGATCAGGACCGGAGTCTCGCCGCCGATCTCGATGCCGCGCACGGTGATCCGAGTCCCCTGCGGGTTTTGCCGCCGATCGTGGAGCGGGACGTCGGGCTTCGGACGGCGATGCGCGGGCGGCGGCGTCGGAGGCCTCGACGGCGCCGTGCCGTCGCTCCACTCGCGGTAGCTGCCGAGCACGACGACTTTCGTGACCAGCGCCTCGACCGCTTCGATCGCCTCCGAGAGCCGCGCATCATCGGCGGCGCCTTCGACGTCCACGTAGAAGCGGTACGTCCACGGCGTGGTCCTTTCGGGTCGCGACTGGAGCGACGTGAGGTTGACGCCGCGCGAAGCGAAGGCCTGGAGCGCCGCGGCGAGCATGCCGGGCTTGTGCGGCAGCCACAGAAGGAGCGAAGTCTTGCGGCGGACTGCGCCGTCGTCGGAAGTCGGAGCCACCGGTTCCCGCGTGAAGGTCAGGAACCGCGTCTGGTTGGACGGGTCGTCCTCGATCCGCTCGGCCAGCGTCTCGAGGCCGTAGGCGCCTCCGGCGCCGAGCGGAGCCACGGCGGCCTGATCGGGCCGGCCCTCACGGGCCACGATCTCGGCGCTTCCGGCCGTATCCCATTCGCTGACGAGCTCGGCCTGCGGCACGTGCGCCTCAAGCCAGAGGCGGCACTGACCCAGAGCCACCGGATGCGAGAGCACGCGGCGGACCTCGGAGAGCGGCGTCCCGGGAATCCCGAGCAGGGCGTGGTACACGGGCAGCAGGATCTCGTCGTGCAGATGCAGCGCTCCGTCGCCGAATGCGTCGTGCAGCAGGTCGTAGGTGGCGGTGACGGATCCGAAGAGCGAGTTCTCGATCGCCAGACAACCCGCCTCCGCCAGACCGTCGCGCACCGACGAGACCACCTGCTTGACCTCGCGGCACGGCACGATCGCCGCGTCGGGCCAGCGCCACTTCGCCGCCGCTTCCGAGAAGGATCCGTGCGTTCCCTGGATTGCCACGCGCATCGTCGTCTCCAAAAAAAAAGCCCCGCCGTTTCCGGCGGGGCCTGCTTTCGATCCGTTTTCGGTGTGCGCTACTCGACGCCCTCCGAACCGGACGCGAACGGGGCCGCGCCGGAGCCGGTAAAGGGCCAATATCCGTATCGAGTCATCGCCCGCACACCTTAGCGCCGTCCGGCGCTCCGGTCAAGGTGCGTAGGGTAGGATCCCCCACATGAGGGAACACGAGTGATGCATCCCACGAAGAACGATCTCCCCCAGAAAGTCCGCTCCAAGGTCGTCGTGCTCCTGTCCGACCGGCTGGCGGACGCGACCGATCTCATGCTGCAGGGCAAGCAGGCCCACTGGAACGTGAAGGGCCCCAACTTCATCGCCCTCCACGAGCTCTTCGACAAGGTCGTCGAGTCCGCCGAAGAGTGGGTCGATCTGATCGCCGAGCGAATCGTCCAGCTCGGAGGCCAGGCCGAGGGCACGGTCCAGGCGACGGCCGCGCGGACGTCCCTGCCCGAGTACCCGCTGACGATCGTCAGCGGAAAGGACCACGTCGAGGCGCTGTCCTCCGCGCTGGCGGCTCTCGGCAAGAAGGTGCGCTCCGCGATCGACAAGTCCGACAAGCTCGGCGACAAGGACACCGCGGACGTCTTCACCGAAATTTCGCGCGACGTGGACAAGTACCTCTGGTTCGTCGAGGCGCACAACCAGCGCGCGGAGTAATCACTTGAGCGCTCCCCGGCGCCGGACCTGGGGGCGCCTGGCGACCGAGCGGGCCCATCCGCGCGCGGCCCGTCTGGATCGTCTCGGCGTCGCCGGCGTCGTGGCGCTCATGCAGTCGGAGGACCGGCGGGTCCTCGCCGCGCTCGTGGCGGCACGGCGCTCGATCGTGCGCGCCGCCGAGGCGTTCCGGGAAACCTACGCCGCTGGCCGGACGTGCCTCCTGTTTGGCGCCGGAACGAGCGGGCGCCTCGCGGTCCTCGAAGCCGCCGAGCTGCCGCCGACCTTCGGCACCGACCCGCGCCGCGTGCGCGCGATCGTGGCCGGCGGGAGAGGCGCGGTCTTCCGCGCGCGCGAGGGCGCGGAGGACGCGTTCGCGGAGGGCGCGCGCCTGGCGAAGTCCGCGCAACGCGGCGACCTGGTGATCGGCGTCTCGGCGAGCGCGGTGACGCCGTTCGTGCGAGGCGCGCTCGCGTCGGCGCGCGCGCGCGGCGCGAAGACCGTTCTCGTGACGGCCTCACCGGCAGCGGGCGTCCGGGGCCTTGCATCGATCGTGGTCGCGCTCGAGATCGGGCCGGAGGTCGTGGCGGGCTCCACGCGGCTCAAGGCCGGGACGGCGACGAAGCTCGCGCTCAACCAGATCACGACCTCCGCGCTCGCGAGCTCCGGCCGGGTCTTCGGGCCGTGGATGGTGGATCTCTCGCGCGGGTCGGCCAAGCTGGCGGAGCGGGCCGTGCGCACCGTCTCCGCGGCCACCGGCGTTCCGCCGGCCGCCGCAAGGCGGCTTCTTGCCCTCGCGCGCGACGACGTGAAGACCGCGATCCTCATGGGAAGGAGCGGCGGCGATCTTCGCGCCGCCCGCGCGGCCCTCGCGGCCGCCGGGGGCGACTTGCGGGCCGCCCTGGAAGCGATGGCGCGGCCGATCAGGAGAGCAGAGCGCGCGCGAGGCGGACGGCGCCCTCGGCCGGCTCGCCGTCGAGGCGCGTCACGCGGGCGCCGGGCGCCGCCAGCCTCTCGCTGACCGCGGTCAGGAGCGTCGGGGCCGCGGCGAACGTTCCACCCGACAGAACGACGTCGTGCGGCCGGCCCTCCAGACCCAGCCGGCGCCGCACGCTGTTCGCGGCGCGCGCCAGCTCCTCGGCGGCGGCTGTCAGAATGCGCCGCGCCTCGCCGTCGCCCGAGACGGCCGCCGCATCGACGCGCGGCCCGAGCGCGGCCACTTTCTGCCTCGGAAACTCTCCGTCGTAGACGGCGCGGAGAATCTGCCCGGGAGCTGCGATCTCGAAGTGCTCGAGCAGCGCGCGTCCGAGCAGCGTGTCCGGGCCGCGTCCGTCGGCCGCGGCCAGCGCGGCGCGCATGGCCTCCAGGCCGATCCAGTATCCCGAGCCCTCGTCGCCGAGCCGCCAGCCCCAGCCTCCGGCCCGCGCGATCTCGCCCGCGGCGTTCTGCCCCCACGCGATCGATCCCGTTCCACAGACGACCGCCAGCCCCACTCCCGACGCGGAGCCGGCGACGAACGCGATCCGCGCGTCGTTGGTGACGAGGACGCGGTCGCGGAAGCCCATGCGCCGCAGAATGCTCCGCAGCACGGCGTCGTCCTCGGGCCGATCCGCTCCCGCCATGCCCAGGGCCACGGCGTCGGCGCGCACGCCGGCTTCCTGCTCGGCCTCTTCGATCGTCCGGTGGAGAACCTTCTCGACCTCCAGCTCCCCGTGCGTGCGCAGATTCGCGCCGCCGCCGCGCGCCCGGGCCGCGACGCGCCCGGTCTCGTCGGCGAGCAGCGCCGTCGTCTTCGTCCCGCCGGCGTCGATCCCCAGGACGTGGCGCACCTCAGGCCGCCTTCGGCGCCCGATCGAGCCCGTGCCGCGCCAGGAGGAACGCCGCCGCGCCCAGTCCCGACACGAGACCCACGACGCCGAGGCCCGCCAGCCGCAGCCAATCGGAAACGGAGACCGGAGCGAGGATCCGCGCGAGCGCGCCCGCGAAGTCCACGCCGGTTCCCGGCGACAGGCGCGCGGCCTTGAGCGCCGTCAGAAGCGCCGAGACGGTGAGTGCGACGCCGGACCCGATCGCCGCCGCGACGAGGCCGCTCCCGAGCAGTCGCCGCCGGGTGATCGGCGACGCCTCGATCCGCTCGAGGGCGTCGAGCGCGGGCTCGCGCCCGCCGAGCGGCGCGAACTGCTGCAGAAGGATGAGGCCGGGAATCGAAGCGACCGTGCAGACGAAGTAGAACGGCGTCCAGCCGAGTGCGTCGGCGAAGTAGCCCGCGATGGGCCCGACGATCGTGCGGCCCAAAGCGAAGATGCTGGAGAAGAGGGCGTACTGCGTGGCCGAGAAGTTGCGCTGCGTCATCCGCAGCAACAGGACGCCGAACGCGCCGGTCGCGAGGCCCTGGCAGAGCTGTTCGAGCCCGACGGCGCCGTACATCGTCAAACGGTGCGACCACGGCTGCACGACCACGCCCGCCACGCCTCCCGCGCAGGGTGTGCCGGGAGTGAGCTGGTCCACCACGACCTGCCCCAGAAAGCCGACGTCCTGCATGCAGCCGAAGACCCAGAGACAGCGTGTCAGTCCGAAGCGCTCGGTCGACGCGCCGCCCAGGATCGTTCCCGTGATCAGGCACGTCAGCCCGATCGTCGCCGTGGCCAGCCCCACGTCCTCCGGGACGTAGCACTTCTGGATCAGGAAAGGGCGGATGAGCGCGGTCGCCAGGTTCTCGCCGAACTTGTAGAAGAGGAGAAACGCCAGGATGGGAAGGATCCCCGCCCGGCGGAAGAGGTCCAGCAGCGGCCCGAACACCGCCTCCCGCAGAGTCCGCGGCGGCGCGGGCGGCGCGGTGGGCTCGGGAGACCAGAGCACCACGCCCATCAGCGGCAGGAACAGGAAAGCCAGGAAGACGAACACCGGCGGCCAACCCATGCGCTGCCCGACCGTGATTGTGACCGCGCCGGAGAGCAGCACCGCCGAGCGCGCGAACGCGGTGCGCGCGCCTACGGCGAGCCCCTGCTCGGATCGCTCCAGGACCTCGACCGCGTAGGCGTCGATGACGATGTCCTGCGATGCCGATCCGAACGCGATCAGTATCGCGATCGCCGCGATCACGACGACGTCGGCCGAGGCTGCGCCGGCCAGCGCCAGCGTCACGAGAAAGAGGAAGAGCTGACACACCAGGATCCAGGAGCGGCGGCGGCCGATCCGACCGAAGCGCGGCCCGAAGCGGTCCATCAGAGGCGACCAGAGAAACTTGAAAGTCCAGGGCGCCTGCGCCAGCGAGAAAAGGCCGACCGTCTTGATGTCCACGCCGCGGTAGGTCAGAAACGCAGGCAGGGCGATCCACACCAGCCCCAGCGGTAGGCCCGAGGAGAAGGACTGGAGCGTGACGGCGCCGATGCGTCGCGACGTGAACGCGGCCTTCAGGCTGGTGCCCATGCCTGCGCGGCCGCTCGTCATCGGTCCTCAGTTTACGATTCCTTGACAGCCTCCGTGTCCTCTGATTTCGTCCGCGCATGCCGCACGCGCTCGCCGCCGCCGCCGTCGCGACGCTGCTCGCAGCGCCCAATGCGTCCGCGCCTCCGGCGCCCTCGCCGGCGCTGGCGCCGCTTTCGGCGATCTATCCGGATCTGGAAGCGCTCTACATCGACCTCCATCAGAACCCGGAGCTCTCCGGCCACGAAGAGAAGACGTCGGCCAAGCTCGCCGCGCGGTTGCGCGCGCTCGGCTACGACGTGACGGAGAGAGTCGGCGGCTTCGGAGTCGTCGCGGTGATGAAAAACGGCAAGGGCCCGACCGTGCTCGTCCGCGCGGACATGGATGCCCTGCCTATCGAAGAAAAGACGGGACTGCCTTACGCGAGCAAGGTGCGCGCGAAGGACGACGACGGCACCGTGGTGCCGGTCATGCACGCCTGCGGGCACGACGTGCACATGACGTCCCTCATCGGCGCCGCCACGCTCCTGGCGCGCGCGAAGAGCCGCTGGCGGGGCACGCTCGTCCTCATCGCCCAGCCTGCCGAGGAGCTCGGCGGCGGCGCCCGAAAAATGCTGGACGACGGACTCCTCACCCGGTTTCCCAGGCCGGACTTCGCGGTCGCGCTCCACGACAATCCCCATCTCCCGGCGGGCCAGGTCTCGGTTCCGGCCGGCTACGCGTTCGCCAACGTGGACTCCGTGGACATCACGATCTTCGGCCGTGGAGGCCATGGCTCCGCGCCTCAGAACACGGTCGATCCGATCGTCATCGCGGCCCGGACCGTGCTCGCGCTCCAGACGATCGTCTCGCGCGAGAACGACCCGCGCGACCCGGCCGTCGTAACGGTCGGATCGATCCACGGCGGCAGCAAGCACAACATCATTCCCGACGAGGTGAAGCTGCAGCTGACGGTGCGCTCCTACAAAGAGGAGGTCCGCAACAAGCTGATCGCGGCGATCACGCGAATCACGAAGGCCGAGGCCGCCGCGGCCGGTGCGCCGAAGGAACCCCTCGTCGTCGTAGACCCCGGGCGCACCTATGCCACCTACAACGATCCGGCGCTGAGCAAGCGCCTCGCGGGAGCTTTCGCGAAAGCCTTCGGCGCGGCGAACGTCGTGGATGTGAGGCCAGTGATGGGAGGCGAGGACTTCGGCGAGATCGGCATGGAGGCGAAGATTCCCTCAGTTCTCGTCTGGGTTGGAGCCGCGGACCCGCAGAAGATCGCCGCGGCGGGCGGCGACTTGACGAAGCTTCCCTGGATCCATTCCTCCTTGTGGGCGCCCGACCGCGAGCCGACGCTGAAAACGGGATCCGCCACGCTCACGCTCGCTGCCCTGGAGCTGCTCGGACGGCCGTAGCTCCCGTCTCCGCGGCACTGATCTTGCAGTTTTCGGGTTCGTGAACAACGTCTTCGACTATCAACTGTTCCACATCGGCAACACACCGGTCACGGCCGCGAGCCTGATCGTCGCCGCTGCGATCCTCGCCGGTTCTTACCTGGTCGGGCGCCTCCTGCAGGGACTCATCGCGAATCGCCTGCTCCGGCGAACAAACCTTTCGACCGGGATCCGATACGCACTCGGACGGTTCACGGGCTACACCGTGTTCTTCCTGGGCGCCGTGGTCGCCCTCCAGACCCTCGGCGTCAACGCGACGACGCTCGCCGCCTTCGGGGCGGCGCTCGGAGTCGGAATCGGGTTCGGCCTGCAGGACCTCGTCAAGAACTTCGTGGCCGGGCTGGTCATCCTGATCGAGCGCCCGTTTCAGGTCGGGGATCGCATCGAGCTCGACAAGAACGCGGCTGAGGTCACCGAGATCCGCGCACGCGCCACGGTGCTGCGGACCAACGACGACGTGCACCTGGTCGTTCCCAACTCGAAGCTCACGAGCGAGACCGTGGTGAACCGCAGTTACAAGAGCCAGCTGTATCGCTGCCGTGTGCCCGTGGGGGTTTCGACGGGATCGGATCCGCGGGTCGTCGAGCGCGCCCTCCTGGAGGCCGCCGCCGCGTGCGACGCCGTGCTCCCCGACCCCAAGCCGGACGTCCGTTTCCGCGCCTTCGGAGAATCCGCCCTGGAGTTCCAGCTGCTCTGCTGGACCGACAAGATGCTCCACCGGCCGGGCAAGCTCATCAGCGATCTGAACTTCGAGATCCACGCGGCCCTCGAGCGTCACGGCGTCGGACTCGCCTCCCCCCAGACCGAAGTCAAGCTCGTGGGATGGGAGGAACCGCCCCCTCGCCGTTCCGGCATGGAACCTGCAGCCGGAGGCGGGCCAAGGAGGTCGCTATGAACCGGGACGAGCTCGAGGGGAAGATCGAAGAGCTGAAGGGCCAAACCAAGGAGGCCGCGGGGAAGCTGACGAAGAACGAGGAGCTCATCGAGGAGGGCGCCGACCAGCGCGCCGTCGGCGAGACGCAGGAAGCGCTGGGCAAGGCCCGGCGCGAGGTCGGCGAAGCCGTCGAGGACCTCGGGAAGGAAATCAAGAAGTAGAGCCGCGCCGAGTCGTCGGCCTCCCCCGCGCGTCATCCCGAGAGCCGTAGGCTCGAGGGATCCCGGGCTTGACGGGGAGGGTCGCGTGTCGAGTTCGGGATGAACGCGCGGGCTTCGCCCGGCGTTGCCTACTGCGGTGGGTCTGGCTCTGGTGGTCGGCTATCTCGCTGCGCTCGGGATGACAGCCTCGGCGTCGACCCGGCTACCGGAGGCTGATTTCCGCTTCTCGATTTTCGATTCCCATCCTAGGATTCCGGTGATGGCGAGCGCCCGGCCGGAACGAAGACCGCGGCCCGCTCCGGCCCCGAGGACGAGACCGGAGCGGCCGCAGCGTTTTCAGGACGCCGCCAGCCTCTACGGCATTCCGCACTGGGGGAAAGGCTTCTTTCACGTCGCCGAGGATGGGGATCTCGTCGTCCGTCCGACGCGGGAGGCCTCGCGCGAGGTTTCGCTCAAGTCGATCGTGGATGAAATGGCGCGCGGAGGAATCCGCACGCCGCTCGTCATCCGATTCCCGCAGATCCTGGAGGCGGCGGTGTCGAACCTCAACGACGCCTTCGCCCGCGCCATCGACGAGTTCGGATATCCCAGCGAGTTTCGCGGCGTCTTCCCCATCAAGGTCAACCAGAAGCGCGTCGTCGTGGACCACATCGTCGAGGCGGGCCGGCGCTACGGCTACGGCCTGGAGGCGGGGTCGAAGCCCGAGCTGCTCGCCGCAATCGCCGCCGATCTGGGCCCCGAATGCCTGATCACCTGCAACGGCTACAAGGACCAGACCTTCATCCGCATGGCCCTGAACGCGGTTCGCATGGGCAAGCGCGTGGTGATGATCCTCGAGAAGGTCTCGGAGCTCGACCGCATCCTCGACGTCGCGAAGGCGCGGGGCGTGCGCCCCCTGCTCGGCATGCGCGCCAAGCTCTACGCCCGCGGATCCGGAAAGTGGGCGAAGTCCGGCGGCGAAGCGGCGAAGTTCGGACTGACGACGCCCGAGATGCTCGAAGCCGTGCAGGTCCTGCGCTCCAAGAAGATGCTGGACTGCCTGGTCATGCTCCACTTCCACATCGGCTCCCAGATCACCGACATCCGCAAGATCAAGGAGGCCATCCGCGAAGCCGGCCGCGTCTACGCGAAGCTGAAGGCGAGCGGCGTTCCGATCCAGTACCTGAACCTGGGCGGAGGGCTCGGGGTCGACTACGACGGCTCCAAGACGGCGTTCGACTCCTCGATGAACTACTCGGTGCAGGAGTACGCCAACGACGTCGTCTACACGGTCAAGCAGATCTGCGACGAGGAGAACGTGCCCGCGCCCGTGATCGTGACCGAGTCGGGCCGCGCCGTGACCGCGTACCACTCCGTCTTCGTGACCAACGTGCTCGACGTCGCCGACCGCATCGAGCAGGGCCGCCGCGTGAAAGTCACCGGGAGCGATCCCAACGTCCTGCAGGAACTGTCGTCGATCTACGAAACCGTCAACGCGAAGACGCTCCGCGAGAGCTACCACGACGCCCTCCAGTACAAGGAGGAGCTCTTCACCCTGTTCAACCTGGGACACCTCTCGCTCGAGGACCGGTCCAAGGGCGAGATCCTGTTCTGGCAGATCTGCGACAAGATCCACCGGGGCCTGAAGACGCTGAAAGAGATCCCGGAAGAGTTCGAGGACATGGAGACGATGCTCGCCGACAAGTACGTCCTCAACTTCTCCGTCTTCCAGTCCCTTCCGGACATCTGGGCCATCGACCAGCTGTTCCCGATCCTGCCGATCCATCGCTTGAACGAGCGTCCCGCCGAGTTCGGGACGCTGGCGGACATCACCTGCGACTCCGACGGCAAGATCGAGAAGTTCATCGACCTGCGGGACATCAAGGAGACACTTCCGCTCCACCGCCTGCGCGGCGACGAGCCGTACTACATCGGCGTCTGCCTGATGGGCGCCTACCAGGACGTCCTCGGAGATCTCCACAACCTGTTCGGCGAGGCGCACGAGGTCCTCGTGACCGTCGACGAGCAGGGCCGCTCGCGCATCGAGGACGTCATGCCGGGGGAGTCCTGCGAGCGCGTGCTCGAATACATGAATTACGACCGCGAAGAGATCCTGGCGTCGCTGACGCGGCAGCTCGAACGCGTCACCGGCAAGGCCGTCAAGAAGGACGAGGCCCGGGCCATCTTCAAGGAGTTCGAGGACGTTCTGCCGGAATACACGTATCTGCAGCGCTAGGACCGCCGCGGCGCTCCTGGCTCTCGCGCTCCCCGCCGCGCTGCGTGCGCAGGCCTCCTCCTCCGGGCCCAAAACCGTCTCCGTCGGCGTCTATCAGGCTCCCCCGTGGTCGATGAAAGGGCCCGACGGAAAGTGGCGCGGGCTCACCGTGCAGCTGTGGACCGAAGTCGCCGACCACCTCGGCGTCGCGACCCGGTTCGTCGAACGGCCGTCCGACGCGATCCTCGGCGATATCGCCGCGGGCGCCCTCGACACCTCGGCGGGCCCTTTCGCCTCGACGATGGAGCGCCAGAGGCTCGTCGACTTCACGCACGACTATCTGTCGACCGGCGTGGGCGTGGCCGTCCTTCGCAAGGGCGAGAACCGGAGATGGCTGAAGATCCTGGAGGCTCTGACGGCGCCCGCGGCGCTCCAGATCTACCTCGCGTTCGCGTCCCTCATGCTCGGAGCGGGCGTCGCCCTCTGGTTGATCGAGCGCCGGCGCAATCCGATGTTCGGCGGCCGTCCGATCGAGGGCGTGGGGTCCGGATACTGGTGGGCGGGCGTGACGACCTTCGGCGTTGGCTATGGCGACAAGGTGCCCGTGACGTTCTGGGGAAGATTGGTCGCCCTGATCTGGATGCTCATCAGCGTCATGTTGATCGCGTCGCTGACCGCGTTCGTCGCCGCGCGCCTCTCCGTCGCGGAGCTCGGCCAGGTTCAGGGGCCCGCGAGCCTGCGCAACTCGATCGTCGCCGGAGTCGCCGGAGCGGCGGCCACGGAATGGCTCCGGCACGAAGACATCCCGCACCGGCTCTATCCGACGCCTGTGGCTGCGCTCGAAGCCCTGCGGAGCGGAGAGGTCCAGGCCGTGGTCTACGGAAGAGCGACCCTGCACTACTACGCGGCGCGGGACCCGGCCAAGGCCTTCGACGTGCTCCCGATCGTTCTCGATTCCCAGGTGTACGCGTTTCCGGTGCGCAACGGAAGCCCGCTGCGCGATCCGATCAATCAGCAGCTGCGCCTGGTCCTCGCTGAGTCGCACTGGAAGGATCTGCTCGACAGCTATCTCGGCGATGCGTCCGCGGTAGACGGGGACAAATAGTGGCCCGCCGCAACGTCTCAAGCGGAGCGCCGTGGGAGCCGGTCGTCGGCTATTCGCGCGCTGTGCGCGTGGGAAACGTCATCCACGTCGCGGGAACGACCGCGACGGGTCCCGACGGAAAGGTCATGGGCCGGGGCGACCCGTACCGGCAGGCGGTCCAGGCTCTGCGCAACATCCAGGCCGCCCTCGAGAAAGCCGGCGCGAGCCTCTCCGACGTGGTGCGGACGCGCGTCTACGTCACCGACATCCAGAGCTGGAAGGAGATCGGCCGGGCCCACGGGGAATTCTTCGGAAAGATCCGGCCCGCATCGACGATGGTAGAGGTCTCCGCGCTGGTGGATCCGGACATGCTCGTCGAGATCGAGGCCGAGGCGATCGTGGACGTTGGCCCGGCGCCGGCTCCGCTCGACGAAGCCGGCGGTATCTAGGGCTAGGAAACCGGCGTGACCGCCGCCTGGTCCTCCTCGCCGGTTCGGATCCGGTAGACCTTCTCGACCGGCAGCACGAACACCTTTCCGTCGCCGACGGAACCGGTGCGCGCGGAGGAGAGAATCGCGCGCACGGTCGGCTCGACGAAGTGGTCCGAGACTCCGATGTCCAGGCGCACCTTTTCGGAGAGCTCCATCTTTACGGTTGTGCCGCGATAGGTCTCGACGCGTTCGGTTTCGCCCCCGTGCCCCTCGACGCGGTGCAGCGTGAGCCCGCGGACGTCGGCCCGGAACAGCGCCTCGAGGATCTCCGGCAGACGGTCCGGCCGGACGATCGCGACGACCAGCTTCAGCCGGAGCCTCCCTCGGCGGGAGCGGCCTCGGGAAGACCGAGGCCTTCTCCCTCGTCGTCCGGGTGGAGGACGAGGATGGCTCCTTCGCCCCGCGTGTAGGCCTCCTCGCCGTGCTGCGTCACGTCGAGACCCAGCCCCTCTTCGCGGGCGCCGGCTCGAAGCGGCGCGACCGCGCCGACGAGCTTGAGCAGCCCGAACGTCGCCAGGCCGCTGTACGCCGCCACGGCGAGGACGCTGACCGCCTGCACGAAGAGCTGGCGGGGATTGCCGAAGAGCAGACCGTCCGCCGTACCGTTCCAGGCCTTCTGCGCCAGGACTCCGGTCAGGAGCGCTCCCACCGTGCCCCCCAGGCCGTGCGCCGCGACCACGTCGAGCGAGTCGTCGAGACGCGTTCGGGCCCTCCACAGCAGCGCGAAATAGCTCGGAAAAGCGGCGACGCCGCCGAGCAGAATGGCCGAGAGCGGCGAGACATATCCGGCCGCCGGGGTCACCGCGACCAGACCGACGACGATGGCCGTGGCTGCGCCCACGGCGGTGGCGCGACCGGTCCGCCGCAGGTCGAGCAGCGTCCAGACCACGAGAGTCGCCATCGGGGCGAACATCGTGTTGACGAAGGCCAGCGCCGCCGAGGCGTTGGACGCCAGCGCGCTGCCGCCGTTGAACCCGAACCAGCCGAACCAGAGCAGACCGGTGCCCAGCAGCGTCATCGTCAGGTTGTGCGGCCGCATGTCCTCGCTGGGGTAGCCGCGCCGCTTGCCCATCACCAGCACGCAGACCAGGGCCGAGAC
>JBKOZO010000231.1:0-4135 GCA_046725935.1 Acidobacteriota bacterium | reverse complement strand
GTGAAGGTCGGCGTGGGGGGCACTGGCGTATTCGTCGGCGTTTGAGTCAGTGTTGACGTCGGCGTCGGTGTGTTCGTCGGGGTGAAGGTCGGCGTGGGGGGCACTGGCGTATTCGTCGGCGTTTGAGTCGGTGTTGATGTCGGCGTCGGCGTGTTCGTCGGGGTGAAGGTCGGCGTGGGCGGCACCGGCGTGTTCGTCGGCGTCTGAGTCGGTGTTGACGTCGGCGTCGCCGTGTTCGTCGGCGTGAAAGTCGACGTAGGCGGCACCGGCGTCGGCGTGTTCGTCGGCGTGCTCGTGGGTGTCCGACTCGGTGTCGACGTCGGCGTAGCCGTATTCGTCGGCGTGAAGGTCGCCGTGGGCGGCACCGGCGTCAGAGTCGGCGTGCGCGTGCGAGTCAGAGTTGCCGTAAAAGTCGGCGTGTTCGTGCGCGTGGGAGTCGGCGACGCCGTAAAGCTCGGCGTCCTCGTCGGCGTGTTGGTCGGCGTGAAGGTCGCCGTGCTCGTCGGTGTCGGCGTCGGTGTCGGCGCCGAGACACATTGCGTGAACTTGAAGTTGCCGATGCGCGTGCGCCAGTTGAAACTACCGGTGACGGAGTAGTACTCCTGCGTGTACCAGAACGTGCAGTCGTCTACCGGATCGATGCTCATCGCGCTGTAATCGCCCCAGCGGCTGCCGGTGCCCGTCTGGCTGCCCGTACCGTCCAACAGATGGGCTTCACCCTGTCCCAGCGTGTTGACCGGATCGGTCGCCAGTCGCCCCGCATAGC
The DNA here is from genome assembly GCA_046725935.1 of Acidobacteriota bacterium. Taxonomy (GTDB): domain Bacteria; phylum Acidobacteriota; class Thermoanaerobaculia; order UBA5066; family Gp7-AA6; genus DAHUXD01. The sequence goes on along the minus strand of JBKOZO010000231.1, from coordinate 3,369 downwards.
GGATCTGTGGAAAGAGCGTCGCGCTGGAAGCGCTGAAGCCGAGCGCGAGATTGCCGGCGTTGTCCTGCGCCACGCTGCCCATCCAGCGCCAGCTGGTGTCGGGCTGATAGGTGCTCTCCTGGAAGACCGTCACCGGGCCGGCGGTCACGTTGCGCAGCTCGAACCACCGTATGCCCGCCACTCCGCCCGAGCTCACGGTGAGATTCCCGACGACGGATTCGAAGCTGCCGAAATTCCGGTAGGCGACTCGATGCATCAGACGATCGCCGATGCCGTCCAGCTTGTCCGTCACGCCGAGCTGGGGCACGCAGGATCGCGTCGCCGGGCACAGCTGCGTGAAGCCCGCGCTGGCGGGATTGGCGAAGAGCGTGAACGTCGAGTTGGCCGGGGTGGCGAAGTCGGCGTGGAAGTGGAAGACCTTGTAGACGCCGGTGGCGGGCCATTCCACGAACGTCGCCGGAGCGCCCGCGGCGGGCAGGGACGAGCCGTCCAGGTCGGCGGGGAGATACGGAGCCTCGGTGGGCCCCGTGGTGATTCCGGTGCTGACGAACGTGGCGGGGAGGCCCGACAGCATCTTCGTGCGATCGAAGGCGAACGGCTGCGGGCCGAGGTAGGCCGTCCCGCCGGTGTTGAACACGATCGAGCTCATGTAGTAGCCGTCGGGCCACACCGAGAGCTTGGGGTAGTCGAAGTAGCTCGAGCCGAGGTGGAAGCCGTACCGGTAATAGGTCCCGGTGGCGTCGCTCGTCGTCGAGACGGCGACGCACTCGTCCGTCGGTGCGCTGGTGCCCGCGAACTGGCTGATGACCCAGCGATTGGCGAGCTGGTCGTAGAGCACGATCGGGTCGCCGTGGCCGTTGTTCTGGCAGTTGCCGCCGAAGCCGGCCCAGATCGTGGCGATGCCCACGGGCCCGAGGACCGAGGCACCAGTGGTCTTGTCGAAGACCTGGATGCCTTCGTTGACGATTTGGACGTACTGGGTCAGACCCACCTCGCCATCGGTGTCCGGCGGCGCGCAGTTGCACGCCACGCCCGGGAAGGGGATGCCGTCGAAGTTCAAAGTGGTGCCGGGCATGTTCGGCGTGGGGACGTGCTGATCCTGGACAACTTCATCGGGGCTGTCCCTGTGGAGCCTGGGCACCTTCGGGTTTTCGTTCGCTTCGCGTTCGCCGTCGAATCCGTAAGGCTCGGGCTCCATGTCCCGAAGCGGGGGCGAGGTGTCATTGTGGTACGACGTGCCCGTGATGACGTCGCCGGGGGCCGGCTCGGCGAATTGGCGGAGCATGGCGGCACCGACGACTCTCGCGGGCACGGAGAGGGCGCTCTTCGGCATGCGAACAGCGCTGCTCCTCGCCTTGTCGACCTGAGCGACGCCTTGAGGAGCGAGGAACAGGACCGTCGCGAGGACGAATACGAGCGCGATGAGGCTGCGCCTGGTTCGGCGTGTCATTCGACTGATCCGATGTGATTTCGGTTATGCGCCCGCGAACTTGGGCAGTAAACGAAGTGTACGCGCGCTACGGTGAGATCACGTGCGGTGCATCACGACGTTCCCTCGCTCCCTCCGCCGATCACCGGTGACCTCCACGCGAGAATCTGCGTCACCTGAGGGTGTCACTTCGTCATCGATGTGATGCGTGACACAACGCTTTGAAAGACGGTAGGATCGATTCCGGTTAACGAGGTGCTCATCGCCGTAGAGATCCGCGAGGATTTCACGGTCGCCTTAGTCGGCGCCCAGGGCGAGACCATCGCCCGACTGACCTCTCTCCTGCACCGCCTTTCGCGAAGAGACGGTCCTCCGTCGCACTCCGGGGAGGAATCTCCGCCCGACACGCCGTCCCGCCTCGAACCTTCGGAGGCCGAAGCATGAGCGAATCTCGCGACGCCAAAACCGGATCGGTCAATCGCAGAGACCTGTTGCGCCTGACTCTCGCCGGCGGCGCCGGGCTGGCGCTCGACGGCCTCGTCGACGTCGCCGCGATGCGCGCCGCGACCAAAGACCTGAAGCTCTCGGAGATCCGCGAGTTCACGACCTCCTGCAACTTCTGCTCGTGCGGCTGCGGCATGATCGCGGCCGTCCGCGACGGCAAGCTGATAACGATGGAGGGCGACTACGACCACATCGTCAGCCGGGGCTCCCTGTGCGTGAAGGGCATCTCGATGTTCGCGACGCACGCCTCGCCGAAGCGGCTGACGACGCCGCTCTACCGGGCGCCGGGCAGCGACTACTGGGAGCCGCTCGACTGGAAGGACGCGGCAGAACGCGTCGCCCGGAAGATCAAGAAGGTCCGTGACGAGACCTGGATCGCCACCGAGAAACTCGGCGACCAGGACGTTCCGGTCAACCGGACGGACGCGATCGCGTTTCTCGGCGGCGCGCAGAACACGAACGAGGAGTGCTACATCTTCCAGAAGGCGGCCCGGTTGCTCGGCATCTCGTACGTCGAGCACCAGGCCCGACTTTGACACAGCCCCACGGTCCCCGGTCTGGGGGCCGCGTTCGGTCGGGGGGCGATGACGAACCACTGGATCGACATGCAGCATGCGAAGACGATCCTGGTGGAAGGCAGCAACGTCGCCGAAAACCATCCGATGGCCTTCAAGTGGATTCGGGTGGCCCAGGAGAACGGGGCGAAGATCATCCACGTCGACCCGCGCTTCACCCGGACGTCGGCGACCGCGGACGTCTACGCGCGCATCCGCCCGGGCACCGACGCCGCGTTCCTGAACACGATGATCAACCACATCCTCGTCCAAAAGCTGTACGACGAGGATTTCGTCACGACGCACACCAACGCGCTCTTCCTGATCCAGCCCGATTTCGACTTCAAGGACGGTCTCTTTTCCGGGTATGACGAGGCGAAGCACGCCTACGACACGAAGAGCTGGGGATATCAGCTCGACGGTAAGGGAAAGCCGCGCCTCGCGACGAGCCTGGATGACCCGCATTGCGTCTTCGCAAAGCTGAAGACGTTCGTCTCGCGTTACACGCCCGAGACCGGCGAGCGCATCACCGGCGTCCCGGCGGCGCAGATCACGGAGATCGCGGAGACCATGGCCAAGAACCGGCCGGGGACCATCCTTTACGCGCTCGGGATGACCCAGCACACCACTGGCATCCAGGGAATCCGCGCCTTCACCATCCTGCAGCTCCTGCTCGGCAACCTCGGCAAACCGGGCAGCGGTGTCAATGCGCTCCGCGGCGAGCCCAACGTGCAGGGCGCGTGCGACATGGGCGTGCTGAACAACTACCTGCCCGGCTACATGGACTATCCGTCCCACACCGAGCCCACGCTCGAGGCGTGGACCCGGAAGAACGGGACCGGCGACCGCCGGTTCCTCATCAACATGCTCAAGGCGTTCTAC
>JBKOZO010000230.1:0-11769 GCA_046725935.1 Acidobacteriota bacterium | reverse complement strand
CTTCAAGTCGGCGTTCGCCGAAGTTTTTCCGGAGGATCTCGTGCTCATGAATCGTCCGACGTGTCGATGGATCGCGCAGGTCGCGCTCCTGACACTGGCCTTCGCGGCGCCGGCGGCTGCCCAGAATCCCAACTGCGGAATCGACCAAGGCAACGCGCAGACGTCCCTGCCGAACTTCTCGGGCTCGCTCCCGTCCTCTCCCGAGATGGCGACCGGCGACGGCGACAGCCACCTCTACGTCCTGACGCAGTGGGGTGTCGCGCGGGCGCCTGTCACGCCGCCCTCGAACCCCGCCCCCTACGCCCAGATCGTCATCGGCAACGAGGGCGGCTCCGGCAACGGCGGCGTCATTCCGATCCTCTGCGACTGCCACCAGGGCTCGAACACGATGGACGCGGCCCAGGGACCCAACGGCGACGCCCGAATGATCGTCGACTGGCAGCCTTATGCACAGGGCGGCCCTCCTGGCAGCGCCGATTTCTCGGGCCTGCCGGCGATGGTCGCGATGGCGACGGGGGGAGGCGCGCCGGGCTTCGGCCAGCAGATCGCCCTGCCGGACTCGGTCGCTTCGGGCGGCGACGTCGCGGCGATCTACATCAACGCCAACCCGGCCAAGTATTTCGGCTACTTCCCGGTCAAGGGCGATGGCGTCTATCTGGCAGACATCACGTCGCCCACCGGGCAGCAGCAGGCGGCCAACGCCATCCAGCCCCAGTTCGCCATCGGCTGGTCTTCGAACGACTTGACGGGGAGCGGCAGCAAGGCCATGCGCCTGACGGCCCTCCACGTATCGGTCTCCGGCTACGACAAGTACCTGCTCGCTGGCGGCAGCATGCTCGACGACACGATCCACGTCGCCGAGATCAACACGTCCACGGGCATTCCGAACGAGGTCGCCAGCGTGGCGTCGGTCGGCACCCCCACGCAGGTCGAGATCGCCGAGGTCAACGGAAGCATCTTCATCCTGTCGGCCGAGGGCAACGGCGGACTCCAGGTGTACGAGTTCACGCCGCCATCCTCGCTGGCGCACGTGGCGACCCTCGCCGGCAGCGTCAAGCAGGCCCAGGTTCGCGGACCGCAGCCCTTTCCGGCGCTCTTCATCTACCGCGATGGAACCGGCGGCAACAGCTACGTCGACATCTACGACACCAAATGGCTGACCCAGGGCGGCGCACCCCTGCTCGCCAAGGAGCTGCCGCACTACGGCTCGGGAATCTCGTTCAAGGGCTTCGGCTTCGAGGCCGAGGTCACCCAGTCCGGCGCGGTCCTGACGGCGTATATCCACCGCAAGCTCACCCCGCCTCCTCCGGGCCTTCCGAACGTTCAGAGCCCGATCCGCACCGACAAGACCGACATCTCCTGCATCGCCGCCGACCCGACGGCGCCGCCCGTGGCCCTGGCAACGATGATCAACCTGTCGGCCGTGTCGCGGCCTTCGCCGGAGAACACCAAGAACTACTTCGGCGACAAGTGGGAGCTGATCGACTCCTCGGTCAGCTACCAGCCGATCACGAACGTGCAGTGGGACATCAACACCGGCGCATCGGGGCCGTTCTCCGCGGACACGCAGTGGAGCGGCAACCCGGCGTCGAACCCGGAGCTCGAGGACATCAATCCCGCGTACTGGCCGTGTGATCCGAGCGGCGGCGGCAATCTCGCGCTCGGTACGGGCTGCTTCGGCTCGATCGGTGGCCCGACCGGCGGCGGCACGTTCTACCTCGGCTTGAAGACGACCAACGTCAACGGCGCCAGCCCGGCCTATTTCTCGCCCGGCGTGCAGGTATTGCCCCCGACGGTCTCGATCGTCGGCTACAACGGCAACGTTCTTCAGGTGCTCGCGGGCAACCCGAACAACGGCGACGCGAGCGCCTCGAAGGGCAACACCGCGGAGGCCACGTTTTCGTGGACCTTCTCTCCCTCGGGAACCGCTTCGGGAACGGTCGTGACGATCCCGGCGAGCGCGACGGCGTTCTCCCTGCTCGCGACGTACAAGGACGGCTTCAGCGTCCGGGTCCCCGCGAGCGGGACCAGTCCCATCCAGCAGGTGGATCTGGTTCCGAACTTCTCGCTGACCCCGAATCCGGTTCTGAAGAATTCGAACCTGACTTTGAAGAACCTGATGCAGAAGGCGTCGGCGGCGACGCTGAACTCCGTCGGCTGGGCGATCTCCGGTGGGGGAGGCAGCGGCACACTCGCAGCGAGCTTCCTGCCCGTCAACGGCACCGCGCCGGTGACGGTGCCCGGCACCGTCGGCAACTACACGCTGACGCTGACCTACAACTACACCGATCACAACGGCGCTTCGCAGTCGGCGCCGGTCTCGCTGCCCTTCGCCGTGACGGACTTCACGCCGCAACCGGTGCTGGGGATCTACAAGACTTCGCCCCACTCGAACCCGGTTCCGATCACGCCGGGTAACCCGCCGTCGTTCGGATTGACGGCCAACTCGACCTACTATCTCTGGGACGACGAGACAATCCCGAACGGCGGGACGCACCCCGGCGTGACGTTCTACAAGAGCAGCGATTCGAACTCGTCGATTTCGCCGACCGACACGCCGATCGGGTCCAGCGACGCCGCGGGCCCGGTGACGTTCGTGGCCTCGGCGTGCTCGTCGAGCTGTTACATCAAGGCTCAGGTTCAGGGCAACGTCGTCGCGTCCAAGTACACGGCGACCACGAGCGGGCCTCCGCCTCCGCCTCCGCCCCCTCCCGGCACGGTGGCGGTCAGCGGTCCGACGACCGGCGCGGTGAACGTGTCCTACACGTTCGGGGCGGTGTCGAACGGCCTGACCAACATCACCGCCTACGAGTGGGATTTCGGTGACGGATACGGCGGTGGCGGCGGCGGATCACCACCTCCGCAGCCTCCGCCCGGTCCCTGTCCGCCGATCTATCCCAACTGCGTCACGGGTTTGAACCCGAAGGCTTTCTCGCCCGGCAGTCAGCAGCAGGCGCACACGTTCACGGCCGCGGGCAACTTCGGGGTCAAGGTCCGCGTCACGGCCAACGGGACGCAATACACCAGCCCGACGTTCAACGTGTCGATCGGCACGGGCGGACCTCCGCCTCCGTCGAACGTCTTCGACGTCGTGGGCGGCACGTTCAACGGCCTCAACAACACGTGGTCGGTCGCGGCCGGGAACGTCATCACGTTCACCGCGGCCGAGCCCGATGCCGGCGCGACGTTCGCGTGGGATTTCGGCGACGGGGACACGTCGACGGGTAACGTGGTCACGCACGTCTTCCAGCGGGCGGACCGTTTCACGGTTACCCTCACCGTCACGGGAAGCGGAACGGCCACGTCCGGCACATCGGTAGGCACGGTGACCTTCATCGTGTCGCCGCCGAGCTTCCAGGCCATCATGGTCCCGGGTGCGGGGTCCATCCTGGCGGAGTCGGGCGACTGGGCCACCGACGTCACGATCACGAATCCGGGAAGCGGCGTGCAGGGCTCGACCAAGGTCACGCTCTACTTCGCCGCGTTCTCGGACCAGATCCCGACCGATCTCTCGACCCTGCCCTTCGACTCCCTCAAGAGCGTGCCGCTGGGGCCGGGGGAATCCTGGTCCGCGGTGGACGTCGTCGGCACCACCCTGGAACGGCCGGGCGCCGGCAAGGGCATCCTCCTCGTCAAGTTCGAAGGCGGAAATCAGCTCCCGATCGTCACGGCACGGGTCTACTTCACGGCCCAGGGCGCTTCATTCGGGACGGCTCTGCCGTCGTTCCTTGTCGGCCCCAACGGTCCCTTCACTTCGCAGCACGCGGAGGTCGCGACCGGTCAGTTCCTGATCGGACTGCGCGAGGACTCGGTCTACCGCTTCAACATCTCGCTCTTCAACGCCTCGAGCGAGGGAGGGCTCTTCCACATTGACGCCGTCAGCGAAGACGGAGTCGCCGTGGGAAGCCGCGACTTCGCGGTCCCGCCCTACAGCCAGGCCGGGGTCAACCCCGCGGACGTCATCCCGAACATCGACTCGACCAAGCGTTACGTGCTCAAGGCGACGAACACGACGGGCTCGCTGCAGGCGTACTCGTCGCAGCTGGATCGGCGCAACAACGACCCCGTGCAGGTCTCCGACGACACGCCCCGCGTCAACGCGGCGCCGGACACGATCGTCACGTACTACGTCGCGGGTGTGGGACGCATCGAGGAGAACGGTGCGCACTGGCGCACGGACCTTCGCGTCTTCAACTCGAGCTCTTTCCCGCGCACTCTGGCCCTGGAGTATCACTACGTGCCGGCGGGTACGACGACGGAGCAAGTTCTTTTCAGCGGCGGGACGATCGGCGCGGGGCAGGGCGTCTCGGTCGACGATGTCATCGCACAGCTGTTCGCGCCCGGACACCCTGATCGAACGGAGCTGATGAGCGGCACTGTGATCGGGCTGCTCAAGGTTACCTATTCGGCGCCTCCGGACATCGCGACGGCGCCGCTGGTCATCGGCGGCCGCATCTACCAGGATTTCCCCCAGGGCACCGCGGGCATGCAGCTCTCGGTCTACTCCTCGGACAAGAGCGTGTCGCTCAACAACGGGAAGCTCTACATGGCGGGCGCGCAGACGAACCTGCGCTTCCGCACCAACGTCGGCATCTTCGCGATGGGCGACCTGCCCACGACCGTCCGGATCACGGCCGTCAAGCAGGACGGCACTCTGGGCGGCCAGTACGACTTCCGCCTGAACGACCCCGGCAAGTCCGGAGCGTTCGCGCAGATCCCGGTCACCCAGGACACGTTTCCGCAGATCGACGGCAATCCGATGGCGATGAAGGTCGAGACGCTGGACGGAAGCCCCGTGGGGTCCTACATCGTGACGCTCGACAACATCAGCAGCGACACCGTGTTCGTCCAGGGGACTCCGGTTCGCTGAGGCATCGAATCGTTCGCAGTTCCGGGCCCCGCGCAGGCGGGGCCCTTTTTCTTGGGCGGCCACAAGGGCCGCCCCTACGCGTCGTCGTAGGGGCGGGGCTTGCCCCCGCCCGATGGAGGCCGCCTCGAACGGGCAGTCTAGAATGGGCGCGACCATGAGCGCCGCCGTTCGCGCGGACCGCGTCTCCAAGCTGTACAAGGTCTACGAGTCGGCCGGGGACAGGCTCCGCGAGATGCTGTTCCGACGCCCCCGACACCGCGTGTTCCACGCGCTGTCGGACGTGTCGTTCGAGCTGCCGCGCGGCGGGGCGCTGGGCATCATCGGCGAGAACGGGGCCGGCAAGTCCACGCTGCTGAAGATCGTGGCCGGCACGACCCGCGCGACCGCCGGCGCCGTCTCGCGGCACGGCGCCGTGGCCTCGATCCTCGAGCTCGGGATGGGCTTTCATCCCGACTTCACGGGCCGCGAAAACGCGCGCATGAATGCGGCGCTGCTCGGCCTGACCGGGCCCGAGATCCGGCGACGGCTCCCCGAGATCCGCGACTTCGCCGAGCTCTCGGACTTTTTCGACCGGCCGGTGCGCACGTACTCCTCCGGCATGGTGCTGCGCCTGGCCTTCGCCGTGGCCACGCACGCCGACGCCGAGATCCTGATCGTGGACGAGGCCCTGGCGGTCGGCGACGGGTACTTCCAGAAGAAGTCGGTCGACCGCATCACCGAGTTTCACCGCAGAGGAGGGACGCTGCTCTTCTGTTCGCACGCCCTCTACTACGTCGCCCTGCTGTGCGACCAGGCCCTGTGGCTCAAGAACGGGCGGATCGCCGGGCTGGGCCCGACCCTGCCGGTCGTCCGCGCCTACGAGGCGTTTCTGCAGGAGCGCGAACGCGCGCTCTCGCCCGAACCCGCCGAGGAGGCCGCGGTCGCCGCCGCGAGCGACGGGAGAAAGCCCGCGCGGCTGACGGACGTGCTCGTCCACGACGGCTCGGGCTACGGGCGGACGGAGTTCGCGTCGGGCGAGACGGTCGCGGTGGATCTCGCCTTCGATACCGACGACCCCTCGCTCGCGTTCCACGTTCGCGTCGGGGTGGATCGCGAGGACGGCGTCCAGGTCTTCGCCGTGGACACGCGGGCCGAGCCCTGGGCGCCTCTGACGGGAAGCCGGTCGTACCGGCTGCGCGTGGCTTTCCCCGAGCTGCCGGTCGCGCAGGGAGATTTCCGCGTGCTCGTGTACCTCGGCGACGAGAAGGCCCTCCACGTGCACGACCTGCGGATCCTGAAGCCGGGGTTCTCGGTGGTGGCGTCGGAGTACGTCGTGGGCATGCTCGCGCCGCGCCACGTCTGGATGCCGCCGCAGCGGGGCGCCGCCGGAGAGCCCGAAGCCGCCGCGGCGCCGAATCGCGTGGCCGCCTCCTCTTGACCCGAGGGGCGGCGTTCCTCTCGAACCGGCGGCCGCTCGACTACGGCGCGCGCCTGGCGAGGCTGCGCTGGAAGCGCGCGGCCCGCGCCGGGATCGTTCGCGAGTGGGACGGGGCGGCTCCGGCCGCCGAGGCGCTCGCGTCCGCGCGGGACGCCGAATCCTGGGTCGTCGTTCGGGACGCGTCGGCGCTGCCCCTGGGCCACCTTCCCGAGCCGGCTTCGGGAGCCGTCTGGCGTGCCACTCCGGTGGAACCTCCCGCGGTCCACACGCTCCGGGAGCTCGAGTCGGCGGCCGCGGGCCGTGTGGTGCAGCGCGCCTCGCCGGCGTTCCTGTTTCCGGCGGACTACTTCCAGGTCCGCGGCGCGGAGACGGTCGACACTTTCCTCGCGCGGCTCGAGAGCGAGGCGAAACCGAATCTGGGCTTCATGGCGGTGGTCTTCGAAGATCCCTCGGAGCGGGAGAGACCCGAGCTGACGAGGCGGCTTCCGGGAGGCCGCCGGCGCGTCCTGGACGCCGGCTGCGGGGCGGGAGGCGGCATCGGGCTGGCCCGCGCGCGAAATCCGGAGTGGGAGGTCGTGGGCATCGAGCGGGACGCGGATCTGGCGGCCCGGGCCCGGCAACGCTGCGACCGGGTCATCGAAGGCGACCTGACGCAAACCCTCGCCGACCTCGACGTCGCCGGCGAGCGCTTCGACGCGCTCGTGTTTGCCGACGTGCTCGAGCACCTCGAGGATCCCATCCGGGCCCTGGCGCAGGCGCGGCGGCTGGCTTCGCCCGGTGCGCTTCTCCTCGTCAGCGTCCCCAACGCCGGCCACCTCTCGGTCGCGCGAGACCTGCTCATGGGCCGCCACGACAGCGTGGCCGCCGGTCTGTGCGACGTCGGCCATCTGCGCTGGTTCACGCGGTCTTTTCTCGAGGAGGCGATCGCAGAAGCCGGCTGGAGGCTCGAATCGCTCGCCGCGGAGCGCGGTGCTCCGGCGCCCGATGCCGGCGCGTTCCTGGCTCTCTCCGCGCAGTGGCCCGACGCGGACGTCGAAAGCCTGGGCACCTACCAGTGGATCGCCACCGCCCGCCCGCTATGAAGATCGCCTACCTGCTGGAGTCCGCGGAGCCGTATGGCGGAGTCAAGATCGTCCTGATGCAGGCGGAGGCGCTGGCGCGGCGCGGGCATCGGGTGACGGTCGTCTCTCCGCAGCCGGGTCCCTCCTGGTTTCCGTTGATGCAGGCGCGCTTCGAGCACTCGCCGTTCGGAGTCTCCCAGGCTTTGCGCGAGGCCGATGTGCGCGTGGCCACGTTCTGGCGAACGGTCCCCGAGGCGCTCGCCGGCGCGCGCGGCCCGGTCTTTCACCTGTGCCAGGGTTACGAGGGCGGATTCCCTTTCTACGCGGATGCGCGGCCCGAAATCGAGAAGGTCTACCGTCTTCCGGCTCGGAAGCTCGCGGTCTCGGCGACACTCGCGCAGCGCCTCGAGGAGCTCGGATTCGGGCCTGCGGTCGACATCGGGCAGGCCTTCGATCCCGAGGCGTTCTCACCGGGTCCCGAGAAGCCGATCCAGGATCCTCCCGTCGTCCTGGTGGTCGGGCCGATCGAAATCGACTCGAAGGGCGTGGACGTCGCGCTCAGAGGGCTCGAAATCTTCCGGCGTCGCGGCGGCCCGTTCCGCCTTCGCCGGGTGGCGTACTTTCCGATATCGGACGCGGAGCGGCGGATGGGCCTGACCGACGAGTACCATCACAGGCTCGCGCCGGAGCGGATGCCCTTCGCGTATCGGAGCTCGGACGTTTTCATCGGCGCCTCCCGCGTGGAGGAGGGATTCGGGCTGCCCACCCTGGAAGCGCTGGCCTGCGGCGTGCCGGCGCTGCTTTCCGACGTGCCGAGTCAGCTCGAAATCGCCAATGGCGCGGCCTGGCACTTCCGGGACGGGGATCCGGAGAGCCTGGCGGCGGCGCTTCCCGAGCTCTTCACGGAAGACGCTCGGCGGCGCGCCCGCACGGCGGGGCCCGCGGCGGCGGCGCGCTTCAGCACCGCGCGGGTCGTCGAGCGCCTGGAGGCGGCGTTTCTCGAAGCCCTCGGGGCCGCTCCGTGACGCCATGACACCGGCCGTCTCCGCGATCGTCGTCAACCACCGAAGCGCCGCGGAAGCGGCGGCGTGCGTGTCCTCTCTGCGTGAGGCGTTCGCGCGGGAAAAGGTCACAGGCGAGATCGTCGTGGTGGACTGCGGCTCGGGAGACGAAGAGGTACGCGCACTCTCGCTCCTTTCCGCCGACACGAACGTCTTCCTTCCCGACAACCGGGGCTACTCGGGCGGCGTGAACGCGGGCCTGGCGCGTGCGCGGTCGGCGCGGCTGCTCGTCGCAAACGCCGACGTCGTCTTTCATCCCGGAGCGGTTTCGGCCCTGCTCGCCCACATCGACGATCCTCGGATCGGCGCGGCCGCGCCGCTCTGCTTCTGGGACGCGGAGGAGAGGCTGCGCCTGCCGGCGGAGTCTCCGACGCGGTTTCGCGCGCACTTGGGCCGCGAGCCCTTCGCGCCCTTCGCACGGCGCCAGATCGCTCTGTGGGAAAAGGGTGGCGACGCCGAGCATCTCTCAGGCGCGGTCCTCGCCGCTCGGCGGGACGTCTTCGACCGCGTCGGCCGGTTCGACGAACGGTTTCTCTTCGAGTGGGAGGAGACAGAGTGGGAGGATCGCGTGCGGCGCGCCGGCCTTCGCCTGCGCTTCGTGCCCGAGGCCCGCGTGCGTCACCTCTATGCACGCAGCTCCGGCCGCAATCCCGAGACCGAGCGGCGCCGGGCCGCGTCTCGCCGGCTCTACCGGGAGCGTCGGTGGGGGAGGCTCGGTAGAGCGATCCTCGAGCACGCGCCGCAGCCGCATCCGGACGGTTTCGCGCGTTCGGCGGAGCCCGCGTTGCCGGCGCGCCCGGGAGCCTGGGCGGCCATCTCGACGAATCCGTCGCTCGTGCCCTTCGCGGGAGCGCCCCTCGATACGGTGCTGCGGCTTCCCGAGGACGTGCTCACCTCGCTGCCGCCGGGCCCGGTCTACCTCCGCGCGTTTTCGAAAGCGTCCGGCGAGCCTCTCGAAACCGCCGTCTGGGAGAAGCGGTGACGGTGGAGATCCGGGAGGCGTCGGCCGCCGACGCGCCCGGCATCCGCCGCGTCTTCCAGAACGTGTTCGGCTCCCCGCTCTCGGAAGAGGAGTGGCGCTGGAAGTTCGCGCAGGACCCCGACGGGTGGCGCGGTGTGGTGGCGGTTCTCGGCGGCGAGGTGGTCGGCACGTACCTGGGCTGGGGAGCGCGCTTCCTCCTCGACGGCGAGGAGCGCCTGCTCTACTCGGCCGGCGACGTCGCCACGGAAAAAAGAGTGCGCGGGATGGGCGGCAAGCGAAGCGTCTTCGGCACGATGGCCGACGCGTTTTTCTCGCTCGTCGCCAGGGAGGTCCCGTTCTGCTACGGATTCCCCGGCGCGCGCCACGAGAGGGTCAGCGAAAAGATCGTCGGCTCGCGAACTCTGTTTCCGATCGAGTTCGTCCACGTGCCGGCCCAGGCGTTCGGCGCGCCTCCGTCGGACATGGAGTCGGGCGACGTGACCCCCGAAGGCCACGACGCCCTGTGGCAGGCCGCGCGCCGCGCGCTACGCTTTGCCGCGGTGCGCGATCGGACTCGGGTCAACTGGCGCTTCCACGCGAGGCCGACGCGGCACTACCGCATGGTCTGGCGCCGGCAGGGCGGCGAAATCACCGCGTGGGCCGCGCTGTCGGTCTGGCAGGGAGCGGCGACTGTCGTCGACTACCTCGGCCGGGACCCTCGGGGCACCGACTTGCCCGACCTCTTCGCCGCCGCCTCGGAGGAGGCCCGGCGCCACGGGGCCACGACTCTGGTTTTCTGGCGCACCCCCGGAGGTCCCGGACGCAGGGTCATCGACGGTCTGCCCGGAGAGCGCTCGCAGGCCGGCTTTCCCATGATTTCGCGCGTCTTCGACGAGGAAGCGGTCCGGCGGTTCGCCGCCGGTGTGCAGCTCGTGCCGTCGCTCTACGACATGGTCTAGCAGGCCTGCTTGCCTCGGCACGGAGCCTGCACGGGGAAGCGATACGGGCGTCGCGGGCTCCGTAAAAGCCGGATAGAATGGGGGTTGGCGCTACAGCCCGGAAAGCCAGCATGAGCGAATCGAGAGCAGACTCCTTTTCCGCCCGCGTTTCCTCCGTCGTAGTCGAGCCGGAGACTGTCTCGCCGTTTCTGCACGACCGGGGCCACGTCGTTTACAACCCTCTGACCGGAGGGGAGATAGCGAAGACCGACCCGGCCTACTTCGCGCTGTCGCAGATCGAGAAAGGCCTTCCCGACCGGCCCGACCCGGTCGCCGTCGAGCACCTACGGGCGATGCGGTTCTTGATCGAGGACATCGAGAAGGAGTCGCGCCTTTCGCACCTCCTCTATCTCTCGATCGAGACCTGCACGGTCTGCAACCATCGCTGCCCCTTCTGTCCTGTCTCGATCGACCCGCGCGAGCGGGACGTGATGCCGCAGGAGGTCTTCGAGAGAGTCGTGGACCAGGCCGTGGCCGCCGGAGGAAAGGGCCTGGTCGTCTTCCTGTCCAACTACAACGAGCCGACGTTCGATCCGTACTTCGAGGATCGTGTCCGCTTCCTCTTCGAGCGGAAACTCGCCGTCAGCCTCCTGACCAACGCGTCCGGCTTCACACCCGAGCGCTGCGAGCTCTTTCAGGGCCTCGGAAAGTTTCTCTACATCGGCGTCAACCTTCCCACGCTCCGGCCCGATCGCTACGAAAAGCTCCACGGGACCAAGGACCTCGCCCGCGTGCTCGCGAACATGGAAGCGATGCAGGCCCGCTCGCTTTCCGAGGAGATGGCGATCGTGCTCCTCGGGGACGAGGACGAGGAGCATCGGCGCGACACCGATGAGATCCGGGCTCGCTTCGAGCCCGAGGGCTGGATCATCAAGCCGTTCAAGATCCGCAGCCGGCCCGACAGCGGGACGTACGTGCCTGAACCGCCCGCGTACAAGAACCTCCGGGGCTGCGAGCTCATGGGCTCGAGGCCCTTCGAGCATCTGCACGTCACGGCGACCGGCAAGGCGGTGCTCTGCTGCCAGGACTACCACGAGAAGCACGTCATCGGGGACGTGAAGACCCAGTCGGTTGCGGAGATCCTCGGGGGAGACAAGCTCGCGCGCCTGCGGCGCTGGGCATACGGAGTCGAGGAGGCGCCGGACGATTTTCTTTGCCGGCGCTGCGAATTCGCGATCGGCAGCTGATCCGGTCACGTCACGTCCGCGGCTAAGGAGCTGCCTAAACAGTTCGCGGACTGGCACTTAACGGCCGGCACGGCTAAACTGCATCCAGGTCGATGCCGCGCGAAGACTCCCTGATCCCGTACCAGGCGACCGAGCTGACCGGCGCGAGGATCCTGGCTCTCGCCGCGCATCCGGACGACGAGACGCTGGGCGCCGGAGGCACGATCGCGCTCTC
>JBKOZO010000229.1:0-6792 GCA_046725935.1 Acidobacteriota bacterium | reverse complement strand
TTCCTGGCACCGTCCGCAGTGCCCCCCGTGCCAGCCGATTCCGACACGCTCGCCCTTCGTCCAGCCCTCGACGCCCTCCCCGACGGCGTCCACGACGCCCGCGACCTCGTGACCGGGCACGCGCGGATACGCGATTCCGGGCATGAGCCCCTCCTTGGTCAGCACGTCGCTGTGGCAGATGCCGTTGGCCTCGACCCGGACACGCACGTGCCCACGACCGGGCGATGGGATCTCTCGTTCGACGAGCTCGAGCGGTCCTCCGGCTCGAGATACCTGGACTGCGCGCATCTTGGACATGCTTCTTCCTCTCATCGGACCGCCGGCGCCAATCGTTGGCGCGACGCACACCTAACTAAGCCTATGGCGTGCGGCGAGATTCAGGATTGGACGGCGAATTGCATGAGCCGCTGACGTGGAGGTGGGTCATGTCCAGGGAAGCAAGTGTCTTGAAGGAAGCGGGGCCCGTGCTGGAGGTCGTGCGCATTTTCGACGCGTCGCGGCACGATGTCTGGAAGGCCTGGACCGATCCCGAAGCGCTCAAGAGGTGGTGGGGACCGCGCGCCGTGACGGTCCCCGAATACACGCTCGAGCTTCGTCAGGGAGGGCCCTGGCGGGCCTGCGTGCGCGCGCCGAACGGTGAAGAGCATTGGGCGCGCGGGATTTATCAGGAGATCGTTCCCCCGCGGAGGCTGACGTACACCTGGATCTGGGAGCACGGCGACAACCACGAGATGCTGGTGAACGTGAGCTTCGAAGAGCTGGGTTACAAGACGCGGGTGACGCTTGTTCAATCCGACTTCGAGACGCCCGAGGACTGCGCCGAGCACCGGGAGGGCTGGACGCAGAGCATGGATCGCCTCGCGCAGTATCTGAGGAAGGGCTGACCCCCGGGCAACGAACGGCGAGCGGGCTTCGTAATAATCCTGTAAGGAATGTTGCTCGAGTCCCTTCTCGCGGTAGTCCTGGCGGGCGGATGGGAAACGCACGGGCCGGCGCCGTCGGTGAGCGCCGTCCCCGCGGGCGGGCCGGACAGCCGCCGGGTCTATGCCATCGCCGGGTCGGTCTTTCGCAGCGACGACGGCGGCGAGACGTGGTTCCGGCTCTTCGACGCCCCGCCGGGCGCCGGGCTGCTCAGCATTCTTCAAGTCGATCCGCGCGATCCGGATCGGCTGTTCGTGGCCACGTATCAGGGGTATCAGACGGTCCCATTCTCGCATTTCACGACGACGTTCTATCGATCCGTCGACGGTGGTGAAACCTGGACGATGCAGCTGGCCGTTGGCGACGCCCTTTGCTCCATGGCTCTGGATGGGCAGGCCGTATACGTTGCGTGCAAAGGTCGCCAGACTTGGTTCTTTCGCAGTGAAGACGGGGGAGACTCGTTCGATGGTGGTTGGGCGACTTTCTTCGGCCTGGGCGTCCCGATCCTGGAGACCACTCCGGACGGAGTACTCGTCTCGACCTCGGGCTGGCAAAGTCGGGACGCCGGTCGGACGTGGCAGCCCTGGATCGACATCCCCTTGGACTGTGCCTACACGTCGCTGACAATCGAGCCGAGCAACCCGAATCGGATCTTCGTGAGCGAAGGTGACAGGTACGGTCTTTGCGGTGAAGTGCTGCGGAGTTTGGATGGCGGTCTCACGTGGTCCCGAACAGCGGATGTCGGCGGCCCGGCACTCGATCTGGTAATGGATCCATCCGATCCGTCATTGATTTATGTGGCCACCGCGCCGCTGGGCCAGAGTCCCGGCCGCGCGCTCATGAGCACCGACGGCGGTCAGAGCTGGCACGACCTCGGATTGCCGGCCACCGCAGGACCGATCGATCTTGCGCTCACGGACAGTGGAGATCGCCTGTACGCCGCCACGACGGAAGGCGTGTACGCCAGAAGCTTGCGCCGCGCGCGGACGATCCCTCCCCGCCAATAGGAACCTTCGCCTCGCTCGGGCGTAAAGTGCCTCCAGGAGGCACCATGGCATCGAGAACGCTTGCGTCCTCTCTGTTCGTCTGTCTGTTCGCTGCCGCGGCTGCGCGGGCCGCGAGCCCGCCGAAGGCTGCTCCCGCCGACCTGTCGGGCGAGTGGGAGCTGACGACGAACGTCTTCGGCAACCCGCTCGCCGAAAGGCTCACGCTCACGGTCGAGAACGGGAAGATCACGGGTAAGAGCTCCGGAAAGGACGTGACGGGAAGCGTCGAAGGCGATCACGTCCGGTTCGAGTCGAAGGACCAGGACGGAACGAAGAACGCCTACGACGGCCGGCTCAAAGACGGCAAATTGTCGGGAACACTGACGGTCTCCGAGGAGCCGTGGGGGGAAACGCCCGCGATGACGTGGAGCGCGCGCAAGATGACGGACGCGGGCAAGCCCGCGGCGCCCCGAACGCACGATTTTGAGCCGAAGGAATTCCACCGCGTGTTCTCGAGCACGATCCCGCCGGTCCTGCACATCTGGCCGGGCGATACCGTGCGGACGTGGACGATCGACGCGGGCGGCGTGGATGCGAAGGGCAAGACCCGCGTGCTCGGCGGTAACCCCCAGACCGGACCCTTCTACGTCGAGGGAGCGATGCCGGGCGACACGCTGGCGATCCACATCAAGAAGATCCGATTGAACCGGCCGACGGCGATCAGCGACGACGGGCTCGTCGAGCGCGCGCTGACCGCCGACTACGCGTCCGAGCACAAGGACAACAACTTCAACAACGTGGTCTGGAACCTCGACCTCGAGAAGGGCGTCGCGAGGCCGGCAAAGCCAACCGAGCGTCTGAAGGATCTCGCTGTGCCGGTGCGTCCGATGCTGGGGTGCATCGGCGTGGCGCCGGGATTCGGGGGAGCTCCGAGGCAGACCGGAGACTCGGGGCGCATCGGCGGCAACATGGACTTCAACGAGATCGGCGAAGGGGCGACGGTGTACCTCCCCGTGGGTCAGCCCGGCGCGCTCCTCTACGTCGGTGACGGCCACGCGCTCCAGGGAGACGGCGAGCTGAACGGGAACGCGCTCGAGACCTCGCTCGACGTCGAGTTCTCGGTCGACGTGCTTCGCGACAAGCGCGTCCGCGGACCCCGCGTCGAGAACCAGGAGTATCTGATGTCGATGGGCCTCGCCGGCTCTCTCGACGACGCGTTCAAAGAAGCCACGTCGGGCCTGGCGGCCTGGCTCGAGAAGGACTACGGCCTGACGGGGCCGGAAGCGGCGATTCTTCTGGGCGCGACGATCGAGTACGAGATTTCCGAGGTGGCCGACCGCAACGCCGGCATCGTCGCGAAGGTGCGGAAGAAGTTTCTGCCGCCGGCGGCGAGCGTGCCCGCGCAAGCGCCGAAAAGCTAAATCCCCTCACCCCGGCCCGCCTCATGGCGGCTGAGGCGAGTCGGGGGGAGGGGGATCGTCCGCGGGGACTCAATCCCGCGGCACGAACTCGATCTTACCGTAATAGCCGTTCACTTCGTCGTCGGGCCCGGCCGCGAAGTAGAGCACGTTGGGGTCGCCGGCGGCTCCGCCGTTGCCGAAACCGATCCCCCACAGCCCGTCGATCGTGAGGGCATGCGCGCCCTCGCGCAGGCGGCCCGAGTGATGCCACTGGCCCGCGGGGTTCTTGCAGAAGGCGTTGATCCTGCCGTCGCCGAAATTGCCGACGATCAGGCAGTTGCTGAACCGCCCGAAGTCGTCCGGCGCCATCGCGAGGCCCCAGGGTGCGTTCAGGAGACCACGCGAGCCGACCCGCGCGATGAGGTTCCCGTCGGTGTCGAACTCGCGCACGAAACCCAGTCCGATGCCGGCCTCCTCATCGCCCTCCGGCCCGACCTTCGCGTAGTTCACGAAGATCGAGTCGCCGATAGCCTGAATGCCGAACGGACAGAAACCTCCGGGGATGCTGCGATCCTGGAATCTTCCACTGATGTCGTCGTCCTCCTCGAACGAGTCGTCGAAGAAGTTGCCGCGGTAGGCGTCCACCGAGCACCCGGCGAAGTCGGCCGCGTACAGGACGTCGCCGTGGATCGCCAGGCCCGTGTACACGGCGCCCTCCTCGCTGTGAACGACGGTCGCCGCGGTTCCGCCGGCCCACGCCGAGAAGGTGCCGTCCAGCGCGTCGAAGATGAAGAGCGCGGGCACACCGGCGGTGAGCTGGAAGCTGCTGCCGCCGTTGAAGACGATACCCGTCGGGCCGCCGGGAACGGCGACCTCGAGCGGCAGCTTGGTGCCGTCCGCGGTGTAGAGCGTCGAGAAATTCGTGTCGTTGTCGTTGACCCACCACGGTCCGGTCGTTCCACCCGCCGCGATGCCCCAGCCGTTCTTCAGCAGAGGATCGGCCGGGGTCGGCGCGTCCTCCTCCTCGTTGGAAACCAGGATTGTCGCCTCGTAGCTGTTGTCCTTGTCGGTGCCGGCCAGGACCACCTGGCCTCGGCCTCCTCCCGACTGCGCGAGCGCCGCCGATGCGGCGAACAGCGCCGCAAAGACTCCTCCCGCCGTTCGATGCCTCATAGAACCTCCCTTGTTTTGTCCGGGATCACCGGAAATCCATGACCTCATTCCGGTGCGGATGTCGATGCAATCGGCACGCCCCATGCCAACTTTTTTAGCGTTGCCTTAGGTTCGCTGCGTGGCCACCCCGGCACGAGTCGTGCTTCCGGAATCCGTATGGAGGCGGTCATGAACCGATGGATTCGTATCTTGCTCGGCGCCGTACTGGCCCTGGGGGTCGGCGCCACTGCGAGCGCGCAGGCGAAGAAGCTCAAGGAGTCCGATCTGCCCGAAGCGGTGCAGAAGACGGCCGCGGAGCAGGGCGGCGGGGGGAAGGTCCTCGCCTACTGGGAACGCGAACAGGACGGCGGCGTGATTTACGAAGTCGACATCGACGTCGAGGGTCACGGCAAGGGCGTGCTCATTCGTCCGGACGGCTCAGTGCTCGCAATCCAGGAGGAGGTCCCGTTCGACAAGCTCGACGCGAGCGTTCAGTCGGGGCTCAAGCAGGGCGCCGGAGACGGAAAGATCGGCAAGGTCTTCTCGGTCAAACAGGATGGTAAGGTCGTGCGTTACGTCGCGCTGGTGGACAACGCCGGCCAGAAGGGCAAGGTCGTCGTCGGCCCGGACGGAGCCCCGCCCACCGACAAGGCCGAGCCGCGGTAGCTTACGCGCGACGCCGTGAATCGCTCGCTCGGGCGGGCATCGATCGAACTCCCCAGGCGGCGCAGCCGGCGGACAGGAGAGCGAGCGCGGCGCAGATCCACGCCACCTCCCGAAACGATGCATCGAGCGAGACTCGGACGGCCTTCTCGATCACCCTCGCCTCCTCGTCCGGAACGCTAGGCGGAGCCTTCATCGCGCCGAGACGGTCGCGCTCGGGCCCGAGGAGCCGGCGCGTCGAGTCTGAGACCCTCGCGCCATCGAGGCGACGGTCGAGCGCTCGGTTGAACGTCCCCGCCGCGACGATTCCGAAGACCGCGATCGCGAGCAGCCCGGCGACGCGCGCGACGGCGTTGTTGATGCCGGAGGCCGCTCCCGTGTCGTCACGGCCGACGGCGTTGAGCACGGCCGCGGTCAGTGGGGCGACGGTGATCGCCATGCCGAGGCCGAGCACGCAGAGCGCGGGCAGCACGGAGACGGCGTAGGAGCCCGCGGCGGGCAGCACGGCGAAGAGGACGAACCCGATGGCCGCAATCGCGGGCCCGGCGATGAGAAAAGGCCGGGGCCCGTGTCGGTCGGCGAGCATACCCGTGCGTCGCGAGAGGGTCGACATGATGACGACCAGGGGAAGAGCCGCGACGCCGGCCGCCGCCGGAGAGTAGCCGCGCGCCTGGATCAGCTCGAACGGGAAGAAGAAGAAAAGCCCCGCCAGCGCCGCGTAGAGAAACAACGTCAGGAGGTTCGCCGCGGCAAACGTCCGAATCTCGAAGAGGGCGAGCGGGACCATGGGGTGCTTCGTCCGCCGCTCGACGGCGACGAAGGCGACGAGCGCGGCGGCTCCGCCGGCGATCGGCGCCCAGGTGCTCGGGTGGGACCAGCCGGCGGTCGGCGCCTCGATCAATCCGTAGACCAACGTTCCCAGCCCGATCGTCGCCAGCGCCGCACCGGCGAAATCCAGGCGTCCTATCGACGGGTTGCGCGTCTCGGGGACCTTCAGCAGGGCGATCGCCACGACGACGGCGGCGATCGGAAGGTTCACCAAGAACACCGCTCGCCACGACACGGCCTGCACGAGCCAGCCTCCCAGCGCCGGCCCGAGAGCCCCCGCGATCGACGTCAGCGCGGACCACGTACCGACAGCGCGGCCGCGCTCACCCGGCGGAAACGCCGCCCCCAGGATCGCGAGGCTCGAGGGCACCAGCAGCGCCGCGCCGATTCCCTGCACCGCACGCGCCGCGATGATCGCCCGGACGTCGGGAGCCAGCCCGCAGGCGAGCGAAGCGGCCGCGAAGATGCAGGTGCCGGCGATGAAGACGCGCCTGCGGCCGAGGCGATCCCCGAGGGAGCCGCCGACCAGCACGAGCGAGGAGAGAAAGAGCGAGTAGGCCTCGACGATCCACTGAGCGCTCGAGACCGAGGCGCCGAGGTCCTCCTGAAGGACCGGCAGCGCGACGCTGACGACCATGGCGTCGATGAAGGCGACGCTCGAGCCGAGGATCGTGGCTGCGAGAACCCAGCGGGCGGCCGCGCGGCTGCAGGGGCTTTCCTCCGCCTGCAGGATGACCGCTTCGTCGCAGGGCGGAGAGGAAGCGGTCGCCATCCCTCGACTATTTCACGAGGCTTACTTCTGAAGAACGACGTGACGGAAGCTCCGTCGCACGGACTCGGCT
>JBKOZO010000228.1:0-6304 GCA_046725935.1 Acidobacteriota bacterium | reverse complement strand
CGCGATGGTTTCGAGCAAGGCGGCCACGGTCGAGGAGTACCTGGACGAGCTTCCGGAGGGGCGCCGTGCGGTCGTCTCCGCCGTCCGCAAGACAATTCGAAAGAACCTTCCCGCCGGGTATCGCGAGGGAATGCTCTGGGGAATGATCACGTACACGGTGCCGCTCGAGCGCTTCCCCGACACGTACAACGGACAGCCTCTCTGCTACGTGGGGCTGGCCGCGCAGAAGAATCACTACGCGGTCTACATGACCGGTTCCTACCAGAGCCCGGACGAGCGTTCCCGCCTCGAGGAGGGCTTCCGGAAGGCCGGAAAGAAGCTCGACATGGGCGGGTCGTGCGTCCGCTTCCGAAAGCTCGAGGATCTTCCGCTGGATGTGATCGGCGCCGCAGTGGCGAGAGTGCCGGTGGAGAAGTTTTTGGTCCGCTACCGGGAAGTCAAACCGGCCGCGAAGTCCCGAACCAAGAAAGAAGCGTAGCGGGGCCCGTCCGAAGTTGGCCCGTTCCTTGCGGACGTGGGTCCGAATGCGTGTGATCGTGCGCGTCGCGCTGGCGGCGCTCGTCCTGGCGATCCTCTTCTTCGGGGGCTACGCGGCCGTGGCGCGGCGGCTCCTGTCGGGCCCGAAGCTCCGCGAGGCGATCAACGTCAAGGCGGATGAGTTCTTCATGGACTGGGACGAGGCGACCTCGGTGTGGCCGGGGCGCGTCACCGTTCGCAATCTCCGCATCCGCGGGAGCGACCCCAACGTTCAGTGGATCGTGACGATTCCGCAGGGAACGCTGCGCTACTCGGTCCTGACGCTGCTTCGGCACAAGTTTCTCGTCACGGAGCTTCGCCCGCAGTCGATCCAGTTTCGCCTGCGCCAGAAGGTGAAACCCGAAGACGCAAAGGACCCGAAGCTGACGCATCTGCCTCCCATCCCGGGGTTCTCGGATCCGCCGCTTCGCGACGGCGGAAACATCCCGCCCCCGGAGTCCAACCCGTTCACCGTGGAGCTCCTCGACGTCACGACGCCGGCCTTCGACGACATCTGGGTGGACGGCTACCATTACCGGGGACCCTCGACGCTGCACGGCCGCTTCCGGCTGAAGCCCGGACATCGCGCGCAGATCGGGCCGGCCTCCGTGGAGTTCCGCCGTGGAGAGCTCCAGATCAACGAGACGCCCGCCGTGCCGACGCTCGACGGCCGCCTCGACGCGACTTTCGAGGACTGGGACGTACAGGAGCTCAAGGAGAACAAGGTCTGGCGCGTCGTGACGGCAAAGGTCTCGCTCTCGGGACCCACGCCGTTCGTGGACGCTCTGGACAGCCTCCTGTATCTGGGTCCCCGCGTCCACATCTCCGGGGGGCCGGGCCAATTCAAGCTCACCGGCGAGATCGATCACGGAATCGCGACTGCAGCCGCCAGCCTCACGGCGAGGGACGGCAGGTACACGCGGCCCCAGCTGAAGCTCGAAGGCACCGCGGACGCGCTGCTGAAGATTTCAAAGTGGCAGCTCGACGGCGGCGCTCCCGAGATCGGCGGCAGCTCTTTGAAGCTGTCCGACATCCACATGGCCGGCGCGAAGGGCCGCACGCGGGGCTGGTGGGGGAAGTTCGAGATCCCCTCGGGCAGGCTGTCGAATGACCTGACGGCCAAGGTCGTGATCCAGTGCCGCGACGCCCGTCCCCTGTTCGCCTTCCTGGGCGACACGCTCCCGAAGTGGGCACAGGGAATGCTCAAGCTCGAAGGGCTCACGGCGACGGCGGACGTGGTGTTCTCGGAGCCACGAACGACCGTTCGGAATCTCGAGGTCAAGGGCGGGGAGTACGCGATTGAGGGCGAGTACGACCGGCGGGGCGAGCGATCGCGCGGCGCGTTCTTCATCGAGGGGAACCTCCTGAACGTCGCCGTCGAGATCGTCGACGGAAAGCCCAAGCTCCACCTCCTTACCCCGCGCAAGTGGTTCGACGCGCAGCGCGGCCTGTCGGTCGCTTCGCGCTAATCTTCGCTTCCATGAGAAGAGACGCTCGCACTCCGTGGCTGGCCCTCGTCTGCCTGGCGTTCGCCGCCGGAGCCCTCGGGCAGGGGAACCCGCTGGACTACGCGCAGCCCAGGGACTTCTCGGCGAAGCGTGCGTCCTCGAGCAACGAGGACCCAAACTCCAACAACGACAGCAAGCACCCCATCCCGGGAGAGGAGATGGTCCTGGCCGATCTCCAGGGCCCCGGGATGGTGACGCACATCTGGCTCACGATCGCGGCCAACGAGTACGCGTGGCCGAGGCTCTTTCGCCTGCGCGTCTTCTACGACGGCAGCGCCGAGCCGTCCGTGGACGCGCCCGTCGGCGATTTCTTCGCCGTGGGCCACGGCTTCGAGCGGCCGGTCAAATCCGAGATGGTGCGGGCGAGCTCGGACGGGCGCGCGCGCAACTCCTACTGGCCGATGCCCTTCGCGAAGTCCTGCCGGATCACGCTGACGAACGAGGGGAAGCGGCGCGCGGACCACGTCTACTACCACGTGGACTGGGAGAAGCGGCCGTCGCTTCCGCCGGGTACGCTCTACTTTCACGCGCGCTACAAGCAGGAGCTGCCGGCGCCGGCGGAGAAGCGCTCCTACACGTTCCTCGACGTGAAGGGGCGCGGCTTCTACGCGGGCACGGTCCTGTCGGTCATCCAGCCGTCGGCGGGCTGGTTCGGAGAGGGCGACGAGCGCTTCTACGTCGACGGAGAGACGACTCCGTCGATCATCGGCACGGGATCCGAGGACTACTTCAACGACGCCTGGGGGCTGCACGTCGTGGACGGACCGTACTATGGCGTGACCGTCGCCGACGGAACCGGGCTCGGCTCGCGCATGACCGGATATCGCTGGCACATCAAGGACCCGATTCCATTCCAGAAGTCGCTGCGATTCGACATCGAGCATCTCGGCTGGACGTTCAACGACGACGGGTCGCTCAAGTCCGCCTTCGGCGAGCGCGACGATCTGATCTCCTCCGTCTCGTTCTGGTACCAGCAGGGTGTGGCGACGGGTCTGCCGCCGGTGCCGTACGGCTCGGCGCGCCTGCCGCAGGGCAACGCGCAGCAGATCGAGGTCGAGGCCGCGATCGACGTGGCGCGCGCCGAGAAGGGGAAGGCGCGCGTGTTCAAGGACCTCTTCTGGTCCAAGGACGTCGTCGTCTTCGCGGCCGAAGGTCCCGGCGCCAAGCTGGAGGTCCCGTTCGACGTGCACGAGGCCGGCGACTACGAGATCTACACTCAGGTGGCGCAAGGCTCGGACTACGGGATCTATACCGTTCTCCTCGACGGGAGGAAGCCGGAAGCGCCGGTCCTCGAGCACGAGCCGGGCGCCGACGTGCGGCCGCAGCTCTCCTTCGACGGCTACAACTACGAGACCTACGTGGGCATGGACTACCAGGTCGGCTGGCCGCGGCTGACGAAGGAAAGGCACACGCTGACGTACGTGTGTCTCGGCAAGAACGAGGCGTCGACGGGTTACGCGCTCGGCGTGGACAACATCGTCCTCGCGCACGTGGGCAAAGAGGGCTGGGCAAAGGCCGACGCCGTCCGGCCGCCCAACGTGCCGACGGATCTGCCCGGGCTGACGAAGGCGCTGTCGGATCCCGATCCGGTCGTGAGAGGCCTTGCGGCACGCGCGCTCCAGAAGATGGGCGCCTCGGCGGCGCCGGCGACGGCGGCGCTTTCGGCGCGGCTGAAGGATTCGGACCCGAACGTGCGCCAGGCGGCCGCCGAGGCGCTCGGCGCGATCGGGCCCGCGGCGTCTTCGGCCGTGCCCGCGCTGGTCGCCGAGTGCAGCGTCGCGGACGACTCCGTCCACGTGCTTCGCGCGTGCGCGGCGGCGTTGGGCGACATCGGTCCCGCGGCGTCGGCGGCTCTGCCGACGCTGCGCAAGATCGCGGCGAACCCGATCCCGCACGTCGGGGGCGTGATCGACCTGACTCCCGCCTGGGCCGCCTCGCGGGCGATCGAGAAGATCGAAGGCAAAGCGAAGAAGTGAGCTCCGCGGCCGGGCGTCCGTCGAAGTCGAGGGTGGCTCTTATCGGAGCGGTCTTCGTCGGATATGCGACGCTCCTCTGGCTTGCGACGAAGCAGCCCGGTGGGTCCATCGGTCTCTTCGAGCGCGGCAACTGGTTGGGTCCGGCTTCGGACATGCTTGCCGGAAAAGTGCCCTATCGCGACACGTTCCCCGTGCACGGTTTTCTTTCCGACGGAGGCCTCGACTTCGTCCTCTTTTCGCTCTGGGAGCCCGACTTCGCCATTTCGCTACGCGCGCATCACCTGCTCGGTGTGCTCTTTCAGCCGGCGTTGTTCCTGGTGACCGCGGCCCTGGTTCGAAGGGTCTGGCTCGCCATCCTGGTGATCCCGCTCAATCTCGCGATCGCCACTGCACTCGTCGCGGATCGTCCCGTCCTGCCGCTTCTCGGTCTGGCTGCGTTCGTGTGGGCGATCCGCTCGAACCCTCGTCGCGGGCGGTCTCTTCTCGCAGGAACGCTGACGTCCATGGGCTTTCTGTATGCGCTCGAGTTCGGAACCTTCGTTCTGGTCGCGGAGCTCGTCGGACTCGCGTGGTGGACGGCGAGCTCCCGAGGGTCTTTGCCGCCAATTCGGATCGGCTGGTTCGCAGCCGGCCTCGGCGTCATTCTTCTGCCGTTCGCCGTCTTCCTTGCTTTCGAGGGCGCTCTCCTCGCGTTCCTCCGGACCTCGTTCCTCGATCTGCCGCACCGCATCGACGAGATCTGGGGTTGGCCGTTCCCGGCGCCGTGGAGGCTCGTGCAGGACTGGCTCGACGGACGACGGACGGTCGTGGCCGGGCTGCCGATCACGCTCGGAGTGGCCAAGCGGCTGTACCTCGCGCCTCTGGCGGGTGCCGGCGGAACGGCAATCGCGATCTGGCTCCGTGCTCCCGGGCGCCGCGCGCTCGACTCGCTCCGCCTCCTCGCCGCTTCGCTCGCGTGTCTGCTGTCTTTCCGGTATGTCATCGGCCGACTTCATCTGGAGGTGGGTAACGCGCTCGTCGGGCCCGTTCTCGTGGCCGTCGCGGTGCTTCTCTGCCGACTCTTTCTCGAGCGCTATCCCGCGTCCCGAGTCCCTGTTCCCGCGGCCGTCGGTGCATGCGCAATCGCGGCGGTCGCAATGAATGCTCCCGCGAGGACCGCCGTGATCCTGAAGGCGGCCGCCGTCTATCCGGCGCGGATGGCGAAGACCGAAGGCCTGGTCCCCTTGTCAGTGCCGCGCGGAGGCGGAGTGCTCGTCCCCGAGGCCGAGGCTCGGGAGCTGAACGAGCTCGTTGGAGCGTGCGACCGATGGGTTGCAGAAAAAGCTCCGATTGTCGATCTCACGAACAGGCCCGCGCTCTTCTTTTTTCTGAGACGCTCGAACGCCAGCCGCTTCTACCAGGTGCCGCTGATGGAAGCCTTCGAGTCGAGTGTCCTCGCCGACCTTCGGCGCAGTCCTCCGGCGCTCGCCATCGTGGCGAGCGGAACGCCCCTCGACGCCATGGACTGCCGGAGCGCGCAAAGCCGCGTCCCACTAGTCATGGCCCTTCTCGAGAAGGCTCTTCCTCGAAGTGAGGAAGTCGGAAACAACCGCTGGCGACTTCCCTCGGATCCCGCCGACGCCTCGCGCGCCATGAAAGGGATCGAAGGCAAAGCGAAGAAGTGAGCTCCGCGGCCGGGCGTCCGCGCGCCGAGCGGCTGGCGCGCGTCTTCTACGAGTTCTGCGCCGTCACCGGGGCGGCGCAGCTTTCCGCCGTGGCGTTCTCGGCGGCGGGAATGCTGGCCCTGACGGGAACGACCGCGGCGCTCTTTCGCGCGCTCGTGTTCCGCTTCGGGATCGTCGCGCCGATCGCCGTCGGCTCGGTGATCGTGCTGGCTCTTGCGTTGCGCGGGCCCGTGAGCGGAGCCGCCTTCGCGGCGTCCTCCTACGTCATTCGCGGCCTCTGTCTGACGGTCTCTCTCGCCTTCCTGTCGACGGAGATCGGAAAGCTCGCGCATCTGGACGAGATGCGGAGCTTCTTCACGGCGTCGGGGTATCCCGAGTGGTTCCTGTACGTCGTCATTGTGTTCGAAACGGTCGGCGCCGTGGGCCTCCTCGTTCCGACGGTGCGGCTGGTGGCCGCATGCGGACTCGCGGTCGACATGGTCGGAGCGATCATCACGCACGCCCGCAACGGCGATCCGTTCTCGGATTCGTACGAGGCCGTGCATCTGCTGATGATTCTGGTGTGCGTCGTCCTCCTCGGCGTGCTGCAGGGGCGAGAAGTTCGGGATCCCTCGCTTCGCTCGGGATGACGTGCTTGAGC
>JBKOZO010000227.1:0-17453 GCA_046725935.1 Acidobacteriota bacterium | reverse complement strand
TCCACTTTCCGTCGGGCGACCAGAACGGGTGCCGCATGCGCTCGTAGCCGGTCGTAAGCTGCTGCAGGGGGCCGCCGGCGATGGGCATCCGGTAGAGCTGCAGGTTTCCGCTGGAGTCTGCAGCCGTCACCGCAATCCACCGGCTGTTGGGAGAAGGGATTGCATCGAACTTGTTCCCGACGGAATCGGTGAGTTGCCGCGACTTACGAGTCGCAATGTCCATGGCGAAGACCTGCATCACGTTGCCGTGGATGGAAGAGGGGAAGTAAATCGTCTGGCCGTCGACGGCCGCGCCGAGAGTCCATCCCGTCCCCATGAAGTCGGTGCGGCCCATGAGCTCCTCGGCGCTGCTGCCATCGACCGCGGCGATCCAGCCGGTGGCGGCGTTGCCGGGAAGGAGCCGCGAGAGAACGACGCGTTTGTTGTCCGGCATCCAGACGGAACTCGTCTGTGAAACATCGGATCCCGGAAGCTGAAGCCGGAAGCGACGGCGGCTCTCGAGGTCGAGGATCCAGACCTCCGTTTTTCCGAGAGCGTCGCTGGTGAAAGACACACGCCGATTATCGGGAGAAACGCTCGGGTAACCGTCCGTGACGCGACCGAACGTCAACGGCTCCTCGGGACCCGCGGGGTCGCCACCGCCGGGGGCCAGGGGAAGACGCGTCAGGTTGCGCGAGGCCTCCTCTTCCGAGGCCGCGATGCGACGCTCGTCGTGCGTCACCGCGAGTTCCCAGATGGACCCGGTGACCAGTGCGATTGTTCGCAGTTCTCCCCGGACTTCCCCGCGCGGGTCGATCTCTGCGATTTGCACACGGGCCCCTCCCTGCGTGTCGTTCGTCACGAAATAGATCCGGGAGCCGGATCCACCCCACACATGGCCGAATCCGGGGAGGAGCAGGTGAGGGGCGCCGCCCGAGGCCGGGACGACGTAGATTCCGTGTATCTGTGTCTCGAAGCTGATCCAGCGTCCGTCCGGCGAGCAGCCGATTCGATTGATCTCGTGGTTCTCCTTCGGCGGCTTCAGGACCTCGCGGACCGCGCCTCCTCCGGCGGGAACCTCCAGAATCGACCGGGCGTTCTCGGCGCCACTGATGAAGAGGATGCTCTTTCCGTCCGGGCGCCAGATGGGCCCGTTCGCGTCCGGAGCCAGCCGCCGGGCGGCGCCGCCCAGAGCCGGGATCACCCAGAGATCGCCGCCATAGGTGCGGACGTTTCGGGCGAGCGTTCCGCCGATTCGGATCAGGCCGGTCTTCGACGCGCGGGTTGAGACGAAGGCGATCATGTCGCCATCGGGGGAGAAAGCCGGCTGATAGTCCTGCGACGGGTCGCGGGTGATGTTGACGTCCTGGCCTCCGTCGCCGCGCCGCACGAAGATGTCGAAGTTGCCGTCGCGATCGGAGGCGTGCGCGAGGAGGCTTCCGTCGGTCGACCAGGTCGGCCACTCCGAGCGGCCGGGGTCGTGCGTGATGCGGGACAGACGTGTCACCTGTTCCACGGGGACCGCCCCGGTGGCGCCGCGGGCCATGCGCCACGTCACGAACGCCGCGACGGCGGCGGAAGCGAGCGCGGCGAGAACGATCCATCCGGCGGCGCGGCGAAGTAGCGCTGCGGGCAGAGGCGTTTCGGGTGCGGAGACATCCGTTCGCGCCTCTTCGATTTCGAGCCGCGCGTCGGCGATGTCGTGGAGCCGGCGGTCCGGGTCCTTCCGGAGGCATCGACGAATCAGCTCACGCAGCCTTCCCGACGCTCCTCCCGGCAGCGCCGTCCAATCCGGCTCTCGCGTCAGAACCGAGACCATCACGTCGGAGATGGTGTCTCCTTCGAACGCCTTGCGGCCCGAGAGCATCTCGTACAGCACGCAGCCCCACGCCCAGATGTCGCTGCGCTTGTCCACCGGCTTGCCGCGGGCTTGCTCAGGGCTCATGTAGGCGGCCGTGCCGAGAACGACGCCGTGCTGCGTGCCGCCGGACGTCACCGTCGGCGAGTGCGAGAGGTCGGTCGGCGTTCGATCCGCGGCGAAAGCCTTCGCCAGGCCGAAGTCCAGGACCTTGACCTTGCCGCCGAAAGTGACCTTGATGTTCGCCGGTTTGAGGTCGCGGTGCACGATCCCCTTTTCGTGCGCGGCCTCGAGAGCCTCCGCGATTTGCCGTGCGTACGGCACGGCCTCTTCCGGCGCGACGGGTCCGGCGGCGATCCTTTCGGCGAGCGTCTCGCCCTCGACCAGCTCGAGCACCAGAAAGCGGATGCCGTGAGCCTCCTCCAACCCGTAGATCGCCGCGATGCCGGGATGGTTGACCGAGGCGAGCACGCGCGCCTCGCGCTCGAAACGCGCGAGGCGCGCGGCGTCCGAGGCGAAGGCCTCCGGCAAGACCTTGATCGCGACCTCGCGGCCGAGACG
The DNA here is from genome assembly GCA_046725935.1 of Acidobacteriota bacterium. Taxonomy (GTDB): domain Bacteria; phylum Acidobacteriota; class Thermoanaerobaculia; order UBA5066; family Gp7-AA6; genus DAHUXD01. The sequence goes on along the minus strand of JBKOZO010000227.1, from coordinate 15,055 downwards.
CGTATCGCGCGCCCTGTAGACCTCTCCCATCCCGCCTGCGCCCAGGGGCGCGAGGATCTCGTACGTGCCCAGGCGCGTTCCGGCGGCGAGCGTCATCTCACTCGAAGCCTTCCATAGTCCAGACGTCGCCGCCCTGGGGACGGAAGCGGTCGAAGAGGACACGCCTGCCGTCGGGCGACCAGTTCGGGTAGTCGATCCGCGCGTCTGCGTCGTCGAACTCGAAGACTTTTTCGGGCTCGCCGCCGGAGAGGGGAGAGACCCACAACTCCTTGTGGCCGACCACGTCCATGACGCGGGAGAGGTCCGGCGAGAAGGACATGTGGGCCCCGCCCGCCACGCGCGCCGTGAGCTCGGGCTCGCCGCCCTCGACCGTGACGCGCATCGTGCGCGACTCGCTGCCCGGCGTGCGGTAGAGGAGCGCCTTCGAGTCCCTGGTCCAGAGGAGAAAATGGCCGGCCACCCCGGTGCGGGTCAGCGCGCGAGGCTCCGAGCCGTCGGCGTTCATGACCCAGACCTCGAGGCGCCCGCTGCGGTCGGACTGAAAAGCGATGAGGCGTCCGTCGGGCGAGAAGAAGGGATTGATGTCGAGGGAATCCGACTCCGTCAGGCGCTTCATGTCGCCCGAGGCGGCGTCGACGGACCAGATGTTCGGGAAGCCCGAGCGGGATGAGAAGAAGAGAATCGTGCGCCCGTCCGCAGACCAGTTCGCCTGGTAGTCGCCTCCGGCGCCGTGCGTGAGCTGCCGCGCGGATGCTTCGCCGAGCTCCTGCACCCAGATGTTCATGTCGCCGCCGCGGTCGGAGTTGAACGCGATCGCCCGTCCATCGGGAGACCAGGCGCCGCGGCTCTCCTCGCGGTTCGTGGCGATCGCCTCTCCGGGAGGGCCCGAAGGGCGCCCGGTCGCCGGATCCACCGGAAGAGTCCAGAGATCGGCGTTCTGGCGCCGGATCGAGAAGGCCAGCCGCGAGCCGTCGGCCGAGAGCGCCGGCTCCAGATCCTGTCCCGCGCCCGTCGTCAGCTGCTGGGGGGCGCCGCGCGGCTTGCCGGCGGAGGAGACGGGAATGCGCCAGAGGTTCAAGCCGCCGCTCCGGTACGAGGAGAAGTAGATGAAGCGGCCCGAGGGGGCCCAGACCGGCTGGAGATCCTGAAAGAAATCGTTGGTGACCCAGAGCAGCTGCTGTGTGGCGAGCTCCACGACGCGCAGGTCGAACCTGGTGCTCTCCTTGTTCTGAAAGACGATCCGCCGTCCGTCCGGCGACCAGCGCGGGCGCACGTGCGCGATGGCTTCGGATTGGTCGCTGGTGAGCTGCCGCGGATTGTGTCCCTGGAGATCGACCGACCAGATCCGGCGCTGGCCTTCCCACGGCGCATCGAACGCGATGTGTCGCCCGTCCGGGGAGAACGACGGGTTGTAGGCGTCCCCGACGACCCGCGTCTCGCTTCCCGTGCGGAGGTCCAGGATCCAGATGTCGCCGTCCCAGAAGGCGCCGAAAACGTCGCCCGGCTCGAGCTTGCGCCGCGGGACGCGCGCGCGCACGAACGCGATCATGGCGCCGTCGGGCGACCAGGACGGCTGGACGTCGTCGAAGGGTCCCGTGGTCCGCGGCGTCTCGCCGCCTCCGGTGGATTTGCGCGTGAAGATCTTGCGCACGCCGTCCAAGTCCGCCGCGTAGGCCATCTCGTCTCCGGCCGGCGAGAAAACGGGGGACTCCTCGAGGCCCCGCGACAGCGTCAGCTGGGTCAGGCGCGGCGTCGCCGCGCGGGTGGCCGCGCGGGGCGGGCGGCTGCGTCGTGGCGCCTCGAGGACTTTTTCGATCTGGGCGCGCGTTTCGGCCGCGTCGGGTCGCCGGGACGGGTCCTTGTCCAGACAACGCTGGAGCAGGCGGCGGATCGCCGGCGGGACGGAGCGGGGCAAATTCTTCCACTCCGGTTCGTCGTGAAGAATGGCGGCCAGGCAATCCGCGACGGTCGGTCCCGAGAAGGCCCTCCTTCCGGTGAGCATCTCGAAGACCAGGCAACCGAAAGACCACAGATCCGTGCTTCGGTCCACGTCGAGCGCGCGCGCCTGCTCGGGGCTCATGTACGCGGGCGTTCCGAGGACCGCGCCGGTCGCGGTCATGGAGTCCGAGGTGACGATGGAGGAGCCGGCCTGCGCGTCGACGGCCTTGGCGAGACCGAAGTCCAGGACCTTGGCGCGGCCCTCCGGTGTGACGTGCACGTTGGAAGGCTTCAGGTCCCTGTGCACGATTCCTTTTTCGTGGGCCGCGGCCAGCGCCTCCGCAATCTGGCGAGCCAGCTCCAGCGCCTCCGTCACGGGCAACGGCCCGTCGGTGAGCCTTGCCGTGAGGGATTCGCCGCCGACGAGCTCCAGCACCAGGAACCGCACGCCGTCGCGCTCCTCGAGACCGTAGATCGCGGCGATGTTGGGGTGGCTCAGCGCGGCCAGCATGCGCGCTTCGCGGCTGAAACGAGCGAGGTGCTCGGGATTGCGGGCGAGCGTGTCGGAGAGGACCTTGATCGCGACGTCGCGTTCCAGGTGCGGATCGCGCGCCCGATAAACGGCTCCCATGCCCCCCGAGCCGATCGGCGCGAGGATCTCGTAGGAACCCAGTCTGGTGCCGGAAGAGAGGCTCATGGCCCGGATTCGGGCCGAATTCTATCGCCGGGTCAGGCGGTTGCCGTCGTCTCCGAGCGCCGGCGACGGCGCTGGGCCAGCGCGTAGAGGATGAGCCCGGCGCCGAGGAAACCGAAGGAGCCGATGAAGACCTGGACGAAGAACGATGCCTTGTTCTCCGTATCGGCCGGCGGAATGAGCGCGAGAACGATCGCGACCGCCGTCGTCAGGAACCCGAGACCGTTCCAGAAGAGGCTTCCCGCGTTGCCGCCCGGCACCGGGATCGCGCCTGGCTGCCGGCGGATCTCTTCGCGGAGCCGGACCGCGGACGCGAACATGTAGAGGTACGGAATGAAGTAGACGATGAGCGTCGCGTTGACGAGCTTCAGGTAGGCGTCCTTGACTGTTCCGCCCCACTGCGCCGCGACGATGAACAGCGCCGAGAACACGGCCTGGAAGAGCATCGCGAACCACGGGGTCTTCCACTTCGGGTGCGTCCTGCCGAAGATCGGCGGCAGGTAGCGGTCGAGCCCGCCGACGAAGAGCAGGCGCGCGGTCGCGATCAGCCACGCGCCGACGCCGCCGAGGCCCGCGAGCGTCATGAGCAGCGCGATCGGGGACCCCAGCCACGGCATGCCGTGCGCCGCGCCGGCCTTGGTGATCGCCTGGTTCACGCCGGAGATGATCGAGACCTCGTTCTGCGGCAGCGACCACAGCAGCGAGATCGTCCCGGTCAGGTAGACGGCGGCGATCGAGAGGCCAGAGATCACGATGGCGCGCGGGAAGGTTCTTCGCGGCTCGACGACCTCGCCGGCCATCGTCGGCGCGAGCTCCAGACCGGCGAAGCCGAAACAGAGGTTCGCGAAGAACAGCACGGTCGGCAGCGCCGCGAAATTCGGGATGAGCGAGGACGGCGGCATCGGCGTCGCGGAGCCGGACGTCGTCAAGGCGATCAGGCCGACGAGGAGCAGGGCCGCGGAAGGGATCCATTGCGCCAGGCCGCCGATGTTCTGCACCCACTTGCCGGTCTTCATTCCCACGATGTTGAAGACGAGCGCGATCCCGAGCAGCACCAGCGACGCGCCGGCCGCGTACGCCGGGCTCTGCTCGAGATGCGCGAAGCGGGTTCCGAACACGTAGAGGGCGAAAACGACGGTCGAAAGCGTCAGCGTCGGGAAGTACGTGATGTTCGACGCCCAGTAGAGCCAGCCCGCGAGGAATCCCTGCCGCTGGCCGAACGCTTTCGTGGACCAGACGTAGAGGCCGCCTTCCTCTGGAATGGCCGACGAGAGCGCGATGACCGCGAAGCCCTGTGGGATGAAGAAGCAGATCGCGGCCATGACCCAGAGGAACAGGGAGGAGGAGCCGTTGGCGGCGGCCAGCGCGATCCATCGCATGCCGACGATCGCGGCGACGTTGAAGAGGACGATGTCCCGGGTCTTGAGCGCGCGCTCGAGGGCCATGCGGTCTCCTTATTTCCAGCCCGTGACGACGTAGAGGTCGGAGTTGGTCACGCGGTTGATCGAGAACGATGCCGGCCGTACCTTGATCGCCACCTCGCGGCCGAGGCGCGGATCACGCGCGCGATACACCTCGCCCATCCCTCCGGCCCCGATCTGGCCCAGGATCTCGTAAGGGCCGAGCTTCGAGCCGGCAGCGAGGCTCAATTCAGTCCCGTGACGACATAAAGGTCGGACAGATTGTTTCGATACGAATACACGATCGTGCGCCCATCGGGCGTCACCTGGATCGACTCGATCGCCGTGACGCCGTCCGGGTCATCCGGCATGAGCTCCTTGAACAGCGCTTTGCGCCCGGTCGCAAGCTCCAGCCGCCAGACTCTCGCGGGAAGCTCTCCACTGCGATGCGTGTAGAGGAAATGCCCATCCGCGCTCCATTGGATCGGGAACTCCCCGTCCGCCAGACCGGACACCGCCATGGGTTCGCCGCCATCCGTGGGAAACAGGAAGGTCTTTTTCTCGCTGTCGACCAGGACGGCGAAGCGGCCGTCGGGCGAGATGGGATTCCCGAATTCCGGCAGCTTCAGCCCTTCTCGTCCGAGCGGGCGAACCTTTCCGCCGGCGACGGATCCGAGGTAGACGCGCGGGGCCTGCCCCGGCTTTCGGTCGTACAGAAGCAGGTCTTTCCCGTTCGGGAAGAAAACTCCCGACGCTCCGCTGGTGAGTCCCTCGAATTCGAGTGTCCGCGGCGCTCCCGGTCCCGTCGGCATGAGGACCAGCTTCCGCGGCGTCGTCAGCGGTGAGGCGAGAACCCACTTCCCGTCGGGCGACAACGCGCGTCCCTCTCCCTCTCCTATCAGCGTCGCCGGAGACGCGTCCGTTCCCCGAACGTAGATGGACTGATGAGGACCACCCCCTTCGCCGAGCTCGGTGATCAGGGCCAGCCTGCCGTCCTGAGACAAGTCCCGAAGACTCGATCCATCCAGCCACGAGAGCTCCCGCTGGGCCTTCTCGCCAGGCAGGAGACCCGCGACCCGCTGACGCAGCGTCAAGCGGCCGAGCAGCACCCGCCCGCCGGCGGAGACGTCGTGGAGCTCCGGCAGACCCGGAAAGCGGAGCAGCAAGCGTTGCTTGCCGGACAGCGAAACCGCTTGAAGCGAGGTGACCCGGCTCGCGGACACGCCCGGCTCGGGGGCCGAGTACCAGATCTCACGACCTTCGGCGGACCAGGCGAGATTCCACCAGTCCGAGGCATGGGCCAGCGTTCGGGCATTGCCCGCGAGATCCAGGACACGGATCGCGACTTCGTCGCTCATGGGCGCCGTGATCTCGAAGAAGGCGATGGCCCTCCCATCCGGCGAGACACGCGGCGTTTCGATCCGGTTGGACGACTCGTAGAGAAGCTTCCCGATCGGATACTCGATCCGGTGCTTGCCCCCGATCGCCTGTTCGACCATGAGCTCTTTGCCGTCGGGACTCCAGTCGGCGTATCGGACGTTCTCGAGGACGAGCCGCGGAGATCCGCCCGCGAGCGGAACGCGCGCGAGCGTGCCGAACCGCTCGTACGGGCTGGAGGTGGTCTTGGCGCCGAGCATCAGCGCGAGCTCTCCGGTCGAAGAGACGGCGAGCAGGTTGGCGTCCTTGATTCCGAGCGGTCGGGATTCCGGGCTCTCCGGACGCGTCAGGAAGAGCTGGATCGGTTCGCTGCCCCAGGCGGCGCTGTACACCACCGTCTGGCCGTCCGGGGCGAAGCGCGCCGTCCAAACCACGCCGCGCCGGAAAGTCAGCCGTTGAAACGACGGGAGTCCCGGCCTGCCGCGCAGGTCTCTCGCGAAGAATCCGAGCGCAGAGCCGATCGCCAGCGACGCCAGGGCGGCCACGACGGCGACAGGGAAGATTCGCCTCTTGCGGGAGGATCCGATCACCCCCGGTACCACCATTCCCGAGGTGCCCGAAAGCGCCTCGAGGTTGAAGGCGAGATCGTGCGCGGACTGGAATCGGCGGTCGGGGCTCTTCTCGATGCAGTGCCGGACGACGAGCTCGAGGCCGGGATTGATGCTCCGGTTGGTGACGGAGAGATCCGGAGGATCCTCCTTGAGGATCGCCGACATCGTGTCGGCCGCCGAGTCGCCGCGGAAGGGACGGTTGCCGGAGAGCATCTCGTAGAGGATCGCGCCGAAGGAGAAGATGTCGCTTCGCGCATCGGCCGGCCTGCCGCGCACCTGCTCGGGCGACATGTAGCCGAGCGTCCCGAGCACGACGCCGGGCTCGGTCCCCGGTATCTCTGTCGGCAGGTTCGTCGCGTTCGAAATGGAGCTGTTCGCCTGCGTCAGCTTGGCCAGGCCGAAGTCGAGGATCTTGACGCGACCCTCTCTCGTGACGAAGAGGTTCTCGGGCTTCAGATCCCTGTGGACGATGCCCTTGTCGTGCGCGGCGGCGAGACCGTGAGCGATCTGCGTCGCGTAGTCGATCGCTTTGCGCGTGGAGAAGTGTCCTCCACCGAGCTCGGCGCGCAGCGCCTCGCCCTCCAGCAATTCCTGGACGACGTAGGGCGCGGCGTCGTGCTGCCCGACGTCGTAAACGATCGTGATGTTGGGGTGATTGAGCATCCCCGCGGCCTTCGCCTCCTGCTCGAAGCGGCGCAGGCGATCGGTATCGGCGGAGAACGAAGCCGGTAGGACCTTGATCGCGACCTCGCGGCCGAGGCGCGGATCGCGCGCGCGATAGACCTCGCCCATTCCCCCGGCGCCAATCTGGTCCAGGATCTCGTAGGGGCCGAGGCGCGAGCCGGCCGCCAGCGTCATCGGCGCGCGGGCTCCGGGGCTGTCCGCATCCAGATGTCGGCGTTGTCGCTCGAACGAACGGCGTAGCAGGTCGTCGCGCCGCGGCACGCAATGCTCCCGTAGTTGCCCGCGGACGTGTGCGTCAGGACCAGCCGGTCCGTCCCGGTGGCCGGGTCCGCGACGTGAACGCCGTCGGAGTCGCGATAGACGAATCGCTCTCCGACAGCCGACCCTCGGGTGGCGCGTCCTCCGGTGGAGATTTCGCGGAAAGGTTGAGATACCGTCTTCGAGACTGGGTCGTAGACCGCGAGCCCGATCGAAGTGCGATCCTGCGCGCGCAGGATCGCACCGAAGAGCCGCCGGCCGTCGGGCGACCAGGCGAGGGGGAAGAACTTCGTGTCGGGAGTCGGTCCCGGGATCTCCTCCATCCGACCTGCGAGACCATTGGCGTCCAGAGGAACCACCAAACCGCTCTGCGAGGTGTTGATGGCCAGTCGCCGTCCGTCCGGCGACCAGTGCGCCTCGATCACCGTGTCCCCGGTGGTCTTCGTCAGTTGGGTCAGTCCGCTGCCGTCGATCGCGATCGTCCAGATCTCGTACCTGCCGCCGCGGTCGGAATGGAAGGCGATGCGTTTTCCGTCCGGGGAGAAGCTCGGATGGCGGTCTTTCGGAGCGTCGTCGGTGAGCTGCCTCAGCCCGGTGCCGTCCGCCTGAAGGACGAAGAGGTCGTCCTGCGCCGCACCGCGGGAGTCGAACGTAAACAGCTTCCCATCCGGCGAGAGATCGAAATCCGACATTTCCTGCGAGCTCTCGTAGATCTCCTCGGGCTTGTTCGAAAGCCGGCCCTGGCCATCGAACGTGAGCCGATCGATGGCGAAGGTGGTCTGCCGGTCCACGTAGGCGATGTGGCGCCCGTCGCGCGCGACGGCGAGCCCGCCGACCTCTCTGGCGGGAAGCCTTTCCGGCTCGGCGGGTCCCCGAGGTTTGCCCGTCGCCTCATCGATCGGAATCCGCCACAGGTTCATCACGCCGTCGCGGTTGGAAAGAAAGTAGAGCGACTGCCCGTCCGTGGACCACACCGGATCCCAGTCGACGGCCGCGTCCTGCGTGACCGGCACCGGCCGCTCGCCCGGTCCGAGGCCCTTGTACGGAATCGTCCAGATGTCCCGCTGGCTGCCCCCGGTGGGCAGGGCCCAGTACGCGATGCGCAGTCCGTGCGGCGATACGCTCGGCTGGATGGAGTCCTCGGCGAAGATCTTGCGCGTCTTTCCGCTACCGATCTCGACCACCCAGAGCTCACTGGTTCCCTGGCGTCCATAGGGGCGGGCCACGGTCTCCGTCGAGTAGACGATCTCGCGTCCGTCGGGCGACCAGGCGGGGTCGCTCCCGAAGCTCGTCAGCCGGCGGACGTTCTCGCCGGTGGCGCTCATCAGGAAGAGCCCGCCCTCGCCGCACCGGGAGCCGTAGGCGATGAGGCTTCCGTCCGGCGAGAAAGCCGGTGAGTAGCTCTCGCGATCGCACTCCGGCGTGAGGTTCGTGGGCTTCCTGCTTCCGGCTCGCTGAACCCAGATCGCCCGCGTATTTCCGGAGCGGTGAACGAACGCGACCGTCTGGCCGTCGGGAGAGAGCGTCGGGAAGTCCTCGGTGCCCGAGAGATTCGTCAGACGCCGAAAGGTCGGCGACCCTCCCGCCGTCGCCGCTGGCCGCGCTCCCCGGACGCGCAACGCGAGGTACGCGAGGCCGGCGCCCGCGAGAAGGCCCGCGAGGAGGAGCGCCGCGGGTGGGATCCGCCGCGCGCGCAACGCCGGCCGGGCTCCCGGCGGCGCCGAGACTTGCGACAGCGCCTCGATGTCGAATGCGAGGTCGTGGGCGGAGTGGAAGCGCTGCTCCGGGTTCTTCTCGAGGCAGTGACGGACGATGCGCTCGAGGCCCGGCGAGATCGACTGATTGGTGACGGAGAGATCCGGAGGGTCCTCCTTCAGGATCGCCGACATCGTGTCGGCGGCCGAGTCGCCATGGAACGCGCGCTTGCCCGAAAGCATCTCGTAGAGAATCGCCCCGAAGGAAAAGATGTCGCTGCGCGCGTCCGCGGGCTTTCCGCGGACCTGCTCGGGGGACATGTAGCCGAGCGTCCCCAGAACGACGCCCGGCTCCGTGCCCTTCGTCTCCGTCGGGAGGTTCGTGGCGCTCGAGACGTTGCCCTCGGTCTGCGTCAGCTTGGCCAGGCCGAAGTCGAGGATCTTGACGCGGCCGTCTCTCGTGACGAATAGGTTTTCAGGTTTGAGGTCCCGGTGCACGATCCCCTTCTCGTGCGCGGCGGCCAGCCCGTGGGCGATCTGCATGGCGTAGTCCGTCGCGCGGCGCGTCGAGAGCTTTCCACCGGCGAGTGTCGAGCGCAGCGTGTCGCCCTCGAGGAGCTCCTGGACCACGTAGGGCGATCCGTCCACGGCTCCGATGTCGTAGACCGCGGTGATGTTGGGATGATTCAGAACGCCGGCCGCTTTCGCCTCCTGCTCGAATCGGCGGAGGCGATCCGCGTCGGCGGAGAAGGACGCCGGCAGAACCTTGATCGCCACCTCGCGCCCCAGGCGCGGGTCCTTCGCACGATAGACCTCGCCCATTCCCCCGGCCCCGATCGGCGCGAGGATCTCGTAAGGGCCGAGCTTCGAGCCGGCGCCAAGGGTCACGTAATGTGGATCTTATCCGTTGGAGATATTTCGACCGTCAGCGCGGCAGCACGGCGTCCCAGTTCTCGACCAGAGCGACACGCGGCGCGCCGATCTCCCCGGCGCTGTTCGCGAGAAAGGACTTGCCGTCCGGCTCCACGGCATAGCCCATCAGGCCGAAACGCGGGCCGATGTAGAAGTTGGCCGGGAAGAGCGCGCGGGTCTCCTTGACCTCGAGTCGCGGGCCGGCCAGTTCGAGGGAAGCGGCTGTGAGGTCTCCCTCGCCCGAGATGTAGTAGATCGTGCGTCCGTCCGGGCTCCAGCGCGGCTGCATGCCGCCGCTCCCGGAGATCTGCCAGCGCGCGCCGCCGGTGGGAAAGGGCGTCACGTAGATCTCATTCTTTCCGGACTCGGGCGACCGGTAGGCGACCCATCGGCCGTCGGGGGAGAACTGAGCGCTCGCCTCGGCCACCTTCGAAGCGAGGAACGGCGAGGCTTTGTCCGGATCCGCGAGTGGCACGACCCAGACGTCGGTTTCGCCGATGGTTCCGTGGTTCATCAGCAGGTAGCGGCCGTCCCGCGACCAATCCGTGGGCTCGAGTCGTTCCGTCGAACTGTAGATCTCGCGCCGTCTTCCGGAGCCGTCGGAGGCGATCGCGATCAGGGTGAAGCGTCCGGCGTTCGCCTGCGTCGAAAAGAGAACCTCGGAGCCGTCCGGGGACCACAGGGGCGCCGGAGTCGCCACGGCGCCGTTGGTCAGCCGCGTGCGGACTCCTCGGTCAAGCTCGTAGATCCAGATGTCGTTGGCCGGATCTCCGAGGACGACGGCCACGCGACGCCCGTCCGGTGAAATCTGCGGGCAGTAGGCTTCGCTCTTGTCTGCCGCCTTTCCGAGGCTGTGCCCGTTCATGTCGAGCCTCGTCAACTGACCTCCAACGCCGGCCTGGGCCAGCTGATAGGCAAGGACCCCGTTTCGCGAAACGCTGAAGTTGGCTCGCCAGACGCCGCTGTCGAAGTGCACGTCGTCGAAGAGCCGGATCGGCTCTCCAGAGATCGTGTTCGACGCGGTATCGAATCGGACGGCCTTCAAGATGGTGTCGGCGCAGAAGAGAAGCCACCCGGGAGCGTACTGGGCTCCGCCGAACGTCGAGACGAGGCGCCGGCTGTCTCCGCCCTTCACCGATGCGACGTAGATGCCGGACTGTTCCGAGCGAGGATCGTTGTGATTCGTGGCCTGATAGAGGAAGTGCCGGCCGTCGGGCAGGAAAAACGGCCAACGATGGGTCGTATGGAGTTTCGTGTCCACGCGAGTCAGCTCACGCGCCACGCCTCCCGTCGCCGGCACGAGGTAGATCCCGGTCCGGATGTCGGGCGTGAAGATGATCTCTCCCGAAGAGGACCAGCTTCCGCCCCGCGAATTGGGCGCGTTGCAGATCGTCGATACGGGCCCGCCGATGGCCTCGATCCGGCGGAGCTTGCCTTCCGAAAAGAAGCCGATCGACCGCCCGTCCGGCGCCCAGAACGGAGAGCGCGCGCCCTCGGTTCCAGCGAGTGCCACCAGGGATCCGGTCCGCAGCGACTGCACCCACAGACGCCCGCCGGCTCCGTACACGACGCGGTCTCCCTGGGGAGATACGGTCACGGGAGAGGAGTCGTCGCCGGTCAGTCGAAACGCGGCTTTCTCGGGCGGCAAAAGATACGAGTGGAACGGCGCGGGCCGGGCGCTTCGCGCCTTGCGCAGCTCGTTGACCAGATAGACGGTCGCCAGGACGAGCAGTCCGGCGACGGCCCACGGGAGAACGCGGCGCGCTCCTCGGCGCGGCCCTGCGCCGATCACGGCGCGCGCTCCCGAAGACGACTGCGCCCCGAGCCACCGAAGCTCCTTGCCCACGTCGCCGGCCGCCTGCCACCGATCCTCGGGGTCTTTCGCGAGGCAGGTCTGGACGACGTGGTCGAGTCCCGGTGGCGACATCGGCTGGACCCGCGAGATCGGTGGTGGTTCGTCGCGCAGGATCGCGGAGATCAGGGAAGCCTGGGTCGTTCCGGAAAACGCCTTGCGCCCGGTCGCCATCTCGTACAGGGTCGCGCCGAGCGCGAAGACGTCGGTCCGTGCGTCGGCATCCTCACCCTCCAGCTGCTCGGGGGCCATGTACTGGAAAGTTCCGAGGATGGTCCCCTTCTCGGTCAGGTTCGCCTGTGTCGGCGACGCCGTGAGCGTCGGGTTCTCGCCGGCGGCGACACCCTTGGCGAGGCCGAAGTCGAGCAGCTTCACGCCCGTCTTCGTCAGCATGACGTTGCCGGGCTTCAGGTCCCGGTGCACGATGCCCTGCCGGTGCGCCTTATCCAGCGCGTCGGCGATCTGCGCGCCGTAGCGAAGGGTCTGCTCGAGCGGCAGGGGACCCTTGGCGAGGCGCTCGGAGAGCGTGTCGCCGTCGAGAAGCTCCATGACGAGGTAGTCAACGTCGCCGTCGCGTCCCACGTCGTGAATCGCGCAGATGTGAGGATGGGAGAGCTGCGAGATCGTCTTGGCCTCGCGGTCGAAGCGCTGGCGCACCTCGGCGGAGGACGACATGTGCTTGGGCAGGACCTTGATCGCGACGACGCGCTCGAGCCTCCCGTCGCGCGCCCGGTAGACCTCTCCCATTCCGCCCGCGCCCAGCGGCGCGAGAATCTCGTAAGGCCCCAGGCGTGTGCCCGCGGCGAGAGCCACCGGAGGCGGATTCTATTTCCTCCGCCCAGGCCGGCTCTGGATGATCGACGCCGACCCTTATGCAACACCTGATGCAAGCAGGGATCAACACGCTGCGCTTGACTGAGGTCCGTACGTCTTGACCTTCGGATTAAGCGTCTGCTACTTTGCGCAACAAGTGTTGTGCGCGGGGGGTGATACGGCTCGCGGCCAGGATCGCCGCTTCGCGGCCGGGCAGGCCGGGTGAACCTTCCGCGCCCGGCGGCTCCGTCGGCGCCCCTGCGGCTCGACGCCGTGGAGATTCGCATGCTCCGGCTCGATCTCGTCGAACCGTTCGAGACGAGCTTCGGCCGCGTCCTCTCGCGGCTGGTCATTCTGTCCAAGCTGCAGGCCGACGGGCTGGAGGGATGGGGGGAGATCGTCGCCGGCGAGGAGCCTCTCTACAGTTACGAGACGGCCGGCACGGTCGTCCACGTGGTTCGCGAGTTCTTCGCGCCGGCGCTGTTGCGCACACCCCTGCGCGGTCTCGACGATTTCGCCGAGAGGCTGAGTCCCTTCCGGGGCCACCCGATGGCGCGCGCCGGCCTGGAGCTCGCATACGTAGACTTGCTCGCACGCGCCGGCGGCGTGTCGGTCGCGCAACTGCTCGGAGGCGTGCGCGATCGCATTCCGGCGGGCGTGAGTCTCGGGATCCAGACCGAGATCCGCGAGTTGATGGATCGCATCGACCGGTACGTGGGCCTCGGCTATCAGCGCATCAAGGTCAAGATCAAACCGGGATGGGACGTTGCGGTCGTCGAAGCGGCGCGCCGCCGCCACCCCGAGATTCGGCTCTCGGTGGACGCGAACGCGGCGTACACCCTCGCGGACAAAGATCATCTGAAGGAGCTCGACGCCTTCGGCCTGCTGATGATCGAGCAGCCGCTCGAGCACGACGATCTCCTGGACCATGCCCGTCTCCAGCGGGAGCTCTCGACGCCGATCTGCCTGGACGAGAGCATCGGCGGAGTCCGGGCGGCGCGGCAGGCGCTGGAGCTGGAGAGCTGCCGGGTCGTCAACCTGAAGGTGGGGCGCGTCGGCGGCTACTCTCCGGCACTGGCGATTCACGAGATCTGCCTGTCGCAGGGCGTGCCGCTCTGGTGCGGCGGCATGCTCGAGTCGGGAATCGGGCGCGCCCACAACATCGCCGTGGCGAGCCTTCCGGGCTTCACGCTGCCCGGCGACATCTCCGCCAGCCGGCGGTACTTCGCGCGCGACATCATCGTTCCGGAGGTCGAGGTGGACGGAAACGGCATGGTGGAGGTTCCGAAAGGCCCCGGCTTCGGCTTCGCGATCGATCGCGACTACCTGGCGGCCGCGACCGAAACGGTCGAGCGATTCACGCTGCGGGGAGAGAGAGTCTCGGTGTCGTGAGATTCTACCGGGGCTCGGGAACGCGAGGAATCGAGACCGAGCCGTGGCGGAGGGATCGACATGCCAACACGCACCGCGATCGAGCAGCGCCTGGCGGCCGCGCAATCGCGTCTGAACCCGCGCCGCCGACGGATCATCCAGGCCGCGCTCGCGAATCCCGACGAGACGTTCTTTCTCTCCTCGCGCGCGCTCGCCCGTCGCCATCGCGTGGATCCCGCCACGATCGTCCGCACGATCCAGGTCCTGGGTTACCGGCAATACGCCGACTTCCTCAAAGACCTGCGCGATCACTTCATCCAGAGGGTCACTCCGTATCGGATCGTGGAGGCCACGGCGCGCGAGAAGAAGAGCGTAGCCGATCACGTGCGGCACAGCCTCGAACGGGACCTGCACAACCTCGACGCCGTCCGATCGGGTCTGGATCCGACGCGGGCGGTGGACTTCGCCCGGCGCATTCACCGGGCGCACAAGGTCCGCATCGTGGGAGTGGACCTCGCGGCCTCCCTGGCCTGGTTCTTCGCCTACGGGCTCGAGGCTCTGGGCTTCGAAGCGGAGGCTCCCGTCGGGAGCGCCGGCCACCTGCAGCACAAGGTACGCAGCCTCACCCCCCGCGACCTCGTGGTCGCGATCAGCTTCGGCCGCTGTTTGAGGGTCACGATGGACGCGGTCACGCTGGCGCGCGAACGGGGAGTCCCCACGTTCGGAATTACCGACAGCGACACGACGCCGATCGCGCGGACCTGCGACGCGTATCTGCTGGCGCCCATTTCCGCCTCCACGTTCACGGGCTCCTACGCCGCGCCCATGGCCGTCCTGAACGCCGTCCTCGTGGCATGCGCGCAGCTGAAGCCGAGGCGCTCGCTGGCCGTGCTCCGCCGGACCGAGAAAGAGTACCTCTCGGGTCCGCGCTGGTATGACCAGGCGCCTGCGGATGAGGCGATCACTCGAGATACTTCGCCGCGAACTCCCTGACGTGAGGGCTCCCGGTGGGGAGGGGCCGTGACCGCGATCGCGGTGCGCGAACTGCGCCGCGTCGAAGAGCTGCGGGACGTGCAGGAGTTGGCCCGGCAGGTCTGGGGCTTCGAGGACCGGCAGCTCCCCTCGACGTCGGATCTCCAGGTCGTCCACCACGTCGGGGGCCTGACGGCGGGCGCGTTCGTCGGGCGAAAGATGGTGGGCTTCGTGCACGGTCTGCCGCGCACGAATCTGTTGGTGGCCTGCCACCACTCCCACATGCTGGCGGTGCGGCCCGATTTCCAGGGTCGCGGGATCTCCGTGCGACTCAAGCTGTTTCAGAGGAACTGGTGCCTTAAGCGCGGGATCGGTCTCGTCACCTGGACCTACGACCCGCTCCTCGTTCGAAACGCCCGCTTGAACCTCGTGCGGCTCGGAGCGCGGGCCTGGCGTTTCATCGAAGACGCCTACGGACG
>JBKOZO010000226.1:0-10953 GCA_046725935.1 Acidobacteriota bacterium | reverse complement strand
CGCTACCTGAAGTACCAGAAGACCGTCATCGCCCTGACGCGCAAGGTCGTCTCGACGCTGGTCTATCCCGTGATCCTGATCGCGCTGTCGGTCGTCCTGATCGCGATCCTGATGACGTACGTGATCCCGCGCTTCTCCGAGTTCTTCAAGGACTTCGACGCCGACCTGCCGGCTCTGACCGTGATGGTCCTCGGGATCGCGACGTTCCTCCAGAAGAACATCCTGTTCGTGCTCGGCGGGTTGGCGGGAGGCGGCTTCCTCGCGTCGCGGTGGTTCAAGACCTCGGCGGGGCGCCTCTGGCTCGACGCCGCGGCGCTCAAGGTGCCGATCGTGGGCGGGATCTTCCGCCGGTTCGCCATCACCCAGTTCACGCGGAGCCTCGGGACCCTTCTGGGAGGTGGCACGCCCCTGGTGCCGGCCCTCGAGAACGCGTCCGACGCGATCGGAAATCGGTCGGTCTCGCGCAAGGTCGCATCGGTCGTCCCGAAGGTCCGCGAGGGAGGCGAGCTGTGGCGGGCCCTCGAGCAGACCGGCATCTTCACCGACCTGACGATCGAGATGATCAAGGTCGGCGAGTCTTCGGGAGCGCTCGAGGAGATGCTCGGGGCCGTCTCCGAGTTCTACGACGAGGAGATCGACCTTCTTCTCGCGCGGGTGATCTCGTTCGTCGAGCCCGCCATCCTCGTGATCATGGGAGGCGTGATCGTCACGATCCTCCTGTCGGTGTACCTGCCGATGTTCCGTCTGATGTCGGCGATCAAGTCGTGAGGCTCGAGGAGACGCCATGGCCAAACAGCTGAACGGAGAGGTCAAGTTCTCCTCTCGCGCCGAAGAGGAGGCGCAGGCGATCGCGCTGGCGGAGCGGCTGGGGCTGCCGTACGTGGACCTCGGCGCGTTCCGGGTGGACGCGGATCTCTTCCGTTCGGTGCCGGTGGAGTGGATGCTGCGCTACGGCTTCGTGCCCGAGAGCCGCACCGAGAAGTCCCTGACGATCATCTGCGCGGACGCCACGGACGTCGTGCGACTGGATGAGCTGGAGCTCCTGATGGGCCTCCCGCTGCGCGTGAAGGTCGGCAGCCGCGCCGCAATCGCCGACATCCTCCAGAAGAGCGAGTCCTCGCAGCGCGTCCTCGACGAAGCCACCGAGGACTTCCGCATGCAGCTCGTCTCCGAGGACGAGGAGGGCGAAGAGACCCTCACGATCGACCGGATCACGCAGGACGCCTCGCCGATCATCAAGCTGGTCGACTCGGTGGTCTTCAACGCCATTCAGCGCCGCGCCTCGGATATCCACATCGAGACGCAGGAGAACGTCGTCATCATCAAGTACCGCATCGACGGCGTGCTCTACCAGGCCATGGACCCGATCGACAAGCGGCACCACGGCACGATCATTTCCCGCATCAAGGTCATGTCGGAGCTCGACATCGCCGAGAAGCGCATCCCGCAGGACGGCCGCTTCAAGCTCCGCGTGCGCGGCCGCACGATCGACTTCCGCGTCTCGATCATGCCGACCGTGCACGGCGAGGACTCGGTCATCCGCATCCTCGACAAGGAATCGGCCAACGCCGAGTTCAAGAGCCTGAACCTCGAGGTCGTGGGCTTCGACAACGAGACGAAGAAGAAGCTGCGCAAGTTCATCCGGGAGCCCTACGGCATGGTGCTCGTCACCGGGCCCACGGGATCGGGCAAGACGACGACGCTATACGCGTGTCTCTCGGAGATCCAGTCGGTCGAGGACAAGATCGTCACGATCGAGGACCCGGTCGAGTACCAGCTCCGCGGGATCACGCAGATCCCGGTCAACGAGAAGAAGGGACTGACCTTCGCCCGCGGACTGCGATCGATCCTGCGCCACGACCCCGACAAGATCATGGTCGGAGAGATCCGCGACGAGGAGACGGCCCAGATCGCCGTGCAGTCGGCCCTGACCGGACACCTCGTGTTCACGACCGTCCACGCGAACAACGTCGTGGACGTGCTGGGCCGCTTCCTCAACATGAAAGTCGAGCTATACAACTTCGTCTCGGCCCTGAACTGCGTCCTTGCCCAGCGGCTGGTGCGCAAGATCTGCCTCCACTGCAAGGAGCCCCTCACGGTCACGTCCGAAGCGCTGCGCGAGGCGGGCCTGGATCCCCTCGCCCTGAAGGACCAGGTCTTCTACGAGGGGAAGGGCTGCCTCGAGTGCAACGGCACCGGGTTTCACGGCCGCATGGCGATCGCCGAGCTCCTCGACCTCTCGGATCGCATCCGCGGCCTGATCCTCGAGCGCCGGCCGGCCGCCGAGATCAAGCGGGCGGCCAAAGAGGAGGGGATGATCTTCCTGCGCGACTCGGCGCTGGCGAAGGTCTACGAGGGCTCCACGACGATCAAGGAGATCAACAAGGTGACCTTCGTTGATTAGGCTGCCCTTTCTCGCGCCCGTCGTGCCGCCGCACGTCTTCTGCCTTCTGCCCGACGGCGTGACGTACGCCCGCGTGCGCTTCGACGAGCCCGGCGGCTTCGAGGAGGCGCGGCACTTCCGTTATCCGGGCGGGCCACTCGCGAATGCGCCGGCGGGAGCGCCGATTCTCACGCGCGAGGCCGTGGCCGAGGCCGTGAAGGCGGGCCGGGCGCTTTCGGGCGGCCGCCTCTCGAGGGCGTCGGTGATCTATCCTGACGCCTGGGCGCGAATCCTGCCGGTCGAGCTGGAAGCGCTGCCCCCCGACGGAGAGGCCGGACAGCAGATGGTCCTCTGGAAGCTGAAGAAGCTTCTGCCCGGATCCTCCGGCGATCTGGCGGTGGTCTGGGAGCCGATGCCCGAGCTGACGGAGGAGAAGCGCGTGCTCGTGGCCGCCACGCCGCGGGAGACGATTCAGGCGATCGAGAATGCGTTCGGAGAGCTCGGCGTGCGCGTGGGCTGCCTCGCGCCCGCGAGCCTGGCCCTCTTCGAGGGTCTCTCGCCGACGCTGGCCTCGGCCTCCGGCGGCGACTACGCGCTGCTGCACCGCTCCGGCGACGGGGGCCTGTCGTTCTTCATCGCGCGCGGGACTACGCCGATCTTCTTTCGCCACCGCGGAAGCGATAGCGGCGAGGATCACGAGCGCGAAGCCCGTCTGTCGCTGTCCTACTACGCGGAAAAGCTGAAGGGCCCCGGCCTTTCGGCGGTGTACGTGCACGACGAGGTTCCGGGCAAGGAGCTGCACGGCGTCGGCGCGTTCCCCGTGCCGGTCGTGCCGCTCTCGTCGCGCGTCCTCTCGGCGGCTCCGGATCTCGACGAGCGCGTCGGCGCGCGGCCGGAGCTCCTGGCGGGCTACGCCGCCGTCCGGGGAGGCGCATGATCCGCAGCTGGAACTTCGCGAAGCGTCCGTTCCTGGACGACCGCCCGGTCTACGCGGTGGTGGCCGTTCTCTTCCTGGCGGGGATCCTCCTCGCGGCCGCCAACCTGCGCCGCTTCTCGGAGTATCGCGGCCTCGTGGCCGACACCCGCGCCGACGTGGCCGCCCTCGAGGAACGCCAACGCCGCGCCGACGAAAAGGCCAACGCCGCGAAGGCGGCGCTGGCGTCGTACCAGCTCTCGACCCTCGCCGATGAGAGTCGCGGGCTCTCGCGCATCCTCGCCGAGCGGAAGTTCTCCTGGACGACACTCCTTTCCCGTCTCGAGCGCACGCTGCCGCCCGACGTGGGCCTTTCGCACCTGACTCCGTCCTTCGACAAGGACGAAGCCATCGTGCTGAGCATGCAGCTCGCGGCGCGCAATCGCGAGGCGGTGGTCAAAACGGTCGCCTCGCTCTCGCACGATCCCGCGTTCACGGACATCGAGCTCAAGAGCGAAACCACGGCCGAGGCCGGAGCGCCGGACCCGATCCAGTTCAGTCTCTCCTGCCAGTACGATCCGGAGGCGCGGCGATGAGCGCCGCCCGGCAGTCGGCCTGGCGGCGGCGGTTGCCGATGCTCGCGGTGGCCGCGGTCTTCGCAGGCGCCAACCTGGCCGTGTTCCTGACCTACCGCTCGAGCACGCAGTCGCGGCGCGAGGCCCTCGAGGCGCGGCGCGACGCCCTGACGACCTCGGTGACCCAGCGCGAAGAGGAAGCCGCGCGGCTCTCGACGCAGAAGGCCCGCCTCGGCGGGGTCTCGGCGGCGATGGACGAGTTCTACGGCCACCGCATCGGGACGCAGCGCGCGACGCTGGCCGCGGTGGTCGCCGACATCCACGAGAAGCTCAACGAGGTCGGCGTCACGACGACCCAGATCTCCTACTCCACGTCGCTGATGCAGAAGCTTCCCCTCGAGCAGATGAAGATCCAGCTTCCGCTCAAGTGCGACTACTCGCGGTTCAAGAGGCTGCTGCGGGCGTTCGAGACCGGCCGCCGCTGGATCTCGGTCCGCACCGTGGCGATCCAGCGCGACAACGAACGTCCCGGCTCCGTCGCCGTCCAGCTCGAGCTCGTGACGTACTTCACGCAGGGCGAGGGCGCCGAGCCATCGACGCCCCACGGTCCGGCCAAGCCGGCGCCCGCCAGGGCCGCGCCGGGAGCCATGGCCGCGCGGAGGACCGGCTGATGGCCCTCTCGATGCCGAAGGGCCTGGGCTCGAAGCGCCAGGCTTACCTGCTCGCGGTCCTCGCGGTCATGCTGATCCTGTTCGTGGTTCGGTGGAGGCCGGGAGGACGGGAATCCTCGCCGTCGGCCTCGGCGGACCTGCGCGGAGCGCGCGCCACCAACGCCTCGCCGGACGCGGCGGATGCGCCCGCTCCGGTGGCTCGCGAGCGCCGGTCCGCGAAGATCACCTCGCCGGACGAGGTTCCGCTGCTCAAACCCGAGGACTTCGGCCCCGCGCCCGTGAAGGGATCGGCCGACACGGGCCGCGACCTCTTCGGGCTGCACGAGCCCACGCACGTCCCGCCGCCGACGCCGACGCCGCACGGGCCGCTGCCGGGCGAGGCCGGCTACATCGGGCCGATGCCGCCTCCGCCGCCGACGCCCACGCCAAGGCCGCCGGACATCACCTTCAAGTTCCTGGGCACCTTCGGGCCCAGGGAGCATCCGATCGCCGTGCTGCAGCAGGGCGATTCGATCTACAACGCGCGCGCCGGCGACATCCTCTTCGGCAAGTTCGTATTGCGTAAGGTGGGCTACGAATCGATCGACGTGGGATTCGTGGGATTCGCGGATACGGAGACCAAGCGGCTGGGGATCACGCCTTGAAGCCAGGGCTGTCATCCCGAGGAGTCCCTCGACTTCGCTCGGGACAGGCGCAGCGACGAGGGATCCCGGACTCGTCGAGCCCAAGCTGTCATCCCGAGCGCAGCGAGGGATCCCGAACTTGTGTGGAAGGGAACGATTTTGGATTCGGAGGGTAGGGCGCCGATGAAGTTCTGGAAACACGCGGCTGCCGCCGCGCTCTGCCTCGTTCTGGTGGCGTGCGCCGGAGCGGACTCCTTTCGCAAGGCCCAGGACGAGGAGACGCTGGGCCACTGGGACCTCGCCGTCATCGAATACGGCAAGGCCGTGGAGCTCGCGCCGCAGTCGACGGGATATCGGACGGCGCTCGCGAGAGCCAAGCTGCGCGCGTCTCAGTACCACTTCGAGAAGGGAAAGATGTACCGCGCCTCGGGAAGGCCCGACCTGGCCGTCATCGAGCTCGAGCAGACGGTGCTCCTCGACCCGACCAACGACTACGCCGCGGTCGAGCTGAAGAAGGCGCAGGACGAGGCCGCGAAGCGGGAAGCCGAGCGCAACGCCGACTCGACCATGGTGAAGATCAAGAAGAAGGCGAAAGGCGCGCGGGCGGTCATGCCGATGCTCGAGCCGTCGAGCGACAAGCCCATCAACCTCAACTTTCCGCAGCCCAAGCCGATCAAGCAGATCTACCGGGCGCTCGCCGACGCCGCCGGGATCAACGTGGTTTTCGATCCGCAGCTCAAGGACGACAACGTCTCAATCGTCCTGCCCCAGATCGACTTCCTGAAGGCGCTCGAGACGCTCGTCCGCCAGGAGAACCACTTCTACAAGATCATCGACGAGAGGACGATCCTGATCGCGTCGGACACGCCGCAGAACCGAAAGACCTACGAGGACCTCGTCATCCGGACGTTCTTCCTCTCCAACGCCGACGTGACCGAGGTCGCCAACGCGCTGCGGGCTCTCCTCCAGACCACCCGCATCTCGGTCAACAAGGCCGAGAACTCGATCACGCTGCGCGACACGTCCGACAAGGTTGCCGTCGCCGAGCGCATCGTCGAGCAGAACGACAAGCAGGTCGCCGAGGTCGTCGTCGACGTGGAGCTTCTCCAGATCAACTCGGAGAAGGCGCAGACGCTAGGCATCGAGCTCAGCTCCTACTCGATCAGCACCGGCGTCCCGGCGCCGGGCGGCTCGACGAACCTCGGCGCTCCTCTTCCCGCAAATCAGTTCAACTGGGCGCAGCTCCAGCAGATTACGATCAACTCTTTCGGTTTCACGATCCCGTCGGCCACATTGAACTTCCTGAAGAGCAACACCGACGCCGAGCTTCTGGCCAAGCCCCAGCTCCGGATCGCGGAAGGCCAGAAGGCGCAGCTCCTGATCGGCGACAAGGTTCCGATTCCCGTCACCACGTTCCAGACCGTCGCCTCGGGCACGACGCTGACGTCGCCCGCCACTTCCTTCCAGTACCAGGACATCGGCATCAAGATCGAGGTCGAGCCCCGCGTCCACCACAACAAGGAAGTCACGCTCAAGCTGATGACCGAGGTCTCCAACATCAACGGGATTGTCACCAACGGAGGCCTGGAGCAGCCGATCATCGGCACCCGCACGATCTCGGCCAACATCCGCCTGAAGGACGGCGAGACCAACTTCCTCGCGGGCCTCTACCGCCGCGATCGGCAGGTCACCAAGAAGATCCTGCCGTTCCTGGGGGACATCCCGATCCTCGGAAAGCTCTTTACGAACGACGATAGAAACTCCAAGACCACGGACCTGGTACTGACGCTGACGCCGCACATCATCCGCATACCGGACGTCACCGAAGAGGACATCATGCCGGTCTACGTCGGGACCGACGCGAACATCTCGTACCAGGGCTCGCCCCGCGTCGAGAATCCGTCGCGCGACGCCGGGCCGTTTGAGCAGCCGCCACCCTCGGGCCGGCCGGGCGGACGCCCGCAGCCCGCTCAGGCCCCGGGAACGCAGCCCGCGCCGCAGCCGGCTCCAGGGACGCTCCCGGCCCCCGGCGGCTTGCCGAGCGACATCTTCCGGCCGCCGCCCCAGCCGACGCCGCCTCCTCCGACCTCGCCGCGGGAGGCCGTACCGCCGCAGGCTTCGGCTACGAACAAGAACGAGGTCGCGACTTCCGGGGACCCGAACGCCTCGGTGTCCATCGTGTCGGCGAGCCCGTCGTCTTCCGACGGCGTATCGGCAAATGGCCAGGTCCTTCTGGATTTCGATCCGGCGTATCTCGCCCTTGCGCCCGGTCAGCAGCAGTCCGTCCTCGTGCGGGCAACCTCCGCGTCGGGCTTCCCCGGCGGCACAATCACGGTCGGCTTCGATCCGGCCGTGGCCGCGGTCGTCGTCGCGAAGCCGATCATGGGGAGCGGCAGCGGTGTGGCGGAAGCGAACATCCGCGACAACCAGGTCGTGCTTCAGATCCCGTCCTCGCCGGATCTGACGGGCACGCGCGCGGTCGCCGAGATCACGCTGCGCGGAATGGCGGCCGGTCGAGCGACCCTGACCCTCGCCCCCGCCGATATGGCGAACGCCGTGGTCACGACGTCGCAGTCGGTGGTCGACGTCCGATGAAGAGACTCGCGGCGGCCGCGCGCCGCCATCCCATGGCCGGCTTCACGATGGTGGAGATGGCCGTGGTCGCGGCCATGATCGCGATTCTCGCGGCCATGGCGGTGCCGGTCGCGCGCTATTCCCTGCGGCGGCAGAAGGAGCTGGAGCTTCGCCATGAGCTCCGCGCCATGCGCGACGCCATCGACAAGTACAAGCAGCTCTCCGACGCCGGCCTGATCCCGATGGAGATCGGCGGCGAAGGGTATCCGCCCGACCTCGACACGCTGGTGAAAGGCGTCACGCTGGTCGGGCAGGTCACGAAGAAGCAGCGCTTCCTGAGGCGTCTTCCGATCGACCCGATGACCGGGAAGGCCGAGTGGGGGCTGCGCTCCTACCAGGACGAGCCCGACTCCTTCGCCTGGGGCGGGCAGAACGTGTACGACGTGTATTCGCTGTCCACGGCCAAGGGTCTGGACGGGTCGTACTACAAGGATTGGTGATGGCGCTCCGGCTGCGATCCGAAGCCGAAGCCGGCTTCACCCTGCTCGAGCTGCTCGTCGTCATGACGATCATCGGCATTCTCGCCGCGATCGCGGTGCCGGCCCTGCGCGACTCGCCGCAGCGCGCGCGGGAGGCGTCGCTGCGCGGCGATCTCTTCACGTTCCGCAGCGTCCTCGACCAGTACAAGGGCGACAAGGGCGTCTACCCGCCGGACCTCCAGACTCTCGTGAAGGAGGGCTACATGCGGCGCATCCCCTTCGACCCGATGACCAAGAAGGAGGACTGGGTCCTGACGATGGAAGAGGAGCCCTCCGAGCCGGACGATCCCAACGCCCCGCCCCCGCAGCCCGGCATCATCGACGTGCACAGTGCGTCGAAGGCGAAGGCCTTAGACGGCAGCGTCTACAGTGACTGGTGATCGCGATTCCGGCTTCACGCTCGTCGGCGTGGTCGTCGCGATGGCGATCCTCACGATCCTGATCGCGGCGGTCGGCCCGTCGATCGCGACGATCATCCAGCGCGACAAGGAGACCGAGCTGATCTTCCGCGGGAAGCAGTTCGCGCGGGCGGTCCTGGTGTTCCAGAAGCGGTTCGGGAGATACCCGAACAGCCTGAAGGAGCTCAAGGAGGCCCGGCCGCGCGCGATCCGGAGGCTCTGGCGAGAGCCTCTCTGCAATTGCGAGGACGGCTGGGTCCCGATCATCGCCGGCACGCCCGAAGCGATGCCGATGTCCGCGCTGCCGCCCGGGGGCCAACCCCGCGGGGGCTTCCCGCGGACGCCGACGCCCGGAGGCTTCGGAAACCAGCCGCCGTCGACCTACACGGGGACGGGGCCGACGCCTCCGCCGTTTCTCGGCGGCGCGCCGCCGACGCCCACGCCTCCGTCGATCTTCGACCAGGGGCTGACCGGCGAGGTCCGGACGGTCGGACCGATCATCGGCGTGCGCACCAAGATTCGCCAGAAGGCGCTCAAGAAGTGGCGCGACCACGAGTACACGGACGAGTGGCGCTTCATCGCGGGTGATGCCGACAACGACAATCCGAACCAGCGGCTGACCTATCCGGTCATACCGGCCAACCCGCAGAACCCGCCGCCGCAGCAGCCGAAGACCTGAGGCGGCGA
Organism: Acidobacteriota bacterium; assembly: GCA_046725935.1. GTDB lineage: Bacteria > Acidobacteriota > Thermoanaerobaculia > UBA5066 > Gp7-AA6 > DAHUXD01. The sequence continues at coordinate 1,590 of JBKOZO010000226.1, read as the reverse complement.
GTCGGGCCGCCCGTCGCCGCGACGACACCCGTATAGAATCCCCCACCCACCGGAGCCTATGGTCCAGCGGCACGTTCTCGACAACGGAGCGATCGTCCTCATCGACGAGATGCAGGACGTGCGCTCCTTTTCGCTGGGCTTCTTCGTTCGAACCGGCTCGGGCGACGAGCCGGCCGCGCGCCAGGGGATCTCGCACTTCCTGGAGCACCTGCTCTTCAAGCGCACGCGCCGGCGCTCCAACGCCGAGATCGCCCGGGCGATCGACCGGCTGGGCGGCGACGTGGATGCCTTCACAACCAAGGAGTACACCGGCTTCTACGTCCACACGCTCGACTCGCGATTCGCCGAGGCCCTCGACCTGATGGGGGACGTCGTGCTCGCGCCGGCCTTCGCGGCCGCCGACATCGAGACCGAGCGCGGCGTGATCCTCGAGGAGATCGGCGAGGTCAACGACAACCCCGACGATCTGGTCCACGAGATCTTCGTCCGATCGTTCTGGAAGACGCATCCTCTGGGAGCGCCGATCCTCGGCACCGCCCAGACCGTCTCCGCGATCCGCAAGGACGACCTCTACGACTACTACCGGGCGCGTTACGCGCCGTCCAACCTGATCGTGGTTCTGGCCGGGCACGTTCCCGCCGACTTCGCGCGCGCGGAGATCGAGAAGCTCTTCCGCCGGCGGTCCCGCGAGCCGGTCCGGAGAATCGGGGGAGACGCCGGCCGGGCGCCCCGATCCCACCAGCACGTCGAGGTCCGGACGCGGCGCGGCCTCGAGCAGGTCCACGTCTGCCTCGGCGTGGCGGGCCCTTCGCAGGCCAGCGCGCGGCGATTCGCGGCCGGTCTCCTCGACGTCGTCCTCGGTGGAGGGATGTCGTCCCGTCTCTTCCAGGAAGTGCGCGAGAAGCGGGGCCTCGTCTACTCGATCGGCTCGTCGCTCAACGCATACCGCCTCGGCGGGTACGAGTGCGTCTCGGCCGCCTGCGCGCCGAAGAATCTGCCCCGGGTCCTCGACGTCACGCTGCGGGAGCTGCGGAAGTTGAAACGCGGAGGGATCAGCGCGTCGGAGCTCGCACGAGCCAAGCAGAACCTGACCGGAAACCTCCTCCTGGCTCTCGAGTCCACGGTCTCGCGCATGTCTTCGGCGGCGAGGTCGGAGTTCTACTTCGGCCGCGTGGTCAAGCCCGAGGAGTGGATCGCGAAGATCGAAGCCGTCTCGGCCGACGAAATCGCCGCCGAGGCCGAGCGCCTTCTCGACGGTCGCGTGCTGTCGCTCGCAGTGGTCGGCAACGTCGGCAAGCTTCCGCTCTCCGAGCCGGACCTCGCGGTCGCGCTGTAGCCATCGGTGAGCCTCTCCGGCGCGTTCGATCCCGCCGCCCGGTCCCCCGACGTCGCGGCGTTCGTCCGCACGCTCGAGGGAAAGTGGGGTCCGGTCGACACGCGGGTCGGCGCGTCCGACGAGATGTACGCCTACGAGCGGTCGGGTCTTCGTTCTGAAGACGCCGCCGCCGTGGGTTACTTCTTCATGGGCCATCAGCTCTTCGAGACGATCGAGGAGGTCGTCTCCTGGCGATTCGGCGGGTTCGGCGGCGT
>JBKOZO010000225.1:0-2840 GCA_046725935.1 Acidobacteriota bacterium | reverse complement strand
GCCCTATCCTAAACCCTGAGTGGAATCCGACGGCCGAACCTCATCGCCCGCGTCGTGGCGGTCGCGGGCGATTCCCGGTGTCCTCTTCGTTCTCCTGGTCCTGGCCGTCTGGGCCGATCCGCTCCTTCTCCGGCGGAGCTTCGCGGGACGGGACCTGATCGCCTACAACCTCCCGCTCGAAAAAGGCATTCACGACGCGTACGCTCGGGGCGCGTTCCCCCTCTGGTACCCCGAGATCTCGGGAGGACGGCCGCTCCTGCCCAATCCCAACGCCGGCGCGCTGTACCCCGTGCGGATCCTGCTCGCCGTCCTCCCGTTCCCGGTGATGGCGAAGGTGTTCCCGATCCTCCACTGGGCCTTCGCCGGCCTCGGGATGATGGTCCTGCTCCGGTCGGCCGGCTTGTCGCGCGCGGTCGGCTGGATCGGCGCGGTCAGCTACGCGTTCGGAGGCGTGGCCGTCTCGGATGTGTTCTTCCCTCATGTTCTACCGGGGCTCTCGCTGCTTCCGTGGATCGTGTGGGCGACGGGCCGCCGCGGCACTCTGCCCTCGCGCGTCTTCCTCCTGTCGCTGTTTTTCGCCCTGGACCTGCTCGCGGGAGATCCCTTCACCATCGGCGTCGGGATCGTCTGCGCGGCGGTCTGGATCGCCGTCGGCGTCGAGCGGGGGGAGCGGTGGAGCCGCGCGCTCGCGTTCGCCGGATCCTTCGGACTCGCCGTCCTTGCCGCCCTTCCCCAGATCGCGGCCACCGCTCTCTGGATCCCGGAGACCAACCGCGCCGTCACCGGGATCGGGCTCGGCGAAGCGCTGCAGTTCTCCTTCTCGCCGTATCGGCTCCTCGAGCTGATCGTGCCGTTCCCGTTCGGGTCGGTCTGGCTCACGGAAAACACGTCGATCTGGGGTTGGAAGATCTTCAATCACAAGATGATGGGGTTGTTCCTGACGATCTACGTCGGCGCTCTGGGATTCATCGCCATCGTCTGCACCTGGAAAGACGCGCGACCCCTCGCCCGTTTCGGGCGCATTCTCGTCGCGATCGGTCTGCTCCTGGCGGTGCCGGGCAGTCTCGTCCCCGAGAGCTGGCACAAGATTCCGTCGCCGCTTCCGCTGCGCAATCCCGAGAAGTTCGTCGTGATGGCCGCGTTCGGTCTCGCGATCCTGGCCGGCGTCGGGCTCGACGTGCTCATGCGCCGCGCGCGTCCCCCGCGCTGGATCCTCCCGATCGGCGTCGTTCTGACGGCTCTCGCCGGTCTGGCCGCCCTCTTTCCAATCGCGTTCGCCGCCGTCGTCATGTGGGCGACTCGCACGCCGCTTCAGTTCTTCGCGGAGGCCTCGCGCGAGCTGCCGATGGCGCTGACCGAGGCCGCGTTTCTGTGGGTCCTGACGTGGCTCGCGCTCGACCTTCTGTCCGCGGGCCGCGGCCGACGAGCGAAGCTCGCGGGTCTCGGCCTGTTGACGCTGGTTCCGATCGTGGCCACGCGGCGGATCCCGTGGACGTTCCGCGAGGAGGAAGTCTTCGCGCCGCCGACCTTCGCGCACTACATGGCCAGGCACGATCCGGAAGGCCGGTACCGCGCGCTCGGCGAGATGCTCTACAAGTTCTCGAGCAAGATCGAGATGGAGGAGGCCGGAACCGACCCGGCGTACACGGAGTTCGCGCGGCGCAACTGGATGCAGCACGCCCAGGCCCTGTGGAACCGCGGAACGGTCTTCAACGGCGACTTCGACAACGGCGATCTCTCGCGGATCGAAAGCGTGCGCAAGATCAGCGCCATCGCGGCGGGGTTCAAGGACGGCGGTCCGTTCTTCGAGAACTTCTCGCTGCGCTGGGGATTTCGCTTCAAAGACCAGGAGCCGCTGCCCGGTTATCACCGGATCGCGGGAAGCCACATCGAGGACTGGGACGAGAACCCGGGGGCGCTTCCCGACATCCGTCTCGTCACCGGCTGGGTCGAGGAGCCGGGCGCGATCGGCGCCCTGCAGCGCATCTCCAAGCTGAAGCACGGGCAGATCGTCGTCGAGACCGGTCAGAGCGGGGAGGGAGAGGCACCGGCGGGGACGGTCCGCATCCTCGAGAACCATCCCGAACGCCTGCGGCTCGAGGCCGATGCGCCGGCGCCGACGTGGCTTTTCGTGCTTCGCGGCTTCTGGCATCACCGCACGGTCCTTCTGGACGGAGAGGAAGCGGACGTCTTTCCGGCGCAGCTCGCCTTCTCGGCGATTCGAATGCCCGCCGGCCGGCACACCGTAGACTGGCGCGAGCACTTTCCCGGCCGGAGCGTCTCGCGGGTCGGCCCCGTCCTCTACCTTCTCGTGCTCGGGCTTCTCTTCGTCCGGGCGAGAGCCTCGCGGGAATCGCGTTGAGGCTCCGGCGCGCCTTCCTCCTGGTGATGGCCTGGGTGGCGGCGTGGGCGGCGGGCTGCCGCGCGCGTGAGCGAGCAGCGCCGAGGCCGACGGGTTTCGAGGCCGATCAGACGCGCCCGGCCGAGGAGTGGCTCAAGCAGGAACCGGTTCGGCTGTTGTGGGACTACGTCCGCATCGACACGACCACCGACACCAAAGGCGAAAAGGCGGGCGCCGAGTTCGTCAAGGCGTTCTTCGACTGCGCGGGCATCGAGAACGAGATCGTGTGCCCGTCCCCGGGACGCTGCAACCTGCTCGCGCGCCTGCCGGGAAAGCGCCGCGAGGGAGCGCTGCTTCTGCTCAACCACATCGACGTCGCGCCTTCGAACCCGAAGGACTGGACGGAAGCCCCCCCGTTCGAGGGAAAGATCAAGAACGGATACCTCTACGGCCGGGGCTCCTACGACACCAAGTCGCTGGCGCTGGCGCAGGCGCTCGC
>JBKOZO010000224.1:0-8094 GCA_046725935.1 Acidobacteriota bacterium | reverse complement strand
ACGCCGTGGATCGCCCAGGTCTCCTGCATGTCGCGCTCGAGGCCGTCCCAGATCGGGCGCTCGATGCCGGAGTCGAGATCCTTGACGAAGAGCGTCGACTTGTAGCGGACGCGGCGGATGAAGGCGAGCGTCTTGCCGTCGGGCGAAGGTGTGGGGCGGATCGAGCCGCCGGGTCCCGTGACGAAGTTGATGATCTTGCCCGTGTCGCGGTCGAGGCGCTTGATGACGTAGATCTGGCCGTTGGGGTTCTTGTTGTACTCCCAGATCTTGCCGGGCGTGGTGTCCGCGGACCAGTAGAGGTAGCGGCCGTCGGGCGAGAACGCGGGCTCGCCGTCGTCCTTCTGCTCGGTCGCGCGTTTGGTCATCTGGAGACCCTCGCCGCCCGTGCGGTGGTAGAGCCAGATCTCGCCGGCGCCGAGCGAGCGCGTGCCGGTGAAGTGCTTGCGCGCCGCGATGAACTGCGAGTCGGGCGTCCAGGCGGGGCTGTTGGGGAGGCGGAAGCTCTCCTTGGTGACCTGCTTCGGATTCTTCCCGTCGCGGTCCATGACCCAGATGTTGTCGCCGCCGGATCGATCGGACGTGAAGGCGATGTATTTGCCGTCGGGCGAGTAGCGCGGCTGCATGTCCCAGGGGATGCCTGAGGTCAGCGCTTTGGCCTCGCCGCCGCCGATGGGCATCGTGTAGATGTCGCCGAGGAGGTCGAACGCGATCTCCTTGCCGTCGGGCGAGACGTCGAGCGACATCCACGTGCCGGTCGTGACGTCGAGCGGGATGGTGACGTCGTAGGGGTACGGAGGATTCGCGACGTCCCACTTCGGCTTCTCTTTCTCCTTCTCTTTTTCCGGCTCGCCCGGCGGCGCCGCCGGCGGCTTGTCGATGGGAGGCTTGGGAGGCTGCTGGGCGAAGAGAGGGAGGGAGAGGGAGAGGAGCAGGGCGAGAGCAGCGGCGAGGCGGTTCTTCATCGAGCGCGTGTCCTTTCGTCCAGTCCGAGGCAACGGGCGGGGCGATTCTAAGGTGGAGGGCCTAAGTGCCGTCATCCCGAGGAGCCTGCGACGAGGGATCCCGTGCTCGATTCGGGACGGCGCCAGGTCGAGTCCGGGATCCCTCGCTGCGCTCGGGATGACACATGACAGAACGCAAAGGCGCGAATCGTGCATAAGGACGACACCAGTGCGCTCTTGTTGTCTTCCCAGCGTCCGCGGCCCGCCTCGAGCCCGATTCCCGCATCGCCATCGATTCATCTCGTTTCGTGTCTTCAGAACGGAGGAATCCATGTTTCCATCATTTCCCACAGGGGGACCGAAGTCGTCTCGGCATACCGTTGCTGCTCTCGCTCTGCTCGTCGCGACGGCGGGTATAGCGATCGCCGCGCCGGCCGCCGGTCCCAGACAGCCCGCGCCACTGCAACCGGTGTTCACGGAACCCGCGGCCTTCGATGTCTCGCAGCCCTTGCGAGTCCTGGCGATACAGCGAAAGGGGCTGCAGGTTCCCGAGGAGGAAGAGAGGGAGATCCGTCCGGAGCCCGCAGCGCCGGTCCACGACACGGGCTACATCCCGGATGGCGCGCTTCAGACAGGCGGCCTGCGCGCGGCGGCTCCGGCCATTCCCGCCCCGCTCACGACGTTCGAGGGTCTCAGCAACCTGGACAACTTCAACATCTTCGGCGGCCGAGTCAACCCACCCGATCCGGTCGGCGCCGTCGGACCAAACAACTATGTCGAAATGATCAATCTGCTCTTCGCGGTCTACGACAAGGCAGGCACCCGGCTGGCCGGACCGACCGACACCGGCTCGCTCTGGGCCGGGTTCGCGATTCCCGACTGCACGGATCCCTCGGGCGATCCGATCGTGATCTACGACAAGCTCGAGGATCGCTGGCTCCTGTCCCAGTTCACGACCAGGGGGATGAATCCCAACGGTACCTTCAACGGCCTGCCCTTCTACAACTGCGTCGCGATTTCCGTGACCGGGGATCCCGCCGGCGCCTACTTCCGCTACGCATTCATCACGAGGTTCAGTGACATCGATTACTTCCCCGACTACCCCAAGTACGGGAACTGGAGGGGGTCCTACGTCCTCACCTCGCGCGACTTCGGAGAGAACGGGGGATACGGCATCAGCGTCTACGCGCTCGAGAAGAACAAGATGATCGCGGGCAACCCGAACGCCCGCATGGCGCACTTCTTCATCGATGGGCTCGCCGGCAACAACCTCCCGCTCGTGGGCGACGGCCTGCTCCCCGCGGACATCGACGGCACCAAGCCGCCCAAGGCGGACGCGGCGATCCCGGTCGTCGGCACGCAGGACGACGGCGGTCCCTACGGTGCGGCCTCCGACGCCCTGAACGTCTGGGAGATGACGATCAAGTGGAGCTCGACTCCCACGGCGACCCTCAAGCTGGCCACGCAGCTTCCGGTCGCGAGCTTCGACTCGATCTTCCCGTGCGGCGTCGTCCCCGGCTCGCTGCCTCCGAGCTCGCGTGACTGCCTTCCCCAACCGGGGATCACCGATGGGAGCCAGTACCTCGACATCCTTTCCTACCGCCAGCGGCCGACCTGGCGGCTGGCCTATCGCAACTTCACCAATTACGAGGCTCTCGTCACGAACCAGTCGGTCGAGGCTCTCCCCGGCGTCGCTGGCGTGCGCTGGTACGAGATTCGGAGAGTCGGCTCGACCTACTCGGTCTATCAGCAGGGGACCTACGCTCCCAACGACGGCGTGCACCGCTGGATGGGCTCGATCGCCCAGGACAAGAACGGTGGCATGGCTCTCGGTTTCAGCGTCGTCAACGGAACCAATGTCTTTCCTGGCATCCGCTACACGGGCAGGCTTGCCGGCGACACGCTCGGGGAGATGCCCCAGGGCGAAGCCACCATCATCAACGGCAGCGGCGTCCAGACGACGACGAACTCTCGGTGGGGTGACTACACGTCGATGAACGTCGATCCCGCCGACGACTGCACGTTCTGGTACGTCAACGAGTACTACGAAGTCAGCGGTGTGCCCCTTCCTCTCCCGCCTCCGCCACTGCCTCCGCCAGGAACAACGGCGCCGTGGCAGACCCGAATCGGCAGCTTCAAACTGCCGGGCTGCGGAGGGGGAAGCGCCGCGGGCGGGCTCCAGAGATAGGCATCCGTCGGGCGAGAATCGCGGGTCGAGTCCGGGATCCCTCGTCGCTGCGCTCCTCGGGATGACAGCTCTAAGCCGTCATCCCGAGCGCAGCGAGGGATCCCGTCCTATTTCCCCGCCACGAGCTTTTCGAACCGCGGATTCCCCCGCAGCGGATCGAAGTTGGGATCGATCTTGAGCCAGGCGGGTGTGAGGTAGTACGGCATCTTCAGGAGCGGCTCGAGCCGGTCGAGCGCCTTCTCGGGCTCGCCCGTGAGGATGTAGATCCTCGCCAGCACGTGCTGGAAGTAAGGCCCGAAGACCGCATTCTTCGAGATCGGCGAAAGCGAGACCGCTCGCTCGCCCTCGCGGATGGCCTCTTCCTTCCGGCCGAGGTAGGCGAGCGCCAGGCCGAGATAGGTGTGAAGGCCGGCATCGTCGGGCGCGGACCTCAGCTGCTCCTCGACGGCCTTCGCCGACTCTCCCGCGTGGAGCCGCACGTTTGCCGCATCCTTCCTCAGCGCGTCCACCTGCGCCAGGCAGAGACCCCACGTGCCGCGGTCCTCGTCGAATGCGCTCGGGGTCAGGCGCAGGAGCAGGTCGCGCTGAGGCTCGTCGAGGACCCAGCCCAGGTCCTGATAGGTCGCCATGAACGCCACCAGGGACGTGGGATCCACGTGCGACGCCGATGCCTCGAGCCACGCGCGCGCGCCCGCAAGATCCCCTTCCGCCAGAAACGTCATGGCCCGGTATTGGATCAACCCGAGGTTGGAGGGCGCGAGGGCGAGAGCACGATCCAGCACCTCGCGCGCCTCGACGAGATGACGGGATCGCAGGAGCGCAGCCGCGAGCGCTCTCAGATTGCCCGCGTTGCGCGGATCGAGCCGCTCGGCCTGACGGAACGTCTCGGCGGCGCGATCCCACTGCCCCAGGCCCTGCTCGCAATAGCCGATGTTTCGAAGCAGCGCGCTGTCCGCCGGCGCGAATCTCTGCGCCTTGCGGTACAGCTCCAGGGCACCCGCGAAGTCCTGGAGGACCAGGCGGAGATACGAGCCGAGCGCGCCGTATCCCTCGGAGCTGTTCGGCGCGATCGCGATCGCCTTCTCCGCGGCCCGTTGAGCCCGCTGCGCGACCTCCGGGGACGGGACGCCTTTGCTGTAGAGCGTGGAGTTGTCGATCGACAGCTCGCTCCAGGCCTTGACGAACCCGGGATCGAGGGCGACCGCCTGCTCGTAGAAGGCGACCGCACGGCGGAGGGTGGTCGGATCGTTGACGGTCATTCCCGCGGTCAGCTCCTCGCCGCGCAGGTAGGCCTCGTACGCCGGGAGGTTCTGCGTCGGCTTGTCCGCGAGACTATTCGCCTCGGGCGTCCCCAGCGCGACGCCGAGCTCCTTCGCGACGCGCGTAGCGATGTCGGACTGGACCTGGAAGACGTCGGTCAGCGCCGCGTCGAAGGGCTCCTGCCACTTGGATGCGGGAGGTCCGTCCGGCTTGATCTCGACGAGCTCGGGGCTCACCTGCACGCGATTGGCGCCGCCCTTCTGCTTCTGCCAGCGCACGGTGGCGGTCAATAGGTAGTTGGCGGAAAGCTCCTTCGCGATCTCCTGTGGCGGCTTCGTGGTCTTCCTGTACGGCGTCGAGCTCCCGCGCGCGATGACTTCGAGGCCGGGCAGCGACGTCAGCTTGCCGCGGATCGCGTCGGCGATGCCGTCGGCGAAGTAGTCGTCGTCGGGCGCGCCCAGGTTCTCGAACGGGAGCACCGCGAGCCGGCGAACGCCGAGTTTGGGAGCGGCGGCGGGACCAGCCGCCGCGACGGACGCCCCGGGCGCCGGCGCCGCTGCCGGTTTCGGTCGTCGCCACATGAAGAGCGCCGCGATCGCGAATAGGACCGTGAAACCGGCGATGAAGAGGATCGCCTTCCCCGGGCCGCGCCGCGGCGGAGCGGCGTACGCGCCGCTCGTCACTCCGCTCAGGGTCGTCGGTGACGACGCTTCCGACAGCGCGAACGCGACGTCCTTCGCGGTCTGGAAACGATTCTCGCGATCTTTCTCGAGGCAGTGCCGCACGATGTGGTCGAGCGCGGGCGAGACGTTGCGTCCGGAGTGCGTCAACTCCGGCGGCTCCTCCTTCAGGATCGCCGCGATCGTGTCGCTCGCCGTGTCGCGCTTGAACGCCTTCTTGCCGGAGAGAAGCTCGTAGAGGATCGCGCCGAAGGAGAAGATGTCGGAACGCGCGTCGACGGGCAGGCCGCGCACCTGCTCCGGCGACATGTAGCCCATCGTTCCCATGACCGTGCCGGGCTCCGTGTGTCCGCCGCCGGTGCCGGTCGGCGCGCTCGTCTGCTCGGAGGGAGCGGAGTCCACGCGCTTGGCCAGTCCGAAGTCGAGGATCTTGACGTGGCCGTCGTTGGTCACGAAGATGTTGTCGGGCTTCAGGTCCCGGTGGACGACGCCCTTGCCGTGCGCGGCGGAGAGGCCGCGCGCGATCTGGAGCGCCCAGTCGACGGCCTGCCTCTGGGTGACGGTCGAGCCGTCGAGCTTGCCGCGGAGGGTCTCTCCTTCGAGAAGCTCGGTCGCCGCGTAGGAGACGCCACCCTCCGTGCCGAAGTCGAAGATGGCGAGGATGTTGGGGTGCGAGAGCGCGGCCACCGCCTTGGCCTCGCGCTCGAAGCGCGCGAGCGCGTCGGGGTTGGCGGTCAGCTGCGAGGGCAGGACCTTGATCGCGACGTCGCGGTCGAGCTTCCTGTCGCGGGCGCGGTAGACCTCGCCCATTCCTCCGGCGCCGAGCGGCGCAAGGATCTCGTAGGAACCGAGACGAGTGCCGGCTGTCAGGGGCATTGAGTCGGGTGATTCTAACTTTGAAACGCCTTGGTACCGAAGAGCGGTCGATCACGGGATCCCTCGTCGCTGCGCTCCTCGGGATGACAGGCCGTTCACGGACGTCCTCGGCGATAGACCTCGCTAGGGTGCCCGATTCGAAGGATGAGGTAGCCTGTATCCGTCCGCGCGTAGATGACGCGGTAATCCCCGACACGAAGCCGGAAGAGACCGGCGAATTCGCCTATCAGCGGATCTCCTGATTTCCCGCCTGCAGCCAGCGCCTTCTCGATCTTGCTGAGGATCCGCAGCGCTACCAATCGGTCGAGCCGATCGAGATCGCCCGCAACCGAGGCCTTGTACTCAACGTTTGCGGCGGGCAATCCGCTTCCTCAACTCCGAGGAGGAAACGATGGGATCGTCCTTGTCCCTCAACCGATCGAGAGCGACCTGATAATCGGCGTACTCGGCGAGGTACGACTCGAGCGCCTTCTCGACGAAGTAGGTCTTGGGGCGATCGGTCGCCTTCGCCAGGTCCTCGAGTGCCTTGGCGGTCTGATCGTCGAGCCGAACGGAAATGGAACTGGCCATGTTTGCTTGCCTCACCAGTAATACTAGTGATGCAAGTATAGCACGACCTCCCCAGCCGGAATCTGTCTAAGCGGAGACGGGCTCAGCCGCTGCGTCCGCTACGCTCGATCTCCTCCTTGAGCGTCGCGAGGATCTCCAGCTCGACCCGGTCTTTCGGGCGGCCGGCTGCCTCTTTCATGCGAATGAGATCCTCGATCGCAGCGACCGGCACCTCGAGCGGTCCGATCGACATCCGCGTTGCACTCGAAACCAGGTCGGCAAATCCGCCCGACCCCTTAGGCGTGCCGATGCAATCGAGATTGCCCGCGCTGGTGGCAAAGGTGAAATGGTCGCCTGCTTCGAGAGTGGGCACGTCCGGCCGAAACGGCAGCCCGTCAAGGGCCCCTCGCAGGCTCGTCTCGAGCTCGAACAGCGCCTTTGAAAGCGCGGCCAGGTTCTTTCGGTCTCTCGCGTAGCAGATATCGAGGTCGTTCGTGACCGTCGGAGAGCCCAGGAGGCGCCCGGCAATGCCGCCGATGACGACGAAGCGGACGCGCTGCCGCAGAAGCGTCTCGAGGATCCGCTCCGGGTCGAACGGCCGCGGCTTCATCGCGGCGAGCGGGACGGGCGAAGCTTCTCGAGGTTGCGCGCCTCCCGGACCGCGAGGCGAGCCCGCTCGGTCGGGGTTGCGCGGAGTAACTCGCGAATCGCGGTGCGATCGACGCCTTCGCCGCGCCGCGGAATCACCCGCAGCTCGTAGCTGCATGCCGCGAGGAGTCTCTCGAGCGTGTCGAATCTCGGCGAAATGAGTCCGTCTTCGATTCTGGAGATGGTGGCCTGGGTGGCGCCAGCGCGTCGCCCGAGCTCGCGTTGGCTCAGGTTCGCCTTGCGGCGCGCGTAGCGAAGAAGGTTGCCTGCGGGAATGTCCCATAATTTTACTATATCGTATTGATATATTTTCGTATATCCCGGAGAAGCCGTCATCCCGAGCGAAGCGAGGGATCCCGGACCTCGATCGCCCCTATGGCGGCTTCAGGAGCTCGTCGGCAATCCGCGCATCCTCGTCCCGTCGCCTCTCGCCCTCGTCTTCGCTCCAGCCGCGCTAGGGCTCGTTGTTCGAAGTCGATATGTCTCCCGTGTCCGGGATATAGCAGGTTTTTCCAGAGGTCTGGAACCGGAGGATGGCGGCGCCTGCGCTGTTGTTGGATTGGAAGTGGAGATGCGGTCCTGCCGAGTACCCGACGTTGCCAATGCTGGCGATCCGATCACCACGGTAGATGCGATCACCGACGGAAAGGTTGCCGTATGCACCCCACTGTGGAATATGGAGGTACCAGGCCACCGTGCCGTCTTCATGCTGGATCGTCATGTAGTTGTTGTCGCACTGACCCTGCTGCGAGTAGTACTGGGCGACTTGCTTGATCCCGTTAGCCATCGCGAAGCAGTTCTTGGAGTTGTCCTCGACGATTTCGAGGATGGTGCCGCCCCGTGCCGCGCGGATCTCGTTGAATGCGGGCGTGTCGTAGGACGGACTGAGATCCCACGCCCAGAGGCCGGCATGGGAAAAGCTTCCGTTGGCACCCTGCGAACATACATGGAT
>JBKOZO010000223.1:0-6294 GCA_046725935.1 Acidobacteriota bacterium | reverse complement strand
GGATACGGGAAGTACAAGGTCCTGTTCGAGGCGAAGTGACCGCGTCGCCGTCGCACGTCGACGGCGGAGCGGTCATCCCGAGGGCGGAGCCCGAGGGATCCCGAGCTCGATGAGCCGGGTCGCGTATCGAGTCCGGGATCCCTCGCTGCGCTCGGAATGACGGTTCTAAGGCGACGGGACAGGTCTACGGCGCCAGGCCCGGCTCGTAGTTCGTCACGAACTCCAGGAACCGCATCGTCTCGAGCATGTCCTTGCCCTTGAACCGGATCGAGTGCGCGTCCGTGCGCTCGACGATCGGGAGATACGCGAGGACCTCCGAAGGGCGATAGTTCTTGAAGCGCACGTCGAGAGTCACCGGCGCCTTGACCTCGTAGGGCTTGAGCGTCGCCGCGCGCTCGACCGCTTTCTTCGCCGTAGCGCGGATCAGGTCGCAGCTCGCCTCGGGTGTCAGCGTCCGCGCGGAGTGAAACCCGAGCGGCCACTTGACGACGGCCCCCTCGATCGGGCCGAGGAGAGCCTGCACCTCTTTCACGGCGGCGGCGTCGCCCGTGACCATCGCGACGGGCACGCGGAAGTAACCCGCGATCGCAGCGTTCAAGCCCGCCTCCGGCACCGACACGCCGTTCAAGCGCAGATCCGCGAGGTTTGCCGAAGACAGCGTGTGGGCCCTGACGCCCTCGGGATTGGTCGTCGAGGAGTGGTAACCCACGAAGAGGACCGCCGCGAAGCTGCCGTCGATTCCCTCCATCATCCCGAGGGGACGGGGCCAGGAGCGCACGATCTGGACGTCTTTCGGGAAGCGATCGATCAGGAGGCTCTCGCCGTTGCCATGGGAATCCGAGACCAGGATCTCCCCGGCGCCCGCCGCGCGCGCGCCCTCGATCGCGGCCAGTGTCTCGTTGGTCATGAAGCCGCGGAATCTCTCGTACTCGAATCCCGGAGGCCCGAGCTGGTCCCCGCTGACCACGCCGGCGATGCCTTCCATGTCCACCGAGATGTAGACCTTCGGCTTGGGCGCCTGGGCGGGCAGCGCGGCGGCGAACGCCAGGGCCAGGAAAGCGATGGCGAGGCCGCGGCGTGTCATCGCGCTCCCTTGCCCGAGGGCATCGCGAAACGCGCGTCGTCGATCGGCACGTTGACCTCGATCTTGTCGAAGTGCAAGACCTGGCTCTCCGGCACGCCTTCGGCGCCGGCCTCGAAGGAATGCGGCAGCTTCACGCCGTCGACCTCGCGGTAGTCGCCGATCCGGTTGACGACCTCCATCTTGCGTCCCTCGACCGCGCGCTCAGTGACCGTCATGAACTGCAGATAGGTCTTCGCGTCGAGAAACACGAACCGCTCGTCTCCGTCGCTCGTCGTGATCTTCAGCTTCCAGGCGTCGCGGCCGTCCGGCTTCTCCCGGCCCACGAGCGTGATCCTGTTGCCCTTCTTCTCGGCGTCGACCAGCGGCCCGTCGATGTCGGCCTGGAGGGCGATTCCCTTGCGGTCCTCGGCGGACATCTCGTGCGGCTCGGTGTCGCCCGTGAAGGGCAGGAGGACCCACGCCGCCTTTCCGTCGTACGCCTGGACCGCCGTCTGACCGTCCACGGTGAACTCCCATCGGACCTTCGACGGGCGCTGGAACTCGAGCACGGTCGGCGCCGCGGCCTCGTTGCCGAGCGACATCATTCCCGTCATCCGCAGCGACCGCACGGAGCGGATCTTCTCGATCCCGCCCCGGGCTTCGATGTTCTTCTTCACCAACTCCTCGGCCGTCGGATTACCCGCTTCCGCTCCAAGAGCGAGCACCGCCGCCGCGACCGCCAGTACGGACAACAATTTGCGCATCTCGAGTTGCGGACTCTATCTCAGCGGTCGCGATATAAAAGGCCTCTGGCTCATCGAGACCGACCACGATACTTCCGCGAGGATCCGCGGAAACTGCCGGCCGCCGCCCGAAGCCTCCACGAGCGCGTCCGCAAGCGCTGCCTCGCGCTCGAAGGCGCGGTCGAGGAGTTCCCCTGGGGCGGGACGGGTGTATACAAGATCCGCGGAAAAATTTTCGCGGGCACCGGCATGGACGGCTCCCAGTACTCGGTCTCTTTCAAGCCGCCTCCGGAGGAACGCGAAGACGCCCTGGCGCTTCCCTTCGTCCGCGTGGCCGACTACGTCGGCCGCTACGGATGGGTTCAGGCTTCCCTGGCGAAGCTCGGAGAGCTCGAGCTGATCTGGCCCTGGATCGAAGAGTCGTATCGACGGCTCGCGCCCAAGCTGAAGCAGCCGAAGCGGTCGAGATAGTCTTTCCCGGGTGACAGCGATCGAAGACCTGCCGACGCCGTCGGTCCTGGTGGATCTGGACGTCCTGGAGGCGAACGTGTCCTCGATGCAGGCGGACGCGCGGCGGGCCGGCGTCAACCTCCGCCCCCACGCGAAGACGCACAAGTCGCCGGAGGTCGGCCGGCTCCAGCTCGCCGCGGGCGCCGTTGGCCTCACGCTCGCGAAGACGTCGGAGGCCGAGGTCTTCGCGTCGCTCGGCTTCGAAGACATCTTCCTCGGATATCCGGTGTACGGCGCCGACAAGGCGCGACGGCTCCTGGCGCTGTCGGATCGGATCGCCATCGCCGTCGGCGCCGACAGCGAGGAAGGCGCTCGCTCGCTCGGCGGCGTCTTCCACGCCGCGGGCCGGCGCCTTCCGGTGCGTCTGAAGGTGGATTGCGGTTACGGCCGCGTGGGCGTCCCCCCCGAGCGCGCCGTCGAGACGGCGAAGCGGATCGCGAGCCTGCCGGGCATCGAATTTCGAGGCCTCTTCACGCACGGCGGGCAGGGTTACGCCGCCGGCACTCCGGAGGAGGTGGCCGCCGCCGCGCGCGACGAGGGCCGCGCGGTGACCGAAGCCGCGGAGGCCGTCCGCGCTTGCGGCCTTCCGGTCGGCGACGTCTCGCTCGGCTCGACGCCGACGGCGCGCCACGCGATCTCGACGCGAGGCGTCACGGAGTGTCGTCCAGGGACTTACGTCTACAACGACTTCTCGCAGGTCTGCCTGGGCGCCGCGCGATTCGAGGACTGCGCTCTGACGATCCTGGCCACGGTCGTCAGCGTTCCCGAGCCCCGCCGCGCCGTGGTGGACGCGGGATCCAAGACGCTGTCGTCGGACCCGCTGCGGCCCCGTGCCGTGGGTCATGGGCTCGTCCTGGGCCGCAAGAGCCGGATCGCGCGCCTCTCCGAGGAGCATGGCGTCATCTCGGTCGAGGACGGCGAGAGCTTCCGGGTCGGCGAACGCGTGCGCATCCTGCCCAACCACGCCTGCATCGTCTCGAACCTCCACGACCGCCTGGTGGCCATCCGAAAGGGCCGGGTCGAGGGTCAGATCACCGTCGCCGCGAGGGGCTGCGTCCAGTAAGAACCCTCACGGTTCCCCGAGGCATAAGTTAGGCTATGCGGCCCGAGGGGTTCGACTCGAGGTCCGGCTTTCCGAAAAGGAGAACCATGATTCGCAGTGTCCGGGCTTCCCTCCTTCTCTGCGCGGCCGTTCTCGCCGCGGTCCCCCTCGCGGCGGTCGACGCCTATACAGTCGACAAGGCCCACTCCGACGTGGGCTTCCAGATCCGCCACTTCGCCTCGAAGGTGCGCGGCCACTTCAACGACTACGAGGGCACCGTCCAAGCAGACCAGTCCAAGCCCGAGCTTTCCTCGGTCGTCTTCACGATCAAGACGACTTCGATCGACACGGGAAATGCCGACCGCGACAAGCACCTGCGCTCGGCCGACTTCTTCGACGCCGAGAAATGCCCCGAGATCACCTTCAAGAGCTCGAAGATCGCGCCCGCCGGCGAGGACAAGTACGACGTCACCGGCACTCTCACGATGCGCTGCGTGTCCAAGGAGGTGACCCTGCCGGTCAACCTGCTGGGGATCGTCAAGGACCCCTGGGGCAACGAGCGAGCCAGTTTCGAAGTCGTCCTGAAGCTCAGCCGCAAGGACTACGGAATCAAGTGGAACAAGGCGCTGGACGCGGGGGGCTTCATGCTCTCCGACGACGTGGACATCACGATCAACCTCGAGACGGTCAAGAAGAAAGCCGAAGAAACAAAGAAGTGACATTCTCGGTTAAAGTTCTCGGATGACGCCGCCCGCCGCCGCCCGTTTGCACCGCCGGCTCCGCCCCTCCGCGGTGGCGGGGTTCCTTCTGATCCACCTGGCTGCCCTCGGCGTCTTCGCCGTCGGATTCTCGTGGCTCGGCGTGGCGCTCTGTATCGGCTCCTACTACCTGCGGATGTTCGCCGTCACGGCGGGCTTCCACCGGTACTTCAGCCACCGCACCTACCGGCTGCCGCGGGTGCCACAGTTCCTGCTCGCCTTCCTCGGCCAGACGGCGGCGCAGAAGGGCGTCCTGTGGTGGTCCTCGAACCACCGCCACCACCACAAGTACTCCGACCGTCCCGAGGACATCCACAGCCCTCTCCAGGGCGGCTTCTGGTGGGCCCACATGGGCTGGATCCTCTCGCCCGACTACGAGAGGACGGATCTGTCGCGCGTGCCGGACCTGGCGAAGTACCCCGAGCTCGTCTGGCTGGACCGAAATCAGTTCCTGCCGACGATGCTCTACGCGGTCGCGCTGTCGCTCGCCTTCGGGCCCGTCGGGCTCTTCTACGGATACTTCCTTTCGACCGTGCTGCTCTGGCACGGGACCTTCTCGGTCAACAGCGTCATGCACGTCTTCGGGCGCCGGGCGTTCGCGACGACCGACGACTCGCGCAACTCCTTCCTCGTCTCGCTGATCACGATGGGCGAGGGCTGGCACAACAACCATCACTGGGCTCCGGGCTCGGCGGCCCAGGGGTTCCGCTGGTGGCAGTGGGACGGAAGCTTCTACCTGCTCTGGCTGGCCGAGCGTCTCGGTCTCGTGCGCGGGCTGCGCCGTCCGCCGACGCGGTGGCGCGAGGCCGCCCGCGACGCGCACCGCACCGGGCGCGCCTTCACGTCGGCGCGCCTCCACGAGCAAGTGCAGAGGCTGACGCAGCGTTGGGCCGTCGTCCGCGAATCCGTCCGCCACACGGCACACGATGCGCTCGTGGACCTGGAGGCGGCGCGGGTCCACGCGGCGGCACAGCTCGAGCACCTCCACGCGGAAGCCGCGGCGCTCGGGGCGCGCGCCGGAAAGCAGCTGGAGGAGATTCACCACGAGATCGAGCGCGTCCGCGCCCACTTGGTCGAGATCCTCGAGCGCCTCGTCGCAACCGCCGAGTCCCTGTCGCTCGGCCAGCCGGATCCCCAGCCGGGTTAAACATGCCGAGGGCGGGCCCGGTGACTGCCGCCTCGCGCGCGCTCCTCTTCCGGGCGCTCGAGCGAATCACGGGCGGCCGCCTCGAGGTCCACCTACCCGGCGGCGCGATCCGCAGCTTCGGCAACCCGGCCTCGGACCTGCACGCCATCGTCCTCGTCCACGACGAGAGCGTGTTCTCGCGCGGCATCCGCGGCGGCGACATCGCCTTTGGCGAGGCCTATGCCGAGGGACTCTGGAGCTCTCCGGACCTCGTTTCCGTCGTGCGGCTGGCGGTCCGCAATCAGGAGACCTTCGACGCCGGCGCCCGCCTTCCGGCGACGCTGTCGCGCTGGATCGAGCGCGCGCGGCACTTCCGTCGGCGCAATTCCGTGTCGGGCAGCCGCGCGAACATCCGCTATCACTACGACCTGGGCACCGACTTCTACTCGCTGTTCCTGGATCCGTCGCTGACGTACTCCTGCGGCGTCTTCGAGACGCCGGGTGTGACTCTCGAGGAGGCACAGCGCGCCAAGCTCGACCGGATCGCGGAGAAGCTGCAGCTTTCTCCGGGTGACCGGCTGCTGGAGATCGGCACGGGCTGGGGCGCCTTCGCCATCCACGCCGCGACGCGCTACGGATGCCGCGTGACGACCACGACGATCAGCGCCGCACAGCACGCCCACGTGCGCGAGCGTCTAGACCGCGAAGGCCTCGCGGACCGAGTCGAGCTCCTCTTCGAGGACTACCGCAACCTCACGGGACGCTTCGACAAGGCCGTGTCGATCGAGATGTTCGAGGCCGTGGGCCTGGCGTACTACGACGACTTTTTCACCGCGGTCGATCGAGCACTCGAGCCCGGCGGCACCATGCTCCTCCAGACGATCACCATGAACGAGGAGCGCTTTGCGCGTTACCGCCGCCAGCCCGATTTCATCCGGCGCCACATCTTCCCGGGCAGCGAGCTCGCCTCGCTCGCCGAGGTCCAGAAATCGCTCGCCCGCGCGACGGACCTGGCGATCGTGGACGTCGAGGAGATCGGGCCTCACTACGCC
>JBKOZO010000222.1:0-7964 GCA_046725935.1 Acidobacteriota bacterium | reverse complement strand
GCTCGGCGGAAGTTGCACGCAGCCGACGGTCGTTCGCGAGGCCCGGGCCGCAATTGCCTCCGGACTGCCGCGCTTGATCGCCCTCTCGCCCGATCCAGGCGCCGACAAACGTCCCGGGGTTCTGGTCTTCCCGATGACCTGTCACAGCGGAGGCACCGTGGACATCTATCTGGAGCCCGTGCTGCCGAGGGTCCGGTTTCTGGTATTCGGAGTCTCGCCCGTGGCGCGGGCGCTCGCGCGCCTGGCCGCCTCGATGGGCTTTGCGGTGGATGCCGTCGATCCGGATGCGGACCGCTCCCACTTTCCCCAAGCCGAGCGCGTCTGGGCGAGCCTTCCCGCCTCCGAGGGTCCGCGAAGCGCGCGCCCCTTCGCCGTCGTGGCGACCATGGGGGAGCGGGACGAGGACGCCCTGCTCGCGGCGCTCGCGTCGGATCCGGCGTACCTCGGAGTCGTCGCGAGCGGCAAGCGGTTTGCCCAGATCCGCGACAGCGTCCGAGCCCGCGGCGCCTCGGCGGACGCGCTCGGGCGAGTGCACAATCCCGCAGGTCTCGACATCGGGGCACAGACTCCGGAGGAGATCGCGGTCTCGATTCTGGCCGAGGTCGTTTGCGAGCGGCGGCGGGCCTCGGAGGAGAAGCCATCGGGTGTTTCGGCGGCCCTGCCCGTCGCGGCCTCGTCCGCGGAGGAGCGCGACCCGGTCTGCGGCATGAGTGTGGCCGTCGCCGGAGCGAAGCACACCGCGGAGGCGCTGGGACGCCACTGGTACTTCTGCTGCGGGGGCTGCCGCGAGCGTTTCCTCGCAGCGCCCGAGCGATTCGCGGGCGGCGCGCGGTCGGGAGGAGCGGCGTGAGAGACGAGATCCGCGCCGTCCAGGAGGCGATGGAGCGGCAAGGCTACATCGCCGAGCCCGAGATCGCGACCGCGGTGTTCCTCGCCGGCGAGATGAAGAAGCCGCTTCTGATCGAAGGCGACGCGGGGGTCGGCAAGACCGAGATCGCCAAGGTCCTGGCGCGCCTGAAGAACACGGAGCTGATCCGGCTCCAGTGCTACGAGGGGCTCGACGTCCATACGGCGCTCTACGAGTGGGACTATCCGCGGCAGATGCTCCGCGTTCGCATGGGCGAGGGCCAGGCGCTCTCTCCCACCGACATGGAGCAGGTCATCTACTCGCGGGGCTATCTCCTCGAACGGCCGCTGCTGAAGGCCATCACGCGGCGCGAAGGGCCGCCGGTGCTGCTCATCGACGAGGTCGATCGCGCCGACGACGGATTCGAGGCCTTCCTCCTCGAGGTCCTTTCCGACTACCAGGTCACGATCCCCGAGATCGGCACGCTGACGGCGGAGCACGTTCCGTACGTCGTCCTGACGTCCAATCGCACGCGCGAGATCGGCGACGCGTTGAGGCGGCGCTGCCTCTATCTCTACATCGAGCATCCCGGCCTCGAGAAGGAGATCCGGATCATCCGATCCCGGGTTCCGAAGGCGAGCGAGAAGCTCGCCGGCCAGATCGGCAGGTTTCTGCGGGCGCTGCGGGCGCGCCGGCTGCTCAAGGCGCCCGGCGTGGCCGAGACGATCGACTGGGCGCAGGCTCTCGTCCGCCTGCACCGCGACGCGCTCGACGCCGAGACGGTGGAGCGCACGCTCGGGTGCATCCTGAAGGACCGGCAGGACCTGGCCGACCTCTCTTCGGAGGAGATCGCGGATCTGGTCGAGCAGTCCGCGGAGGCGGCCGCGCGATGAGCGAATCGGACCTGGTCGCGGCGGAGAGCCGCGCAGACCTCATCGCCCACCTGGCGCGGTTCGCCAGAGCCCTGCGCGAGCGAAACGTCCGGGTCAGTCTTTCCGACGAGGCGGACGCCCTCGAGGCGCTGACGCTCTCGGATCTTTCGGATCCCGGCGAGGTCCGGCGCGCGCTCGCGATCGCCCTGAAGATCCGGCCGCGTGACGCCGCCGTCTTCGGCGACCTGTTCGCGTCGTGGTGGACCGGCCAGGGCCGCGGCGAGCCGGAGATCCCGCCCGTGCCGCGGCCGCCCCGCGAAGCCGGCCGTGTCCGGAGGTTCGGGGCCGGTTCGGCCGCGCGCCTCGTCGAGGCGGAAGTCGAGACGCCGCAGGGCGACACTCCCGCCTACAGCCCGGAGGCGCTCCTGCGCCGCCGCCCGTTCGAGCAGTGCACGGAGACGGAGCTGCGCGCCATGGAGCGCCTGCTCGAGCGCCTGGCCGTGCGTCTGGCCACGAAGCGCAGCCGCCGCCTCGTCCCGACGCGCGGCCGAGGGAGGTTCGACCCGCGACGGAGCTTCCGCAACGCCGTATCGACCGACGGCGAGTTCCTGAGGCTGGCCCGGCGCATGCGCGCGATCGAGGAGCCCCGGCTCGTGGTCCTGGTCGACACGAGCGGCTCGATGGATCCGCACACGCGCTTCCTGCTCTCGTTCCTGCTCGCGGTGAAGAGGGCGGCACGCCGCACGGAGATCTTCGCGTTCAACACGTCGCTCCATCGCCTGACTCCCTGGATCGCGCCGACCCGCATCGCGTCGACCCTCGCCCGGATCGCCGCCGAGGTCCCGGACTGGTCGGGCGGGACGCGCATCGGCGAAAGCCTTCGCGACTTCGTGGACGTCTACCTCGACGAGACGGTCGACGCCCGCACCGCGGTCGTGATCGTCAGCGACGGACTGGACCGCGGCGACACCTCGGCCCTGACGGCCGCGATGCGCGCGATCCGCGCCCGCGCCCGCACGGTCATCTGGCTCAACCCTCTCCTCGGCGATCCCCGCTACGAGCCGACCGCGCGCGGCATGGCGGCGGCGCTGCCTTTCGTGGACGTGTTCGCTCCGGCGCACAACCTGGAGTCCCTGGAGCGGCTCCTGCCGCTCCTGTCGGCGGCCTGATCGAAAGGAGGCCCGATGATCCCCGCGTCGTTCGACTATCACTCCCCGAAGACCCTGTCCGAGGCAATCGACCTGCTCGCGCGCCACGGGGACGGCGCCAAGGTGCTGTCGGGCGGCCAGAGCCTGCTGCCTCTCCTGAAGCTGCGGCTGGGGACGGCCACCCACCTCGTCGACATCGGCAAGGTGCCGGGCCTCGAATACATCCGGGAGGAAGACGGCTTCCTGAAGATCGGAGGACGAACCCGGGAGTCGACGCTGGAAGCCTCCGACCTGATCCGCAAGAAGTATCCGATCCTCGCCGACACCGCCGCGGTGATCGCCGATCCGCTGGTGCGCAATCTCGCGACGGTCGGGGGCAACCTCGCGCACGGCGATCCCGCCAACGACCATCCGGCGACGATGCTCGCGCTGGGGGCCGTGGTCGTGGCGACCGGACCCAAGGGCGAGCGAACGATTCCGATCGAAGAGTTCTTCACGGATCTCTTCACGACGGCTCTCTCCCATGACGAGATCCTGACGGAGATCCGGATACCCACGCCTGCCGCGGGGAGCGGCGGAGCGTACGTGAAGCTCGAGCGCAAGGTCGGTGACTTCGCCACGGCCGCTGCGGCGGCGCAGCTGACGGTCAAGGGCGGCGTCGTCGAGAGGGCAGGCATCGGCCTGACCAATGCGGGCCCCGTCCCCGTGAAGGCCGACAAGGCCGAAGCGTTTCTGAAGGGGAAGAAACCCGACGCGGCCACGATCGCCGAGGCGGCGCGCCTCGCGGCCGAGAGCGCCGACCCCTCGGCCGACCGCCGCGGATCCGTCGAGTACAAGAAGCAGATGGCGCGCGTCCTGACGGCGCGCGCTCTGTCCAAGGCCGCCGAGCGGGCGGGAGGAGCGTGAGATGTCGCAGCACACGATCCAGGTCAACGTCAACGGGACGCTCCAGAAGGCGGAGGTGCCGGCGCGGCTCTTGCTCGTGCACTTCCTGCGCGAGAACCTGAGGCTGACCGGCACCCACATCGGCTGCGACACGACGCACTGCGGCGCGTGCACGGTGCTGCTCGACGGCGTGCCCGTCAAGTCCTGCACGGTCCTGGCCGTGCAGGCCGACGGCCGCGAGGTCATGACCGTCGAGGGCCTCGAGCGCGACGGAAAGCTGGACCCGATCCAGGAAGGCTTCCACCAGGAACACGGCCTGCAGTGCGGCTACTGCACGCCGGGGATGATGATGACGGGCTACGCGCTGCTCAAGGCCAACGCGCGGCCCACCGAGGAAGACATCCGGAAGGCGATCTCCGGAAACCTGTGCCGCTGCACCGGCTACGTCAACATCGTCAAGAGCGTGCAGCACGCCGCGACCGCGATGGCGGCGAAGTAGGAGGGCGCCATGGCGACGACGACGCCGAAGACGAGTCCCGAAGTCGGAGGAATGGGCCACTCCGTCAAGCGCAAGGAAGACCCGCGCTTGATCCGCGGCAAGGGCAACTACGTCGACGACGTGCAGCTGCCGGGCATGTTGCACATGGACATCGTGCGCAGCCCCTACGCCCACGCGAAGATCAAGAAGATCGCGACCGAGAAGGCGATGAAGGTCCCCGGCGTTCTCGCGGTGATCACCGGCGAGACGCTGGCCCAGTTCAAGCTGCACTGGATGCCGACGCTGATGTCGGACACGCAGATGGTCCTGCCCACCGACCGCGTGATGTACCAGGCGCAGGAGGTCGCGGCGGTGATCGCGACCGACCGCTACGCGGCCGCCGACGGCGTGGAGGCCGTGGAGGTCGAGTACGAGCCCCTGCCGGTCGTCGTGGACCCGTTCAAGGCTCTCGAGCCCGGGGCGCCCGTGCTCCGCACCGACAAGCCCGGCAAGACCGACAACCGCATCTTCCACTGGGAAGTTGGAGACCGCGCCAAAACCGACGCTGCGCTGAAAGGGTCCGACGTCGTCGTCAAGCAGCAGATCTACATCCCGCGCATCCACGTCGCCTCGATCGAGACCTGCGGCTGCGTGGCCGACTTCAACAAGATCAACGGCAAGCTCACCGTCTATATGACGACGCAGGCTCCGCACGCGATCCGCACGGTCTTCGCGCTGGTGGCCGGGCACGTCGGGCTCTCGGAGGAAAAGATCCGGATCATCTCTCCGGACATCGGCGGGGGATTCGGCGGCAAGGTCCCCGTCTACCCGGGCTACGTCATCGCGGTCGCCGCGTCGGTCGTGATCGGCAAGCCCGTCAAGTGGATCGAGGACCGGATGGAGAACCTCCAGGCGGACTCCTTCGCCCGCGACTACCACATCACGGCGGAGCTCGCGGCGACGAAAGACGGCACGATGACGGCGCTGAAGATCAAGACCGTGGCCGACCACGGCTACGCCGACGCGGCGGCGAACCCGTCGAAGTTCCCGGCGGGACTCTTCTCCATCGTGACCGGCTCCTACGACCTGAAGAACGCCTTCGCCGAGGTCGACGGCGTCTACACGAACAAGCCTCCGGGAGGGATCGCCTACCGCTGCTCCTTCCGCGTGACCGAGGCGGTCCACGCGATCGAGCGCATGGTGGACGTGCTCTCGCAGGAGCTGAAGATGGATCCGGCGCAGCTGCGCATGAAGAACTTCATCCCGAAGGAGAAGTTCCCGTACAAGTCGGTGCTGGGCTGGGAGTACGACAGCGGGGACTATCCCGCGGCGCTGAAGAAGGCGATGGACATCGTCGGATACGACGCGCTCCGCAAGGAGCAGGCTGAGAAGCGCAAGAAGGGCGAGCTCATGGGCATCGGCATCTCGAGCTTCACCGAGATCGTGGGCGCCGGCCCGTCCAAGCACTTCGACATCCTGGGAATCAAGATGTTCGACTCGTGCGAGCTGCGCGTGCACCCGACCGGCAAGGCGACCGCCCGCTTCGGGACCAAGTCGCAGGGCCAGGGACACGAGACCACGTACGCGCAGATCATCGCCGAGGAGCTGGGTATCCCGGCGGCGCACGTCGAGGTCGAGGAAGGCGACACCGACACGGCGCCGTACGGCCTCGGGACCTACGCCAGCCGTTCGACGCCGACGGCCGGCGCCGCCGGCGCGATCGCCGCGCGCAAGGTCCGCGACAAGGCGAAGAAGATCGCGGCGCACCTGCTCGAGGTCGGGGAAGACGATCTGGTCTGGGAGCCCGGCAAGTTCTCGGTCAAGGGCGCGCCGCAGAAGTCCAAGACGATCCAGGACATCGCGCTCGCGGCGTACACGAACCATCCCCAGGGAATGGAGGCGGGTCTGGAGGCGGTGGACTACTACGACCCGCCGAACCTGACGTTCCCGTTCGGCAGTTACATCTGCGTCGTGGACATCGACCGCGGCACGGGCGAAGTGAAGGTGCGGCGGTTCGTGGCGGTGGACGACTGCGGAAACATTATCAATCCCATGATCGTGGAAGGCCAGATCCACGGCGGGCTGACGATGGGCCTGGCGCCGGCGCTCTACGAGGAGATCACGTACGACGAGCAGGGCAACGTCCAGGGCGGAAGCTTCATGGACTACCTCGTGCCGACCGCGATGGAGACGCCACGCTGGGAGACCGACAAGACCGTGACGCCGTCGCCGCATCACCCCTTCGGGGCGAAGGGCGTGGGGGAGTCGGCGACGGTCGGCGCGCCTCCGGCGATCGCCAACGCGGTCGTCGACGCGCTGTCGCATCTGGGAGTGCGGCACATCGACATTCCGATCACGCCGGAGAAGGTGTGGAACATCCTCAAGGAGAAGGGCGCCGCGCTCTGACGACGAGGGGATCGATGCATTCGCAGTCTCGTGCCGCGAGGATTGTCGGCGCCGCGGCGGCGCTGGCAATCCCGCTCGCTCCCAAGTGCCCGTTATGCCTGTTGCCGCTGGCGGCGGCGGCCGGCGTCGCGCTGCCGTCTAGGCCCCTGCTCGACTTCGCCGTCGGGCTCGCGGCGTCGGGCTGGGCCGCCGCAGCGCTGGCGTCGCGGCGGGCGCCTCTCTTCAAGGGGATGGCGGTCGCGGCGGCGCTCCTGCTCATCGCCGGACGCGCCGCCGGTCTCGACTGGGCCGTCTGGGCCGGAGCCGCCGGAATGCTGGGCTCGGCGTTCGGGCGCGCCGAATGCGGGCGGCCTCAGTCTCCCTTGTCTTCCTCGTCCTCCCGGTCCCTGGCGCGAGCGATCTGGAGCGCCTTGCGGTAGCGGGGGTCACCCCTCAGGTTGTCGAGGTCGTCGTCGTTGCGGATGGTGCCGGCGGAGTCGAAGCCCGCGTCGATTGCCTTGAAGAGCCAGTCGAAAGCGGGATCCTTCTGGTCCATGCGCGAATAGGTGCAGGCCAGGTTGTACATCGTCGTCGGCTTGCGGTAGTTCAGCGACAGGGCCTTCTGGAAGGCCTCGAGCGCGGCCTCGGGGCGGTCGCCCGCGAGCGACGCGAACCCGAAGTTGTACCAGCCGCGGCCGCTGTTGGGATTGCGCTGGACGTAATCCTGGAAGCGATCGGCGGCCTCGCGCCACTTGGCGCGCTCGGCCTTGCCGCGGTGCCCGTCCCACCAGCCCCAGCCGTTGTTGTAGGGCGGGAGCGACAGCTCCTTGGCTTCCTTCTGGAGCTCCTTGAAGCGCGGCTCGCCGCGGACGTTGTCGAGGTCGTCGTCGGTGCGGAAGAGGTCGGGCTGATCGAAGCCCGCCTCGAGCGACTGCGCCAGCATGTCGAGAGCGCCTCGCTTGTCGCCGTTGAGCGACAGGGCGCACGCGCGGTTGTAGAGCGACGTCGCGACGCGGTAGTTCCGCTCGATCGCGGCCTGGTAAGCCTTCGCCGCGAGGTCGTACTGCTCGGCGTGGAGGAGCTCCCGGCCCATGTCGAAGAAGGGCTCGCCGCTCTTGGGGTTCTTCGCGGCCAGCCGCTCGTAGCGGGATACCGCGGCCCTTTCCTCGCGCTCGGCCTTGCCGCTGCGGGCCACCTTCTTCAGCTCGGCCCAGCGGGGATCGGAGTGGAGGCTGTCGAGGTCGTCGTCTTTCCGCATGTAGTCGCCGACGTCGAAGCCCGCGTCGAGAGCCTTGTGGAGCCACGCGAACGCCTGGTCCTTGTCGCCCTTGAGCGCATAGCCGCAGGCG
>JBKOZO010000221.1:0-13787 GCA_046725935.1 Acidobacteriota bacterium | reverse complement strand
CCCGCACCCGCCGCCGCAGCGCCTGCCGGGGCGCCGCCCGCCGCTGGAGCAGCCGCCGCCGTACCCGTCCCGCCCGGAGTCGAGGGCACCGACGGTGCCGGAGCGCCGGCCGGAGCCCCCGCGGGCCCGCCGGCGGACGCGAGGGTCGCGTTGGGGTTGACGATCGACTTCTCGGCGATGGTGGACATGGCCTTCTCGGCCTGGCTCCCGCTGCGGAGCTCTTCTCCGCCGGTTCGCGGATCCACCACGATCGACGCCTTCAGCTCGGATACGCCGGCCGCCGGGGGCAGCCGGTCCTTGTCCCAGGTCCAGGTGTACGTGATTGCGGAGGACGAGTCCGCCTGGGAGAGGTCGATGGACGGAATCGTGGCTCCGCTGGGCAGATCCGCGCTGCTCTCCTGGGCGCGGGACTGCGACTGACGCGAGGGGGGGCCCAGAACCACCAACAGGTGTCCTCGGACCGAATCCGAGCCCCTCTTGTAGCGCGGGGACTTGAACTGCTGATCGGCCGCCGCGATGCGCCGCGCGACCTCCTGCTTGAAGGGCTCTCCCCCGCGCTTGGCATAGTAGAGCGCGATGAACTTCTCGGCGTCCGGGTCGGAGGTGACGTTCTTCCACTCGGCGCGCTCGGCCGGGGTCAGGAAGTAGGCCTCCGCGGACTTGTCCCAATCCTTGTACTTCGTCAGCTGCGCCAGGGCCGAGACGGCCACCGCGAGGCCGGCGAGTACGAGCAGAGCTTTTTTCACAAAACCTCCCAAAATCATAGGAAGCGGCCATTCTATAGCCGGAGAAGGGGGCGGGGACGAGGAGTTTAGCGGTGGTGCTCGGTCTTGACGATGGCGTACTTGCGGCCCGGAATCTTGGCCAGCGCCACGGTGCGCTCCGAGCCTCCCCGGCGGGCCTCGAGCTCGTCGCGCAGCACGGTCAGCATCTTCTGGACCTCTCCGTGCATGCTCTCCATTCGATGCTTCATGTGGAGGATCACTTCGACGCCCGCGAGATTGACGCCGAGATGGCGCGTCAGCGTGAGGATGATCTCGAGCCGCTCGATGGTGTCGGCGTCATAGAGGCGGGTGTTGCCCTCAGTGCGGGCGGGCCGCAACAGGCCTTCGCGCTCGTACATGCGCAGAGTCTGCGGGTGGATCCCGTACTTCTCGGCGATCGCGCCGATCCGGTAGACGCCCGTGCGCCCGCCGGACTTCACCGCGCCCTCCGCGATTCGACCGGGATCGCCTGCCCCTTCTCCGTCTTGGGGGCCACCACGCGCAGGACCCCGGCCCGCAGCGTGGCCTTGATGCGGGCGGGGTCGAGCGAGCCCGGAACCGGGAACTCGCGGGAGAACGCCCCGTAGATGCGCTCCATCCGGACGAAGTGTCTCGGCTCGGCGCCGTCGCCGGCCCTGCGGTGGCCGGACACCCGGAGCTTGCCGTCGACGGCCTCCAGCCGCACGTCCTCCAGCCGCACGCCGGGCAGCTCGATGTTCAGGATGATCTCCTCCGAGTTCTCGTAGACGTCGGCGGCCGGCGACCAGAGCGCGGCGTCGAGTCCTTCGTCGGCAAACTCGGTGCGCTGGATCGTCTCCTCGAAGAGGCGGTTGACCTTTTCCTGGATCGCGAAAAGGTCCTGGAGCGAGTTCCAACGAAAGACGGTCATGGCATCAGTTTACAGACGGCAGTCGGCAGACGGCAGAGATTTCGTCGGCCCTCTGCCGTCCGCCTTCTGCGGTCCGAGGTCTCATTTCTTCTCCGTGTCCACGTACTCCGTGTCGATGACCTCGTCCTCCTTGCCGGCGCCGCCGGAGGCCGCCGATTCGCCGCCCGGGCCAGCGCCCGCGTCGGCGGTCGCCTGCGAGGCGCCCCGATATACCGCCTCGGCCAGCCGATGCGAGGCCTGCTGCAGCCGCTCGGTGGCGTCGTTCAAGGCCTGCGCGCCTCCCGTCTCGAGAGCCCGCTTCGCGTCGGAGAGGGCGGCCTCGAAGGTCGACGCGTCGCCCGGGTCGAGCTTGCTCTTGTTCTCGTTGTAGGTTTTCTCCGAGGAGTAGACCAGGGAGTCGAGCCGGTTCCGGGCCTCGATTTCCTCACGCCGCTTGCGGTCTTCCTCCGAGTGAGAGGCCGCGTCCTTGACCATCTTCTCGATCTCGTCCTTGGACAGGCCCGAGGAAGCCGTGATCGTGATCTTCTGCTCCTTGGCGGTCCCGAGGTCCTTGGCCGAGACGTTCATGATGCCGTTGGCGTCGATGTCGAAGGTCACCTCGATCTGCGGCATGCCCCGCGGCGCCGGCGGAATGCCGACCAAGTGGAAGACGCCGATCGTCTTGTTGTCGCGAGCCATCTCGCGCTCGCCCTGGAGCACCTTAATCTCGACCGACGTCTGGTTGTCGCCCGCCGTCGAAAACACCTCGCTCTTCTTGGTGGGAATCGTGGTGTTGCGCTCGATCAGCCGCGTGGTGACGCCTCCCAGCGTCTCGATTCCGAGCGACAGGGGCGTGACGTCGAGCAGCAGCAGGTCCTTGACGTCGCCGGCGAGCACGCCGCCCTGGATCGCGGCGCCGACGGCGACGACCTCGTCGGGGTTGACGCCCTGGTGGGGATCCTTCCCGAACAGGTCCTTGACGAGCTTCTGGATGCGCGGCATGCGCGTCTGGCCGCCGACCAGGACGACCTCGTCGATGTCCTTGGCTTCGACCTCGGCATCCTTCATCGCCTGCTTGCAGGGAGGAATCGACTTCTCGACGATGTCCTCGACGAGCTGCTCGAGCTTGGCCCGCGTCAGCTTCAGCTGCAGGTGCTTGGGACCCGAGGCGTCCGCCGTGATGAACGGGAGATTGATCTCCGTCTCGACCACGCTGGAAAGCTCGATCTTGGCCTTCTCCGCGGCCTCCTTGAGCCGCTGCATCGCCATCGGATCCTTGGAGAGGTCGACACCCTGGTCTTTCTTGAACTCCGACAGGATCCAATCGATGATGCGCTGGTCGATGTTGTCACCGCCCAGGTGCGTGTCGCCGTTGGTCGCCTTGACCTCCACGACGCCCTCGCCGACCTCGAGGATCGAGATGTCGAACGTGCCGCCGCCGAAGTCGTAGACCGCGATCTGTTCGTCGCTCTTCTTGTCGAGACCGTAGGCGAGCGCCGCCGCCGTCGGCTCGTTGACCAGCCGCTCCACCGTCAAACCGGCGATCTGGCCGGCGTCCTTGGTGGCTTGGCGCTGCGCGTCGTTGAAGTAGGCCGGCACGGTGATGACCGCGCGGATGACCTTCTCGCCGAGATACGCCTCGGCGGCTTCCTTCAGCTTGCCGAGGATCATCGCCGAGATCTCGGGCGGAGACCACTCCTTGCCTCCGGCCACGATGCGGCAGTCGCCGTTGGGGCCCGCGACGACCTTGTAGGGAACCATTTTGATTTCTTCCTGGACCTCCGTGAATTTGCGGCCCATGAAGCGCTTGATCGAATAGATCGTGTTGGCGGGGTTCGTCACCGCCTGGCGTTTGGCGACCTGGCCCACCAGCCTCTCGCCGGTCTTCGTGAACGCCACGACGGAGGGCGTGGTGCGGTTGCCTTCCGCGTTCGGAATGACGACCGGATCGCCGCCTTCCATCACGGCAACGCACGAATTCGTGGTGCCGAGGTCGATGCCGATGATTTTGCTCATGTTCCTCCTCCCAAACGCTCGTTTGGAGGACGGACTATAGGATATGAGTCCATCACTGTCAACTCAAATTTAGGGCTTTTCTAAGCCTTTTAGACTCAAGTTTTACGAGGCCTATTCGACGACGAGAACGCTTGGCCGGTCAGGTGTTTGCGTCGAACGGGATGGCGCAGGCCGAAGCTCTGAAACGGGCGCCAGGCTCCTCTCCAGGGAGAGGTCGAGGTCGATCTGGCCCCGGGCGTTGCGACCGTACAGGCCGAACTTGCCGTCCTCGGCCCGCAGGATGTACCGGTAGAAACGGCCGTAGGGGTCGCGCAAGGCGTCCTCTTCGAGGATCCCGGCGACGACCAGATCCTCGAGGCCTCTCGGGTACCTGCCCGTGGCGTCGTAATAGACGCGCACGGCCCGCTCGATCGAGACCGCCCGGTTCAGCGACATCGCCTTGCGCAACTCAACGCCCTCCTCGACCGATCCCGGCCCGCGAAGGAGAACGTTGGCGGGGTTTCGCGGAATCAGATACGCGGCCAGGCCGGCCAGAACCAGCAAAGCGACCCAGAGAGCCAGCGCCCTCGCCGACACGCCGACGCTCCGGGCGGCCGGCACGGCTGCCGTCGCCGGAGCGAGCTCGGGCTCGGCCGGCGCGACGCCGCGCTCGATCAAGTGGCGTCCGAGAAGGTCGGCGACTCCCTTCAGGACCTCGAAGTCCGACAGAAACGCGCGCTCCATGATGTCGCCGACGGTGCGGCGTCCGTCGATCCAGCGCCAGCTCTCGGCCTCGGCCTTGCTGACCGAGAGCGTTCCCTCGGGCGGGTTCTTCTCGCCCACGACCAGCTTGAGGTTCTCGACTCCCGGCGCTCGCCGGTACACGGCCTGGAGCGAGCCGACCTTCTTCTCGAAGAGCGGCCATTCGTCCACCATCTGCGCGCCTTCCATCAGGATCGTGTCGATGGAGACCGGCGCCATGTGGTCCGCGTCGTAATCGACCCGGGCCTCCTGGCTGAAGCGGAAACGGCCGTCGGGCCAGCGAAACGCGGTGTAGACGATCCGGGCGATCTGGAGGCGCAGGGCCTCGCGCAGCTCCTGCGGCTCGATGAGGCTCTCGCGCACCAGCAGGAAGCCCATCCGCTGCTGCGTCTCTTTCTGGAGCGCGATGACGTGGTCGAGCTGCTCCTGCGTGACGTACCCGGCGCGCTGCAGGAGGTTGCCAAGTCGGTTCTCCAGGCGGCGCGCCTTGGACTCCGCCGCGACGACTTGCCCGCCGAGGAACGAGATCGTGATTGAGTCCTCTTCGCCGTCGATGTTCAACACGCCGGTCTTTCGCTGCAGACCGAGCATCTGGAATATGTCGGTCAGCGAGAAGACCTTGAGCGTGCCCTCAAGACCCACTGGGAGTCCTCCTCGCCGTCATCTGGCCCCGCAGCCAGAACACGGCCGCCAGGCCCGCGCCGAGCACCACGCTCGCGCGCCAGGGGCCTTCGGGTGGAAGCGTGAGCGGGTCGAAGAGCCTTCCGTCCACGATCGCCGCTGCGACGCACGTGAAGAAGAGAAAGAGCGCGACCGCGCCGGCGATGGGGCGGCCGTCGCGGAACGCGCTCGAGCCCGGAGCCACCAGCGAGACCAGGCGGCTGACACGATGCCTCCAGGTCAGACGGCGCTGCATCGCGCGTGTCTCGAAGACCTGCTCCTCGATGTCCGGACCTTCCTTGCGAACGAGCGTGCGGGCGCACGCCGTGCAGTAGAGCGTCGGATCACCGTAGCGGCGGCAGCGGTCGCAGAAGGCCCGCCCGCACCGCCCGCACTCGTACGCGAGCCCGCGGCGGCGCCGGTAGCGGTCGATCCCGATCCCCAGGAGCAGGGCCGCGAGGGGGACCAGCGACCACGCCGAGAGGTAACCTCTCCATTCGCGCGCCGCCGCGCCATGGCCGGGAAGCCGCCGGCTCTTGGGCTGGGCATTCCACGCGGCGATGCGTCTTCGCGCGCGGGCCAGCGAATAGCCGGCGGGGACGACCCTCGAGACCGTGGGCGTAGAGGTCCACCCGTTGACCTGAGACGGTGAGATCTGGCGGGCCTCCTGAATGGCCGTGGCCTGTCCATCGAAATCGTAGGCCTCGCCCCGCGCCAGCGACAGGTTGTAGTAGATGTCGGCCGACTGCGTTCGTTTTCCGGCTTCGATGTAGTCGCGCACGGCCTCGCCGTATTCGCCCTCGGCGAAGCGCACGTTGCCGCGGTTCATGATCGGACGGTAGTCCGTCGGGTCGGCCTGCATCGCCCGCGTGTAGTCCTGCTGGGCGCGCTGCATGTCCCCCGAACGTTCGGCGAAGATCCCGAGCAGGAACCACACGTCCGAGTCCTCGGGAAAGACCGCGGCCGCCTGGCGCAGGCCGTCCTCGGCGCTGGCATCCTCGCGGCGCTCGGCCAGGTCCACGGCCGCCACGAACAGCGGAGAGCGCTGTTCGATGTTGGCCGCCGTGATCCACGCCAGAAGCAGCGGAATCAGGGCCAGACCGACGAAACCCGCCGCCAGCGCAGCGCGTTCGCGGCCGTCGGCGTAGGAGTACAGCAGAGCGCCCCAGTAGAGGAGCAGCCATCCGGGGCCCAGGCCCACGAAGATCGGCAGCGCGAGGACGAGCAGACCCAGCGGCAGGGCCGCACTCCGGCCGAAGGACCGGCGGGCTTTCTCGGCGATGTCGTGCGCGGCCCGCGGGCCGTGTCGGACCGCCAGCGCCAGCACGGTCCCGAGCAGCATGCCCGCGATCCCCAGGCAGACCCACAGGCCCAGCGAGGACAGGGTCGCGATGCGCGCTTCGCGCGTCGAGAGGAAATCGGCCGCGGCCGCCGGCAGAAACCGGAGGGCCTCCATCACTCTGCCGTACCGCGTCAGAAACGAAAGCCGCGCGGCCAGGGCGTCGGGATTGCTGGCGTCGAGCTTCAGCGCGGCGTCGTACGCTTTCTCCGCCCGATCCGGTTTCCCCTCCGTCTCCAGGCGGCGGCCGAGGAAGACCGCGGTCCGCGAGAAATCCGCCAGCCGGTGGACGCCGACCTTGCGCCCGGCGCGCAGCATTTCCTCGAGCGCCTTGTTGGCGCCGGTCTGGTCGTTCTCCGAAAAGGCGGACAGGAACTCGAACCACTGCGCGCGGTATTGGCCCCGTGTCACCGGAGGAGGCAGCGGAGACAGAGCGTCCTGCGCCGCCAGGTTTCCGGCCAGCAGCCAGCCTGCGGCTGCCAGCCGAAAGACGGCGGTCGGGAAGCGGAAGTTGAGAGTCACGGATCCGCGGCTTACCGCGGCGGCTCCCGGCCCGGAGGACGCGTGGCCTCGACGTAGGCCAGGCGCAGCTCGGCGAGCACGTTGGCGAGGAGGCTCGATTCTTCGAAGGAGAGGTTCCCGCGCGTCTTGGCCTCGAGCGCCCCGAGCCAGTCGATCATCTGGCGAGCCGCGGCCGGCTCGCGCCGCGAAAGCCTCTCCCCGGTCATGGGATCGATTCCGAGCGCCGCGTAGACATTGGAGGCGAGGAAGGAGACGAGCCCGATGAAGCCCTGCGACGTGGCGCGCTCGGGACCCCGCGCGGCCCCCGGAGACTCGGGAGCCCGAGGACCGGACGTCGGCGGAGCCGCGGGCGAAGCCTCCGGGGCGGGAGCTTCCTTCGGCGGAGCCGGCGGCTCCTCGGGTTGGAAGTCCGGGCGCAGCTGTCCGTCCGGGGTGAACATCCGCCGGTCGACGACACGGATTGGCTTGTCCTCTTCGGCCACGGGATACGTAATTTTAGCAGCCCCGGTCGCGGCCGCCCACGCCCCGCGAGAGCCCGGCCCGGCGGATAAGATGGCGGCCGTGTCCGAAGCCCTCGACCGTCTCGTGGCTCTCGTGGCGCGGCTGCGCGAGGACTGCCCGTGGGACAGGGAACAGACCTTCGAGACCCTGAAGACGTACCTGCTCGAGGAGACGTACGAAACGCTGGCCGCGGTGGACGAGGGCGCGCCGGAACCTCTCGAGGGCGAGCTCGGCGACCTGCTGTTCCAGGTGTTTCTGCTGGCCCGACTGGCCGAAGAAAAGGGCTGGTTCGGCATCGACGCCGTCGCCGAGCGCATTCACGCCAAGATGGTCGAGCGGCACCCGCATGTGTTCGGCGACACACCGGCGGGAAGCGCCGACGAGGTCAAGAACGCCTGGGAGCGCCGCAAGCGGCGGCAGGCGGGGGCTTCCGAGGATCCGCTGGGAACGCTTCCGGTCTCCCTGCCGGCGCTCTCCACGGCATACCGCCAGACGCTTCGCGCGGCCGACCTGGGCTTCGACTGGGAACGCGACGCCGACGTCGCCGCGAAGATCGAGGAAGAGCTCGACGAGTGGCGCAAGTCCGCCGCGGAAGGCGACGCGGCGGCCGAGGCGCACGAGATCGGCGACCTGCTCCTCTCGGTCGTGAACCTGGCGCGCCGGCGAAGGATCGATCCCGAGAGCGCGCTGCGGCAGGCCAACCGCAGATTCCGCGGGCGCTTTGCGGAAGTCGCCCGCCGCGCGCGCGAAGGCGGGAAGGACGTTTCCGAGGTCGGAATGGCCGAGTTGGACCGTTACTGGGAGGAAGCGAAGAAGAAGGCGTAACTCGGAAGAGATACCTCGTCGCTGCGCGCCTCAGGATGACAGCGCGCTCCGCGCGCAGAGTCACTTCACAAGATCTCCGACCCTCACCAACTTCACCCCTCTCTTCTCCAGCCCGGGCAGATCCGCCTCCAGGACCGCGAGCGTGGCCGGATACGGATGACCGATCGCGATCGCGCCGCCCTCTTCGCGCGCGCGCCGCACGAGCTCGGCGAGCTGGGTCCGGATCGCCGGCTCGGTGGCGACGTCGTCGAGAAAGACGCGCCGGTGCGCGGACCGCACGGACGACTCTTCGGCCGTGCGTTCGGCGATGGTCGTGTCGGTCGTGCGGCTGTCGAGGAAGAAAAGGCCGCGGCGCGCGAGCACTGCGGCCACGGCCCTCATGACGCGCGGATCCGCGGTCGCCGCGGACCCCATGTGGTTGTTCACGCCGACGGCGCCCGGCACCGTCGCCAAATCCGCTTCGAGCGTGCGGACGATCTCCTCGTCCGACTGGGAGCGCAGGATCACGCCGGGCCCCGGCTTGACCGCGGGGTACCGGTCCGGCTCCATCGGCAGGTGGAGCAGGACCTCTTTTCCTCCGCGCTCGAGCGCGCGGGCGCATTCCGCGCTGAAGCGCACCGCCGGCAATACCGCGCCGGCCACCGGCTCGCGCCAGGACGCGATGCGCTCCGCCGGGCCGCGCTCGTTGCCGAGATCGTCGATTACGATCGCGGCGGGAGCGGCGACGCCGGGAGCCACGGAGGCCCGCGCAGCAGCCGTCCGAGCCGGGGACGGCGTGGCCGCGCGGGGCCGCGGCGTGCGTGTGAGAGATACGGCGGACGTCGGCCGCCGGGCGGGCGCCGGGGGCGCGGGCTTCTCCTCGCAGGAACGCAGATACAGGAGTGTGCCGAGAACGAGGGAAAGAAGAGCGAAAAAGACCGTCGCCGGGGAAACGCGGGCGCGGCGGGTCAAGCGCTACAGGTCGGGGGTCTCGGGAGGTGCCTCGCCGGTCGTCAAGCCGCCCGCCGCGCGGACTCGTTCGAGCGGGCGATCTCGAGGCCGCGTTCCAGGATTCGATCCCGGGCGGTCTCTTCGCCGGGAAACACGATCACGCGCTCGTCGGGAGTGAGTCCCTTGCCTCCGAGCACCTGGCCCGAGGGCGACACGTACCGGCCGACGGTCATGTACAGCAGGCCGCCCTCCTCGGTCGGCACGCCGCGTTGGACGACCCCCATTCCGACGGTGGTCTCGCCCACCGTGATCGCCTTCGCGCGATCGTGCAGCGCCGCCGCCAGGATCTCGGCGGGTCCGGCGGTGGAGTCGTCCATCAGGACCACCACGCGGCCGGTCCACGCGGGCTCGCCCGCCGCCACTTCCAGGGGCTTTCCGGCGACCTTGCGGGACTGGATGGTCGCGACGGTTCCTTTTCCGAGAAAGAGCGCGGCGACCGGAACGGCGTCGGCCGGGTCCCCGCCGATCGATCCGCGCAGGTCGAGAATGACCGCGCCAACCGATCGCTTCGATGCATCGTCGAGCTGCTTCTTGACCGCAGCCCCCGAGGCCGGAGTGAAGGAGGGGATCTTGAGAACCAGGGCGTCCTTTTCCGAGGCTGAGGAAATCGGCGTCGGCTCGAACCGTCCCCGCGTGACGGGGATGGTCAGCTTCTTCTCGTCGCCGCCTCGAAAAACTCCGAGCTCGAGCGAGGAGCCCTCGGGGCCCTCCAGCGCCGCCTTGACCTTCCAGTAGGGAGCGTTGCGGAGGGTCTTGCCGTCGACCGAATCGATCAGGTCGCCCGCCTTGATGCCCGCTTTCTCGGCCGGCGATCCCGGGAGCGGCGCGACGACGTACGGATAGCCGCCGCGGCGCGCGAAAACGATGCCCGGCCCCGCCGCGCCCGCGCTCTCCTGAGCGCGGTAGGCCGCCAGCGCGGAGGCCGGCACGTAATAGGAGAAGGGATCGAGGGCATCGGACATGCCGTCGTAGGCACCCTCCAGCAGCGCCTTGGTTTCCGTGGGCTCGACGTAGTTGGAACGGGTCAGCGAGAAGACTTCCGAAAAAATCGACAGGGCGCGCGTGGCCGGGTCCCGGCCCGTGCCCTCCGGACCGGCCGCCGCCCGCAGGGACACCAGCGCCCCCAGCGAAACCGCGACGAAGAGGAGGCGGGAGCGATTGGACTTCATCGTGGCCATCCTAGCAGACGGTCTTAACAGGCCCGAGACTCAATAATTTCCCCAAAAACTACCGCAACCAAGCAATGGGATCGCTGGCCTTCTGGCGGTCGCGCACCTCGAAATAGAGCCCCGGCTCGTCGCGGCCCGGGCCGACGCCGGCCAGCCCGAGCTCGGTCCCGACCTGCACCGGCTGCCCCGCCTTCACCGAGACGGCCTGCAGCCAGGCGTAGAGCGTGAGCATTCCGTCGCCGTGGTCGAGGATGACGATGTTTCCGTACTCCGCGAGCCACTGCGCGTACACGGCCTTCCCGCCGTAGACCGCCCGCACGGACGTGCCGGCCGGAAGTGCGAGCGCCACGCCGTTGGACACGGTCCACGTGTCGAACTTCGGATGGCGATGCCGTCCGAAGGTCTCGACGATGGTGCCGCGCGCGGGCCAGTCGAGCACTCCCTTCCACGGCCGGATTCCGCCCGACGGCGCGAGCGGCTCTTCGCCTTCGCTCTGCCGCGACAGCGTTTCGAGGAGCCTCTCCAAGCGAGCGGCCTTGTCCGAGAGAGCCGAGACTTCGCGGCGGCGGGAGGCCGCTTCGGTCTGCTCGCGTCGCAGGAGCCTTTCCCGGTCGGTCTTCAGCGACGCCACGCGTGTCTCCTCCTGCTGGCTCCGCACGTAGAGGCGGTCGATCTCGGCCTTCAGCGCCTGCTCGCGCGCGAGGTCCGACTGGAGGCGCGTCTCCGCGTCGCGAAACTGTCGCAGGAGCCGCCCATCGCGCCGCGCGAGGTTGTCGAGCCGCTCGACGGAGTCCAGAAACGTCGGGACATCGCGCGCCTCCAGGAGGACGCGGAAGTATCCAAACCGGCCGAAGCGCTGGAGCAGGCGCGCCCGCACGAGCAGGGTTTTCCGCGATGCGGCCGCGGCCTCGGAGGCCGCCGCGCGGTCGCGGGTGACCGCGGCGAGGCGGCGGGCGAACTCCTCGCGCGTCGCGGCGACGAGCTCGCCCTCCCGCGTCGCGATCTCGAGCTTCAGCTCCAGGCGCGGCAGCTCCTCGGCGAGGGTCGCCGCTTTCTTTTCGCTCTCGGCCAGCTTCGCCTTCAGGGTCGCGATCCGCGCCTGCAGGCGGTTCAGATCCGCCTGCCTCTCACTGTCCGCGGGAGGGACCTGGTTCTGGCCGAGAGTCGGCGTCGCGAAAGCGAGGATCGTGGCGGCAAGAAGCCATTTCAGGTTCCAGGTTCCAGGTTCCAGGACCCGGAACTTGGAACTTGGAACTTGGAACTCCGTCACCACAGCGACTTCCCCGCCGCGTCGGCCACGGGCGAGCCGCCGACGAGATCCCGCACCGAAGCGGTCACGTCGGCGATGCCGGGGATGCCCTCTTTCCGAAAGGGCTTCGAAGAGAAGAAGACGCCGCGCACCAGGTCCGGGTCCAGCGAGCAGTGATCGCCGCTCCACACGTCGCGGTTGTCCTCGAAAACGTTCGCCGTAGGCACGCCCAGTGAGCTCTGCCAGGACACCCGGTACCCGGGACGGTTGGCGACGATCAGGTCCGGGATCAGCCGCGGGTCGAACCTCCGATAGACCTGCTCACGCCGGAAGACGCGCGAGACCGCGCGCTCCCCGTTCTTCGGATCCGCCAGGGCCGTCAGGCGCGTCGAGATCTCATCCCGGAGGGCCTCGTACTCGGCGCCCGGAGCCACGATGCCCCCTTCCTCGCGGCCGCGAAGGTTGACGTAGATGTCGCCGAGCCCCATGGCGTAAGCCTTCGACTTCGACCAGTCGACGGCCTCCCAGAACTGGCCGCGGCCGAAGAGCGCCTCCAGGTTCTGTCGCTTCGCGCTTCCCTTCAGGACGAGATAGCCGTTCTCGACCAGCCACGAGTTGTAGTTGACCGAGCGCCGCCACGTCGCGAATCCGTGGTCCGAGAGGACGATCAGGACGTCCTCGGGCTTGAGCGCCTGCGCCGTCTCGCCCACGATCGCGTCCATCTCGCGATAGGACTTCTCGACGGCGTCGCCGTAGCGGGCGGCGAGCTTCGCGTCGTAGGCCGGATGCTGCGGATCGCGAAAACGCCAGAAGACGTGCGCGACCCGGTCCGGAAACTCGAAGTAGTGGAAGAGAAGCTTCTCCTTTGTTCCGAGCAGACCCTTGAGCATCTTGCGCTCCTGGCCCGACGTCATCGCAACGTCTTCGAGGAACGCCTCTTCCGACAGCGTCCCGGACTGGATCGACCACGTGTCGATGGCCCAGCCCATGGTCTTGTAACGCCCGAAACGCTCGACGAGGTCCTTCGCGAAGGCCTTCGGATACGAGATCGCGAACCCAGGCGGGAGATGCTCCGGGTCGAACTGGATCGGCGAGAGGTACAGGCCGATCTCCGGCTCGACCGAAGCCAGCCGCATGCGCGCGTAGCCGTGCACCGAGACGAGCGGATTGACCCGGAACTTCAGGGGAAGCCAGTCGCTCCACTGACCCGGCTGAAGCTCCACGCGCGCGCCCCCGGCCTCGACCGTCACGCGATCCCGTTTGTCCCCGACGGCCAGCGTCATCGGCAGGTCGATCGTGCCCTCGCGCCCGAAGGGCTTCGCCGGCGGACCCACGATTCGCGTGGCCTGGCGCCCGACGTTGGTCTCGAGGCGCACGATCTCGACGGAGAAGTCGTTGCCTTCCCGCGGCGCGAAGAACGGATCCGAGGTGTAGTAGGCGGGCTTGCCGATCCGCCCCGAAAGATCCGGCACGCCCAGGCCCGACAGCATGCGGCCGTCGGAGAACGCCTCCGGAGGAAACGTCACCGGCATGCGCGTCACGGTGGCGGGACGCGCGCCGGCCTCCGTCCAGAACACCGGACCGCGCCGGTTGTTCTTGACCCACGGGCGCTCGGTGGGAAGCCATGCTCGTACCGCGAGAAATGCGCCCGCGCCGGCCGCGATCCCGAGAATCGCGAGGGCGACCCCGAGGGCGCGCCGGCGCCGCAAGAGGAGGAGTCCCGGAAGCAGGAACACGAGCAGCGCGATCGCGCCGAAGACCGAGGGGTTCTTCTTCCCGAAGAGAAGGGGCGCTTTCGTCTCTTCGGCCACGGCAAAGGCCGGGATCCGGTTGGCGGGATCCCGTTTCAGGAAGTCGAAGATCTCGTGCCCGCCGGGATCCAGCCCCGTCGAGAACGTCGCCCACGAGACGGGCGTCTGGGCCGGCACGGTGGGCGTGAGGGGCGAGTAGCCTCCGCGCTTCGCGAGCTCCGCGAGGTGCGGCAACTCTCCGCGCGACATCATCTCTTCGACTACGCCATGGTCCACGCCGTCGAAGCCGAGGATCACGACGCGGCCGGGCGCCGGCGCGGAGGAGAGCGGCGCCGCGAGCGAGGCCGCGAGGAGGCAGAGCCCGATGTGGCGAAGGCGTCTCAAGGGACCGC
>JBKOZO010000220.1:0-31067 GCA_046725935.1 Acidobacteriota bacterium | reverse complement strand
GAACAGGACCTTGTACTTCCCGTATCCCTCTTTCTCCAGATCCTCGACCGGGATGAAGCGCATGGCCGCGGAATTCATGCAGTAGCGCAGGTGCGTGGGAGGGGGACCGTCATCGAAGACGTGCCCCAGGTGCGAATCGGCCTGCGCCGAGCGGACCTCCGCCCACTTTCCGACGAAGCTGATGTTGGCTCCCGTCTTGATGTTGCCTTCCTCGAGCGGCTTCCAGAAGCTCGGCCAGCCGGTGCCCGAGTCGTACTTGTCGAGCGAGGAGAAGAGCACCTCGCCCGAAACGATGTCGACGTAGATTCCAGGCTTCTTGTTGTCCCAGTACTGATTGGAAAACGCGCGTTCGGTGCCCTCGTGCTGGGTGACCTCGTACTGGAGCGGCGTGAGCCGTTTGCGCAGCTCCGCATCCGACGGCTTGTGGAACGCGCCGGACGGCGGAGGGACCGGCGGCTTCGCCGGAGTCGGCGAGGCGGATGGCGACCGCAGAGCGACCAGCGCCGCGAACGTGATCGCGGCCGCGGGCAGAACGAGCAGCAGTCGGCCGAGCCTCATGGATGACTCCCCGCCGCGTCTCCCCAGAGTTCCTTCAGCCGCGCGTCGCGCCCGCAGCCCTGGCGATAGAGGCGGTACCGGATAGGGTTCTTCTTGTAGTAGTCCTGGTGGTAGTCCTCCGCAGGATAGAAGGTCGACGCCGGCACGATCTGCGTCACGATCTTGCCCCTGAAACGCGGCTCCTGCTCGAGCTTCGCCTTCGACGCCTCGGCCGCGCGCTTCTGGGCCTCGTCGACGTAGAAGATCGCGGAACGGTACTGCTCTCCGTGATCGCAGAACTGGCCGTTCGACTGGAGTGGATCCACGTTGTGCCAGAAGACCTCGAGAAGCTTCTCGTAGGAAATGACGCCGGGGTCGTAGATGACCTCGACCGACTCGGCATGGCCGGTGCCGCCGGAGGAAACCTCTTCGTAGGTCGGATTGACCTTCGTCCCTCCGGTGTAGCCGGAGATCACCGAGATCACGCCTGGCAGACCCTCGAAGGCGGTCTCCTCGCACCAGAAGCATCCCCCGGCGAAGATTGTCTTGGCGCGCTCGACACCCCGCGCGGGAGCGGCGAAGGCCACGAGAACGAGAGCCAGGAGCGAAAACGTCACGAAATGTCGACGCAAGGGTCCTCCACGACTGCCGACAACCCGGCCGTCCGGGCTTAGATTCCAGAGCAGGTACGCGGTTTCGGCGAAGGCGGATTCTGTGAAAGAGTCACTGAACAAATCCGCATTCCCGGGAGGAGGCCCTCGGATGAAGACTCTCGCTCTGCGCAAGTCACTGCTCGCGTGGACGATCCTGGCGGCGGCGTCGGCGGCGCTCGGCGACGCCCCGTCGGCTGCCGGGCGGTGGTCGGGCTCGATCGAGCTTCCGGGACAGTTGCTCGCCGTGGACGTGCAGCTGTCTTCTTCGCCGGGCGGCGGGTGGACCGGCTCGATCGACATCCCGGCGCAGGGCGCCCGCGGGCTGGCTTTGACGGGATTCCGGATCGAGGAAAACGAGGTGCGCTTCTCGATTTCGGGGATCCCCGGCGATCCGACCTTCGATGGCAAGTTGTCATCCGACGGAAGCTCGATCGCCGGCGATTTCACGCAGGGCGGCCAGAAGTTCCCGTTTCGCCTCACCCGCAAGGCCGAGGCCGGCGCTCCGGTCGCGGGAGCCCAGGCGCCGGAAGCTCTGGACGGGTTCGACGCGTTCGTCGAGAAGGCGCTGCAGGAATGGAAGGTTCCCGGTCTCGGCGTCGCGATCGTGAAGGATGGCCAGGTGGTCCTCGCAAAAGGCTACGGGCTGCGCAACGTTTCGAAGAATCTGCCGGTCACGGCCGACACGATCTTCGCGATCGGATCCACCACGAAAGCCTTCACCGCCATGACGCTCGCCATGCTCGTGGACGACGGGCGTCTGGACTGGGACAAGCCCGTGCGGACGTATCTGCCGTCCTTCCAGGTCGAGGACGTCGTCGCCTCCGAACGGATGACGCCCCGCGACCTCGTGACGCACCGCTCCGGCCTGCCGCGCCACGACCTCATGTGGTACGCCGCGCCGCTCTCGCGCAAGGAGATCTTCGACCGCCTGCGCTACCTCGAGCCCAACGCCGACTTCCGGGCGAAGTGGCAGTACCAGAACCTGATGTTCATGACCGCCGGCTACCTCGCCGGCGAGCTCGCGGGGATGTCCTGGGAAGACATGGTGCGCCGGCGCATCTTCGGCCCTCTCGGGATGACGTCGAGCAATCTCTCGGTGGAGGAGTCGAAGAAAACGGCGGACTTCGCGCTGCCGTACCACG
Organism: Acidobacteriota bacterium; assembly: GCA_046725935.1. Lineage (GTDB taxonomy): Bacteria > Acidobacteriota > Thermoanaerobaculia > UBA5066 > Gp7-AA6 > DAHUXD01. The sequence goes on along the minus strand of JBKOZO010000220.1, from coordinate 28,735 downwards.
AGAGCGACAAGGACAAGGCGGTCCGCGAAATCGCCTTCCGCAACATCGACGCCGTGGGGCCCGCCGGCTCGATCAACTCGAACATCACCGACATGGCGAAGTGGATCCGTCTCCACCTCTCCGACGGAACGGTCGACGGCCAGCGCATCGTCTCCCGGGCGAACCTCGAGGAGATGCACCGGCCCCAGATGGTGATGCCCGAGACCGGGCCCGATCCGGAAATCGTGCTTCCGTCTTACGGGCTCGGCTGGGCCGTCCAGTCGTACCGCGGAAAGAAGCGCGTCTGGCACTCGGGCGGAATCGACGGCTTCACGGCGATGGTGACGGTTCTGCCGGCGGAGAAGCTCGGGGTCGTCGCGCTCTCCAACAAGGACGGCACGCCGCTGCCCGAGATCGTGACGCGCGTCGCGATCGACCGGATGCAGGGCCTGCCCCCGATCGACTGGGACGCGCGGATCAAGGCCCGGTCCGACGAGGAAGAGAAGGCGTCCGAGAAGGCGACCGGTGGGCTCGAGACGTTCGAGCGCAAGAAGGGCACGAGGCCCGCGCACGCTCTCGACGAGTACACGGGTGACTACGAGCATCCGGCGTACGGGGCCGTCTCGGTGTCCCGGGACGGCGCGGCGAACCTCGAGGCCAGGTTCCACGGCATCCCGATGAAGCTCGAGCACTGGCACTACGAGACCTTCCGCGCGAACCCCGTGGATCCGGCACTGGCCGAGGAGAAGCTCTTCGTCCTCTTCCGGACGAACACCAAGGGCGATGTGGACAGCCTGGCGATGCCGCTCGAGGAGCGGGTCTCCAACATCGTCTTCACGAAGAAGCCTCCGGCGCGGCTCTCCGATCCGGCGTTTTTGAAAACGCTGACAGGCACCTACGTGCTCGTCGATCAGCCCTCCGTCACGGTGTCCGTCGCGCTCGAGGGCGATGCGCTCGTGGCCGACGTCACGGGGCAGCCCAAGTACCACCTCGAGCCGTATCGCGGAACGGAATTCCGATTCCGGGAGCTGACGGGCTACTCGATTCGCTTCCTGCCCGACGCGAAGGGCACGGTCGACGAGCTTCTCGTCGTCCAGCCCGACGGCGTCTACCGCGCGACGCGCAAGCGCTGAGGTCACCGTCGGGGGATGATGTACGCTCCTGTCATCCCGAGGAGCGCAGCGACGAGGGATCCCTTTGAAGTCTTCATGTCGCTCCGAATGGGATCCCTCGCTGCGCTCGGGATGACAAGGGGCAGGAGGGGCCCATGCGCTTCGAGACACTGGCCGTTCACGCGGGGGCCGAGCCCGAGCCGCCGTCGGGAGACGTGGCGCCGCCGATCCATCTTTCGACGACGTTCGTCCACGGGCCCGAGGCACAGCGGACCGGCGGACACATCTACATCCGCGAGTCCAACCCGACGCAGGCGCGGCTGTGCGAGGCGCTGGCGGCGATCGAAGGCGGCGAGGCGGCGCTCGTGTTCGCCTCGGGCCTGGCGGCGGGCGCGGCGTACCTCCAGGCGCTGCCCGCCGCTTCCCACGTGATCTTCCCCGACGACGCCTACTACGGGTTCCGGCACATGGCCCAAGACTATCTGCCGCGCTGGTCCGTCGAGTCGTCGGTCGTGGACATGGCGAATCTCTCGGCCGTGCGCGAAGCGCTGCGACCCGACACGAAGCTGATCTGGGCGGAGACGCCGTCGAACCCGCTGATGAAGATCGTGGACTTGAAGGCCCTCTCCGAGATCGCGCACGGCGCGGGCGCCCGCCTGATCGTCGACGGCACGTTCGCCACGCCGGCGCTCCAGCGCCCGCTGGAGCTCGGGTGCGACGCCGTCCTGCATTCGACGACGAAGTATCTCGGGGGCCACAGCGACGAGCAGGGAGGCGCTCTCGTCTTCAAGACGAAGGACGACGTCTACGGGAAGGCCGAGCACGTCCGCTACATCCTCGGAGGTGTCGCCTCGCCGTTCAACTCGTGGCTCGTGCTTCGCGGACTCCGCACGCTCCCGTGCCGCATGGAGAAACACTCCGACAACGCGATGGCCGTGGCCGGAGCCCTCGCGGCGCATTCGAAGGTCGAGGCGGTCCACTACCCGGGCCTCGAGTCGCATCCGGGCCACGACGTCGCGCAGCGTCAGATGAAAGGGTTCGGCGGGATGCTGTCCTTCCGCGTCCGCGGCGGGCGCGCCGAGGCCGTGCGGGTCGTCTCGCGACTGAAACTCTTCGTCGTGGCCACGAGCCTCGGAGGAACCGAGAGCCTGATCGAGCATCGCGCCTCGAGCGAGGGTTCCGGCTCGACCACGCCGGAGAATCTCCTGCGGGTGTCGGTCGGCCTCGAGCACCCCGACGATCTGATCGAGGACCTGAAGCAGGCTCTCGGGTGACCTAGGGAGCCGCCTCCCGATAGACCCAGGCGCCGACGATCGTTGCAACCACGTCTTCGACCAGGAACCAGATCAGGGCCAGCGCCGAGAACGGGAAGAGGCCCAGGTTCGTCATCACGATCGTCATCAGCACGCACGAGAGGATCCACACCGCGACTCCCGCGCGCGCGGCGGTCGCCGGGCCGGGGCCGTACCGCGGCCGGATCGCGGCGTAGAGCCAGACCGCCGTGATCCCCGCGATGAATCCCCAGACGTTCCACCAGAAGATGGCGGCTCCCGATTCCGGTGGAGTCTTCCCCAGAGCCTGAAGCGCGCTCCGGAACTGCTCCTTCATGACCACGTCGTGAATCAGCCACTCCGAGAGGTTGATGATGATGCCCGCGAGGATTCCGCCCAGGATCACCCGGCCGAAGTTGATCTTGCCCACGAGTCCCTCCTTTGCCTCGGGGACGAGGCTGTCAGGGAATGATTGGGAACAGCCTATAGCAATGAGGCCGGGGCCCGCGGGCCGACGTATCCTCGCGCCATGGAACAGAAGCGGATCGCCGTGCTCGGCGCGGGCAACATGGGATCGGCCCTCCTTCGGGGAATCCTAGCGTCGGGTTGGGGGCGGCGGGGAAGGCTCGTCGCGTCGCACCCCAAGGCCGCCAAGGCCGCGGCGCTGCGCAAAGAGCTGGGCATCCGCGTCCTTCCGTCCAACCGGGAGGCGGCACGCGCGGCCGACATCGTGATCCTCGCGGTCAAGCCGCAGATCCTGGAGTCGGTGCTGCGCGAGATCGCTCCGGTCCTCTCGCGCGAGAGGCTGGTCGTCTCCATCGCGGCGGGCTTCCCGACGTCGCGCATCGAGGCGCTGGTGGGCGATCGCGTGCCGGTCGTGCGTGCGATGCCCAACGTCGCCGCGGTCGTGCGACTCTCGGCGACCGTCCTGTGCGCCGGCCGGCACGCGACGGCCGCGCGGATGGCCGAGGCCCGCAAGATCTTCGAGTCGATCGGCCTCGTGGTCGAGCTGCCGGAGTATCAGCTCGACGCCGTGACCGGACTCTCCGGAAGCGGTCCGATGTACGTCTTCCAGATCGTCGAGGGCCTTTCCGACGCGGGCGTGCGCGTGGGTCTGTCGCGCGACGTCGCCGCGGCGCTGACCGTGCAGACGGTCCTGGGCGCCGCGAAGATGGCGGAGGTGATGAAGATCCATCCCGCGGTCATGAAGGACATGGTCACGTCTCCGGGCGGTACGGCAATCGCCGCGCTCCACAGCCTCGAGCGCAACCGCCTGCGGGCGATTCTGATGGACGCGGTCGAGGCGGCGACCGCCCGCTCCAAGGAGCTCGGGCAGTCTCACTGAGTCGAAGAGCCGTCATCCCGAGGAGCGCAGTGACGAGGGATCCCGTACTCGACTAGCCCGGGATCCCTCGCTTCGCTCGGGAGGACGCGCTCATTGCTTCTCGTACTGCGGCGGAATCGGGTTGTCGGGCCTCTCTCCGTCCCAGGCGAGGGAGACGATCCACCAGCGGGTGCCGTCGCGCACGAGCTGAATCGAGTGGATGCCGCGGTAGATGGGCTTGGGGTCTCCCGGCGCGTGTCGCGTCTCGAACGTCGAAAAAATCTGGCAGACGTTGCCGAAACATTGCTCCTGCCGCGCGACCTCGTTTTCGTAGAGGGCGGTGGACTCGCCTTTCTGTTTCCAGCTCGCCAGCAGGTTCTTCACGCGGTCCCGGAACGCATTGCGGTCGAGGACCGTGATCGCGGCGTCGGCTTTACCCTTCGGAGGGACGATCTTCGCCCCGGGCAGGAAGAGGACCGCCAAGCGGTCCCAGTTGGGCTCGACCTCGGGGCCGCAGCTGACGGATTGATAGAGAGCCGTCACGATCGCGTCCACGGAGCGGCCGTCGGGCCCGACGATCTGCGGTGGAGCGGGCGTCGGAGTCGGGGCCTGTGTGGGCGTCCGAGCCGGCTGCGCGATCAGAGGCGCAGCGGCCGCGAGGGCGAGGCCCGCGAGAAATCTCCTCACGTGCGGCGTGCGACTACGGCTTCGGCTTCGCCGCGTACTGGGACGGGATCGGATTGTCGGGTCTCTCGACGTCCCAGACGACCGACGCGATGTGCCAGCCGGTCTCGTCCCGCACGAGCTGGATCGAGTTGATGCCGCTAACGAAGGGCTTGGCGTCGGAGGGATCGCGGCGCGCCTCGTAGGTCGAGAAGATCTGACAGACGTTGCCGAAGCAGTCCGTCTGGCGCGCGACCTCCTTCTCGAAGAACGAGGTCGGATCGCCCTTGGCCTTGGCCGCGGCCGCGCCCTTGCGGACGCGCTCCTGGAAGCCGTCGACGTCGAGAACGGTGAAGCGGTCTTCCTGCGGGCGCTTGGGCGGGATCAGCTGTCCGACGGGCAGGAAGACTTCCCGCATGAGGTTCCAGTTGGGCTCGGCGTCGTTTCCGTGGCTCACCGACTCGTAGAGCGCCGCGATGACGGAGTCGACGGTCGCATTGGTCGCCGGCGCGGAGGCGGCGCGCGGACGGGCAGGAGCGGCGGGATTCGGTTTCGGCGCCTGCGCCAGAAGCGCCGAGGCTGCGAAGAACGAGGCAAAACCGAGAACGCGGATCGGGGACATGGCTCTCCTTTCGATCAGGCCGCGCGGCGGAGCGCGATCCAGTGGTCGAGTGAAAAACGGTCGTCTTCGCGGGGAAGCATCAGGACGAAGAGAAGCAGGGCGAGTCGGGGGATGACGTGGGTGTGGAACTCGTAGAGCGGCTCCTTCAAGAGATGCCCGAACGTCACGACGAGGAGCACGAAGCCCAAAGCGATCAGCGCTTCGCGTACGCGGAAGCCGACGAGGACGAGCGAACCGGCCACGAGCTCGACGAGCGGGATCGTCAAGCCGGTCGCCCAGAGCGACCATCGGGGAAGGAAGGTGTCCGCATAGGGATCCAGGAACCACTTGTGAGCGTGAGCCGCCGGCGTCAGCGTGAAAGTTTTCCAGGCGCCGGCCATGAAGAAGATCAGGCCGAGGACGCCACGCGCAAAGAAGATCGCCCAAGCGCGGCGCGAATCGCCGGAGAGTCCCAGGAGACCTCCTTTCTGCCGGAGTCGGGTAGACTCCGCGGCGTCAATCCGCGGCAGGCCCGGACACCGAGACGGTACGAAAGATAGCGCAGAGCCGCTGGGAGGTCTCGATGGACGCTTCCGAGCACAAGTCGCTCCCGGAAAACGCGTACCGGCCGCTCGCGCCCGGCGAGACCTACAAGCCCGTCGTCCCGCCGTCCGTGTCCCTTCCCGAGTCCACGCCGCGGTCGATCTTCTGGGGACTGTTTCTGTGCGCGATCTTCACCGCGGCCGCGGCGTACTCGGGTCTGAAGGTCGGCCAGGTCATGGAGGCCGCGATCCCGATCTCGATCCTCGCGATCGGGCTGGCGCGTGTCTATCCCCGACGCTCGTCCATCCTCGAGAACGTGATCATCACCGGAGTCGGCGGCGTCTCGGGGTCCATCGTCGCGGGCGCGATCTTCACGCTTCCGGCGCTCTACATGCTCAAGCTCGACCCCCACCCGTGGCAGACGATCTTCGTTTGTCTGGCCGGGGGCTGCTTGGGGGTCCTGTTCATCATCCCGCTGCGCCGCTACTTCGTGCGGGACATGCACGGTCAGTTCCCGTTTCCCGAGGCGACCGCGATCACCGAGGTCCTGGTCACGGGGGAGAAAGGCGGATCGCAGGCGAAGCTCCTCCTCGAAGCGACGGCGATCGCCGGCATCTACGACTTCTTCGTCACGACCTTCCAGGTCTGGAAGGAGTTTCTCGACTTCCAGTTCGTGCCGGCGGTCCACGCGCTCGCCGAGAAGGCGAGGATGGTCCTGCGCTTCGACGCCATCGGGTTCATCCTCGGCCTGGGATACGTGATCGGCCTGCGCCCGACGATGTGGCTGTGTGCGGGAGGACTGTTCTCCAATCTCGTCCTGGTCCCCCTGATCTGGTTCTTCGGTCAACAGACGCCGGAGACGGTCTTCTATCCCGCCACGATCCCGATCGGCCAGATGGCGGCGGGACAGATCATGGTCAAGTACGTCCGGTTGGTCGGCGTGGGAGCGATCGCGACCGCGGGGATCTTCGGGATCCTCAAGTCGTTGAAGATCGTGATGGGCTCTTTTTCCATCGCCGCGAAGGTGTTTCGCCACGGAGAGGGAGAGGGCCAGGAGCGCACGGATCGGGACGTCGCGATCATGAAGATCCTGATCGGGGTCGTGGTGACCGCGCTCGCCGTTGCCGTGTTCCTGGGCAATCTCGGCGTCACGGCCATCGTCGTGCTGATCGGCCTCCTGCTGACACTGGTCTTCTCTTTCTTCTTCACGTCGGTCGCCGCCAACGCGATTGCGACGGTCGCGCGCAATCCCGTCTCCGGTATGACGATGCTGACGATCATCATCTCGTCGGTCGTCCTGCTGGAGTTCGGCGTCTCGGGCCGCACTGGAATGTTCTTCGTGATGGCGATCGCCGGAATGGTGTGCACGGCGCTCTCGGTGGCCGGCCAGACGATCACCGATCTGAAGACCGGATACTGGCTGGGCTCGACACCCGCCGTTCAGGAGCGCGTCAAGTTCTACGGCGTCCTCGTCTCCTCCGTGGTGGTCGGCCTCGTGATCGTCGCGCTCGCGAAGGGGTTTCAATTCGGCGAGCCAGCTCCCGGCGACACGCGAGAGGTGCTGGTCTCGCCCCAGGCCGCCATCATGAAGGAGCTCGTGGAGCGGTTCATGAGCCGGCAACCGGTTTCGTATTTGCTCTTCGCGGCGGGAGCGATCATCGCCGTCGTCATGGAAATGATCCGGGTCCCGGCATTGACGTTCGCCCTGGGTATGTACCTCCCGCTCGAGCTCAACACGCCTGCGCTGGTCGGCGGATGGATTTCCCACCTCGTGACGAAGAAGTCCGAACGTGTCGGTGGCCCGGCCGGCGCCTCGATGCGCGAGCGGGCGATCATCATCGCGTCGGGCCTCATGGCGGGGGGGGCCCTGGGCGGCGTCTTCGGCGCAGGGTTCCGACTCTTCGCGTACGACGAGAAGACGGGGAAGGGATGGTATCGAGACAGCCTCATCCAATTGCCCTTCTACGACAACGAGACGCTCTCGCAACTGGTCAGCGCGACCGGGTTTGTCCTCCTCTGCCTCTACCTCTGGTTCCGCTCGATGAAGAGGGATAGGACCGCCTGATGGACACGCTCGCCCGCTCGACCGCCACCGCGATTCTCGGCATCGACACGCTCTGGGGCGGAGACGTGATGAATCCCTCCGGCACCGGCCGCTTCATCGCCGACTCGTGGTTCTCGGGCGAGCCGCTGCCCGAGGCGTACACGAATCCGGCGGCGAAGAAGGTCCGCGAGGCGGGAGGCGTCTCGGCGAAGGCGCCGGACCGCGCCGCGATCGACGCGTACCTGGAGGCCGTGGACGTGAAGGGCGCGATCGACGCGATGGCGTCGGAAGGCCGCAAGCTCGGCGGGCTGCGGGGCGCGTACTTCGACGGCCTCGGAATCTCACTGACCGTCATGTGGGACCTCGTCTTGGAGATCCTGGGCCAGGGCCCGCCGGTTCCCTACGAGCGCTGCGTGATCGGCTCGACGGGCAAGCCGCCCGAGCCGTCTCACCCGGAAGAGAAACGGGAGCGCGTGGCGGCGCTTCTCGCGAAGGCGGGTCACCCGTCGAAAGACGGCGCCGGGCTGCTCTCCGCCGTGGACGCGTGGCGCCGCGAGCGCCTGGTCCCGAAGAAGTCGATCTCGGCGATCGCCGACGGCTTCATCGCCCAGTGCGACGCCGGTACCTCGCGATACCTCGCGTCGCATCTGCCCGCGGATCTGCGCGCCGTCCCGCGCGCGAACATGAGGTTCCTGCCGATCGCCGACGCCTGGTTCTCGGGCTCGATGAACTACATCGGCCGCGCGCGCAAGCCCGACGGCACGCCCGAATACGAGGCGACCTACGAGATCAACGCGTCCCTCGACATCAGCGTCCCGGAGTTCATGCAGCTCGTCTCGCACGAGGTCGTGCCGGGTCACGTCACGACGTCGGCCCTGATCCAGGCGCTGTACGTGCGGGGCCGTGTGGGCTTCGAGGGAACCGTCCTGACGATGAACTCGCGCGCGGCGGCGCTCTTCGAGGGCATCGCCAACAACGGGATCCTGATTGCGATGGGCGTCGACGAGGTGGAGGACCTGCCCGACGAGGACCTCCAGATCGGCGTCCTGCTGGCGCTCCTGCAGGACGATGCGAAGAACCAGTCGTCCTACCTGACCTGGAAGGAAGGCGCGGCGCAGAAGGACGTCGCCGCGACGCTCCGCCGGGACTTCCTCGTCTCCGAGGAGCGCGCCGACAAGCTCTCGGGCGCCTGGGGACGCCACCCGCTCCTCGGACGAATGTACTTGCCGGCCTACCGCGCCGGCACCGAGGTGGTGGCGGAGCTACGGCGGAAGTATCCGCCCGAGAGAGTGCTCCCGGCGCTTTACGGCTGCTCAGGCCTGGTCGACGTCGTCACGGTCCGTCAGGCGCTCGGCGGAGCGTAGCAACCGCTAACTCGCGCGGGCGAGTTGGGGGGCGGAGCGGTCGTCGCTCGTCGAAGCGCCAGAGGCCGGCGCGCCGCGCCGCTTCGAAGGCGGCCTCGACCTCGGTGGAGTAGGGGCGCCGGTCGATTCCGGCGTAGCGCACCCGGCCGTCGGCGCCGGGAGTTCCGACGAGATGCTCCGGGCGGTACTGCGCCATGACGTTGACGTACGTGTCGGACGAGAGGTCCCGCGCGAGCCAGTCGAAGATCGACGCCGCCTCTTCCGTCTGGCCGGGCATGACGAGATGCCGCACGAGCACGCCTCGGCGCGCGAGACCGTCAGGCCCGAACCGCAACGGCCCCACCTGCCGGTGCATCTCGGCGATCGCCTCCCGCGCGCGCTCCGGATAGTCCCGCGCCCGGCACAGCGTGACGGCCGTCTCCGACTTCCAGAACTTGAAGTCGGGCATATAGATGTCCACGATCCCTTCGAGGTGGCGGAGCGAGGTCATCGCGTCGTAGGCGCTCGTGTTGTAGATGATCGGGAGGCGGAGTCCCATCGGGATCGCCGCCGCGACGGCCTCGATGACCTGCGGCGCGACGTGCTCGGGCGTGACGAAGTTGATGTTGTGGCAGCCCTGCTCCTGGAGTTCGAGCATCAGCTTCGCGATCTCCTGGGGGCCGCGCTCCTGGCCTTCACGCTGCTGCGAGATGTCCCAGTTCTGACAGAACGCGCATCGCAGATTGCAGAGCCCGAAGAAGATCGTCCCCGACCCGTTCCAGCCGCGCACACAGTCCTCCTCGCCGAAGTGGGGGAAGGCGGAGGAGACGACCGCGTAGCGGCCGGTGTTACAGGCGCGCGTCTCGTTCTTCAGACGGTTGACACCGCAATTGCGCGGGCAGGCATGACAGTCTTCGAGCTCGGACAGGGCCGCCTCGACGCGCTCCGCCATTCGCCCATCTCGCCAGAGCCGAAGGTAGGAGGGCTCGAAGTCCTCGAGGACGAAGTCGGCGCGCCCGGCCACGACTCCCATGTTAACGCCGGCCGGGATGCGGAGATGGGAGGGGCGCACAATGGAGGCGTGCGTTCCCCCGCACAGGCGTTCGGAGAGTGGCTCGTCGGGCGCATCACGCGCCCCCGCGCCGAATACCGGCGCTATGTCTTCAACGACCCGGAGAAGCTCAAAAGCCGCATCCGTCCCGGCGACGTCGTGCTCGTGGACGGGGACCAGAGGGTCTCGCAGGTCATCAAGTACCTCACGATGTCGCCGTGGTCCCACAGCGCCATCTACGTGGGAAGCCGCTTTCTGCGCGACCCCTCGCGGCGCGACGAGATCCGGCGGCAGTTCGGCAAGGAGGCGCGGTATCTCGTCCTCGAGGCCCTGGTGGACAAGGGCGTCGTTCTCTCGCCGCTGGTGAAGTACATCGACTTCAACATCCGCGTCTGCCGCCCGTTGGGACTGACGCCGGTCCAGATCGCGACCGTGCTCGACGAGGTCATCACACGCATGGGATTTCATTACGACCGCCGGAACATCCTGGATCTGTTCCGCTACCTGATGCCGCTGCGGCTGATCCCGATGCGCCTGCGCGAGGACGCTCTCCACTTCGGCAGCGGCAAGGACACCGAGACGATCTGCTCCTCGTTCCTGGCGGAGGCGTTTGCGAAAGTCGGGCTGTCGATCCTGCCGCTCCACATCCGCCGGCGCGCCGTCAAGCGCGGTCGCCTGCGCGAAGCGGTCTTCGGACGCCCGACGCGGACGGCCTACAGCGGATTCCTCAAGGCGCGGCACCCGAGCCTCTGCGTGCCCCAGGACTTCGATCTGTCGCCCCACTTCGACGTCGTGAAGTTCAACGCGCGGGAGCCGCTCCAGTTTCCATACCAGCGCGACGACTGACACGTCGCCCCCCAACCGTCATCCCGAGCGCAGCGAGGGATCCCGGACTCGAAGCGCGATGACCTCGTCGAGGTCGGGATCCTTCGTCGCTCCGCTTCTCAGGATGACTGGCTAAGAGGCCCCCGAGTGCCGTCGCGAAACGGCGATCTCGGGTGGCCTCCGCAGCGTCTGATAGACGACGCAGTACCTTTCCGTCAGTCGCTGGAGGTTGGCGAGCTGCTCCTCGGTGGCGTTGGCGTCCAGGTCGAAGCGCAGACGGATCGCCTGGAATCCGACGGGAACGTCCTTCGAGACGCCCAGCGTGCCGCGGAAATCCAGATCGCCCTCCGCCTCGACGAGGCCGTCGCGGATCGCAATCCCCAGCGCCGTCGCCACGGCCGCTATCGTCACGCCCGCGCACGCGGCGAGCGCTTCGAGGAGCATGTCGCCGGAGCACGCGGCCACTCCGTCTCCTCCGGTGGCCGGGTGCAGCCCGGCGGCGACGAGCGCCTTGCCCGTCTCGACCTTGCAGGTCACGTTCTCGCCGATCCGGCCTCGCGCCTTCAGTGTCACGAGCGCGGCCTCGGGCTTCTCCTTGTAGCGTTCCTTGAGCGGACTCTGCAGCGCGCGAAGCTCGTCGGCGTTCATGCCGACATCCTAACGGGCTCGGTCCGACGCCTGGCCGCGGTCGAGCCGCCGGTCGTCCCAGGATACGGGGTCCTCGCGAGGCTCCAGATGCGTGAAGACGTGCGCCTGCGGAAGGGCCTCGCGCACCTTCGCCTCGATGTCCTCGCAGAGGTCGTGCCCCTTCTGCACCGTCCAGCTTCCGGGAACGAGGACGTGCATGGACACGAAACGCCGCGTGCCGGCGCCCCGCGTCCAGACGGCATGAAAGAGGATCCCCTGTTCCTGGAAGGGCGCGAGCGCCCGGGTCACCTCCCGGCGCTCGTCCTCGGGCAGTGACGTGTCGAGCAGGCCGAGGCCCGTCTCGCGGACCAGCTTCCAGCCGGTCCAGACGATGTTGACCGCCACGGCGATGGCAATCAAAGGATCGAGGCGCAACCATCCGGTCAAGGCGACGAGGCCGATGCCGACGATGACGCCGGCGGAGGTCCAGACGTCGGTCAGCAAGTGGTGGCCGTCGGCGCGCAGCGTGATCGATCGAAGCCGCTTTCCGGCGCGAAGCAGCGTGACCCCCACGACTCCGTTGATCGCCGATGCCGCCGCGGAGACGGCGATGCCGAGCCACGGAGCCTCGATGGGTTGGGGATTCTGCCAGCGCTTGATCGCCTCGATCACGATCCCGACCGCGGCGACGAGGATCAAGAATCCTTCCGCGCCGCTCGCGAAGTACTCAGCCTTCGTGTATCCGAACGCGTGGCTCTCGTCGGCGGGTTTCGCCGCGACCGTCAGTGCCCACAGCGCGATCAGGGCGGCGGCGAGGTTCACGACCGACTCGGCCGCGTCGGAGAGCAGGCCGACCGAGCCGGTCAGCCTCCATGCCGCGAGCTTCAGAACGATGGTGACGACGGCGGCCGCGATCGAGAGCCCGGCGTAGAAACGCGGCGATCGGTCGGCCACGTGCCGGATCTTACGACCGCGACCTTCGGATAGAGTCGCCGCCGTGAGTCGCAACGGCCGGCACGACCGCGCGGACCTGAAGCGGATCGCTCGCAAGGCCATGGTCGAGAAGGGGCTGGAGCCCGACTTTTCCCGGGACGCGCTCGCCGAGCTCGACTCGATCCGCAGTCCCGCCTCTCCGACCGCGGTACCGGGGCTGCGGGACATGCGCGGGCGGCCGTGGATGTCGATCGACAACGACGACTCACGGGATCTGGATCAGCTGACGCTGGCCGAGCCCGGCGCCAACGGCGCCACGCGGATCTTCGTGGCCGTGGCCGACGTGGATTCCCTCGTCGCGAAGGGAACGGCTCTCGACGCGCACGCGCGCCGGAACACGACGTCGGTCTATACCGCGGCCGAGATCTTTCCGATGCTTCCGGAGAAGCTGTCCACCGACCTGACGTCTTTAAACGAGGGGACGGACCGGCTCGCGCTCGTCGTCGAGATGGACGTCGCGAAGGACGGGTCGCTGGCACGCTCCGACATCTATCGGGCGGTCGTCCACAATCAGGCGCAGCTCGCCTACGACTCCGTTTCGGTGGGACTGACCGACGGCGACTTTCCCGAAAAGGCGCAGAACCTTCCAGGAGCCATCGACCAGCTCCGCCTCCAGGACTCCGTCGCGCAGACCCTTCGCGGGCGCCGGGAAGAAGAGGGAGCGCTGGACCTCGAGACCATCGAGCCGAAGGCCGTCTTCGCCAACGACGAGATCGTGGGCCTGGCGGTGCAGGCGAAGAACCGCGCCCGGCAGCTCATCGAAGACTTCATGATCGCGGCCAACGGCGTGACGGCCCGGTTTCTCGCGTCGAAGGGATTCACGTCGCTGCGCCGCGTCGTGCGGTCTCCGGAGAGATGGCAGAAGATCGTGGCCGTCGCGGCCGAGATCGGCGAACGTCTCCCCGCGGAGCCCGACAGTCGGGCGCTCGAAGCCTTCCTGCGCAAGCGCCGCAAGGCCGATCCGCTGCGGTTCCCGGACCTCTCGCTGGTGATCGTGAAGCTAATGGGCGCGGGCGAGTACGTGGTCGAGCGCCCCGGCCAGACGGCGATCGGCCACTTCGGTCTCGCCGTCCGCGACTACACGCACTCGACCGCGCCCAACCGCCGCTTTCCCGACCTCATCACGCAGCGGCTGCTCAAGGCCGCACTCGCCGGCGAGCCCACGCCCTATCCTCCCGCCGAGCTGTCGCCGCTGGCCGCCCAATGCACCGAGCAGGAGGACGACGCCGACAAGGTCGAGCGCCTCGTGCGCAAGGCCGCGGCGGCGCTCCTGCTCGAGAAGCAGATCGGCCAGCGCTTCGCCGGCGTCGTCACCGGGGCGTCGGAGAAAGGGACCTGGGTCCGCATTCTCCAGCCTCCGGCGGAAGGCAAGCTCGTCCACGGTTTCGACGGCCTCGAGGTCGGCGACAAACTGCGCGTCAAGCTCATCTCGACCGACGTCGAACGCGGTTTCATCGACTTCGTCCGGGTGAACTAGACCGGGCGGTCCGACTTTTCCCGCTCCCGCCGCCTGTTGTAGATTCATCCGCTTGTTGCGCGAAGCGAAACACGGGATGGGAGTACGGAATGCGAATCAGAGTCTCCAGACTCGTGGGTGCGGCCTGCTTGGCGACCTCGTTGGCGGGGACCGCTGACATGGCGACGGCGCAGACTGCATCGCAGCCACCGACGGCCGAGGAGGCGACGAAGTTCGTCGACGAGGCCGAGCAGAAACTCCTCAAGCTCTGGATCGACGCGAGCCGGGCGGACTGGGTCAAGTCCACATTCATCACCGACGACACCGAGGTCCTGGCAGCCCAGGCCAACGAGAAGGCGATCACCGCGGGAGTTGAGTACGCCAAGAAGGCGACGCGTTTCGACGGCCTGAAGCTGCCGGACGTCACCGCCCGCAAGTTGAAGCTCCTGAAGCTCGCCCTGACGGTGGCGACTCCGTCGGATCCGGCCGAGGCCGCGGAGCTGACGCGCGTCTCCGCGGCGATGGAAGGCATGTACGGCAAGGGCAAGTACTGCCGGACGAAGGACCAGTGCCTGGATCTCGAAGAGATCACCAAGATCATGGCGAGCTCGCGGGACGCGAAGGAGCTCCTCGACGTCTGGGCCGGCTGGCACACGATCGCGCCGCCGATCAAGCCGCTCTTCCAGCGCTACGTCGAGCTCGCAAACAAGGGCGCGAAGGAGCTCGGCTACAAAGACGCGGGCGCGATGTGGCGGTCCAAGTACGACATGCCGCCCGACGCCTTCGCGAAGGAGCTCGACCGGCTGTGGGAGCAGGTCCGCCCGCTCTACGTCTCGCTTCACGCGTACGTGCGCTGGAAGCTGCGCGAGAAGTACGGCGACGCGGTTCCGGCCAACGGCCCGATTCCGGCGCACCTGCTCGGCAACATGTGGGCGCAGACGTGGGACAACGTCTACCCCCTCGTGGCGCCGAAGGAGGCCGACCCGGGCTACGACCTGACGCAGATCCTGAAGTCGCGGAACACCGACCCGACGCAGATGATCAAGTACGGCGAGGGGTTCTTCTCGTCGCTCGGCTTCGATCCGCTCCCCAAGACGTTCTGGGAGCGATCCATGCTGACCAAGCCGAAGGACCGCGAGGTCGTCTGCCACGCGAGCGCGTGGGACATCGACTACGACCAGGACCTGCGGATCAAAATGTGCATCGACATCACCGGCGAAGACTTCACGACGATCCACCACGAGCTCGGCCACAACTACTACCAGCGCGCCTACCGGCAGCAGCCGCCGCTCTTCCGCGACAGCGCCAACGACGGATTCCACGAGGCGATCGGCGATACGGTCGCGCTCTCGGTGACGCCGGAGTATCTCGTCCAGTTGGGTCTCCTGCCCTCGTCGCCGGATCCGTCCAAGGACATCGGATTGCTCCTGAAAAAGGCCCTCGAGAAGATCGCGTTCCTGCCCTTCGGACTCCTGATCGACCAGTGGCGGTGGAAGGTTTTCTCGGGCGAGATCCCGCCGAGCCAGTACAACAAGGCGTGGTGGGACCTGCGCCTGAAGTACCAGGGGATCGCGCCGGCGGTGGCGAGGAGCGAATCGGACTTCGATCCGGGCGCCAAGTATCACGTGCCGGCGGGTGTTCCCTACACACGCTATTTCCTGGCGGACATCCTGCAGTTCCAGTTCCACCGCGCGTTGACGAAGATCGCCGGCTGCACGAAACCTCTGAACCGCTGCTCGATCTACGGCAACAAGGCGGCGGGCAAGCGGCTCGCGGACACGCTGGCGATGGGGCAGTCGCGTCCGTGGCCGGACGCGCTGGAGACGCTGACCGGACAGCGCGAGATGGACGCCTCGGCGATCCGCGACTATTTCGCTCCGCTCCAGAAGTGGCTCGACGAGCAGAACAAGGGCAAGCCGGCCGGGTTGTGAGGCGGCCCCAAGGGCTGCCCGACGTCGTAGGGGCGAGGCTCGTCCCCGCCCGATCAATACCGCAGCCGCAACAGCGTCGCCTTGCCGTCCTTCTTCGGCACGACGACGAACAAATTGTCGTACTCGTCGTCGGCGATCGTGACCGCTTCCGCGCAGCCGAAAGCCTTGAGCAGATCGGGGACCGTGTTGCTGTGGCCGACGACGAGAATGACGTCGTTGGGTCTCTCCGCGCGGATCCGCTCGGCGAGCGAGGCTCTCCGGTCGTAGATCGCGACCGCAACCTGGAGCCGGTCGGCCAGAGGCTGCGCCGTTCCGAGCGTGCGCTCCGTGGCGGTGGAGTAGATCGCCGATATCCCCGAGCCCCCGAGCATCGCGGCGAGCCTCCGGGCGCGCGCCTTACCGGCCTCCGTGAGGCGCTCGTCGGTATCGGAGAACTTCTCGGCGTGGCGCACGACGAAGACCGCCGTCTGCGCCCGCGCCGTGCCGGCGCCCAGGAGGAGCGCTATGCCCACAAAGGGAACCGCCGCCTGCAGTCTCATGCGCGAATCCTCCGTGCTAAGATTCCTGCTCCCAAACGGATGCTCTCACTTCTCCGACTCGGCGCGCCCTCGCCCCGCCCGAGTCGCAAATTCCTCGCATGCGCGGTTGCCGGAATCCTGTGCTTCGGCGCGGCGGGAACGCTCCGCGGCGACGAGCCGAAGGCGGACCCGCTGCAGGACTGGGCCGTGCAGGACGGCTATTCGCTCAGGATCGCGGCCCGGGGATTCTCGATGCCGACGAGCATCGCCGTCGTTCCGAACCCGGGCTCGGATCTCAAGGCGCCACGGATGTTCGTCACGGAGCTTCGAGGAACGATCAAGGCGGTGGCCAACGACTGGAGCGTTTCCGACTTCGCCCGGATCGAAACCTTCAAGCCCGAGGTCGAGTGGCCCGACGACCGCGGAGAGGCGGGCATGGCGGGAGTGTGCCTGGCGCCGGATCAGGGCCAGGTCTTCGTGACCTACGCCTATCGCGACAAGATGGGGATCCTTCGAAACGGCGTCAGTCGCTTCTCCGCGAAACCCGGCACGTTCGAAGGCGCTGCCTCCGGGCGCGAGGACTACCTCGATCTCTTCCGGAGCGATACCTCAGCTTTCTCGCACCAGATCGGAAACTGTTTCGTGAAGGAGAACAGCGTCTTCGTCAGCGTCGGAGACGGCGGAGATCCTGCGGCCTCCCGCTCGCTCGAGAAGAGTCTCGGCAAGATGCTGCGGATGACGCTGGACGGCAAGCCGTATCCGGGCAATCCCTTCGCGTCGTCGGGAGGGAAGGCGGCCTATGTCTACGCGTACGGCCTGCGCAACACCTTCGGCCTGGCGGTCGTCGGCGACCGGGTCTTCGCCGCCGAGAACGGCGTGGATCTCGATCGGTTCCTCGAGGTCCGCTCGGGGACCGATTACGGATGGGACGGAAGCGACGGCTCGATCGCCGCGAACGCAATCGCAGTCTTCACGCCCACGATCTGCCCGGTCCAGGTGGCCTACGCGCCGGCGGACCAGGACGTGCTGGCGCCCAAGCCGGACGCGCGATTCTTGATCGCCGTTTCCGACGCCAACGCCGGCGAGAACCGACCGGGCGTGTTCATGCTCGACTACGACCTGACCAAGAACATGGTCCTCGGCAGCCCCGGGTTTCTCGTCAAGCTCGAGAGCAAGCAGCCGGGCCAGGCGGTCGTGGGTCTCGCGCTCGCGTCGGACGGCCTGTACTTCACGCCAATCATGCCCGTCGGAGGCTCGGGCGTACTCATGGCCACGCGCTACGACCCGAGCCACGCGCACTCGCGCATCATCGGACGTGGAGCAGGTCCGGCCGAGCTCATCACGACTTACGGATGCCTGAAGTGCCACTCCCTGAACGGGAGGGGAGGCACGCAGGGGCCGGCGCTCGACCGAAACTCCCTGGTGACCCGCGTCCAGAGCCGCGTGCTTCATCCGGACTACGGCAAACTGATCGCCCAGCTCGACGCGATCCCCGACACGACGGTCCAGGAGGGCGCTCCGGCCCGGAAGGAGATACTCGCCGCGACGGACCCCGACGAGCGGATCCGCCTCTGGGTCGTCAATCGCCTCCTCTATCCGAAGTTCGACGCGCCGAACGCCCAGATGCCAAGCCTCAAGCTGACGCGTGAGCAGGCGGACTCGATCACCGCGTATCTGATCGGTCGAGCGCCGAAGGGAAACCGTTACATCGCGCTGGCCCGTGATGTGTTCTCGAGTCGTCGGTTCCTGGCCGGCGTCCTTCTCGGCCTGCTGTTCGGCGCCGGCTTCGCCGCCGTCGTGTCCGCCCGAGCCCGCAAGCGCCCCGCCTAGTCGAATTCCCCTCGCCTCCAAAACGAAACGCTTCCCCCCGTCGTCTAAGCAACCGGATCATGGCTTTTTCGCTGGTCTCGGAGGCGGGTGTAGTCTGGATCCGATCGTTCGCATCGCACAGAGCACAAAGGAGTTCGCACTGTCAGGCACCGACTCCCGACCCGGCGAAGAAGCGGCGGTCTCGGAGCTCGCCCAGGGCAGTCTGCCGGCCTTCGAGCGGCTCTTTCAGGCACACGGAGAACGCATGAAGTCGATCGCGGCCAACCTTCTCGGAAGCGTCGCCGACGCGGAGGACGCGGTTCAGGAGACGTTCCTGAAGGTTTATCGCGGCGCTTCGGGGTTCCGCGGAGGCGCGTCTCCGACGACCTGGATCTACCGGATCCTCGTCAACACCTGCTACGACCAGATTCGGCGCCGGACGCGACGCGCCGAAGCGCCGCTTCCGGCCAGGCTCGCGCTCGCTTCGTCCGGGGAGACGGATCATCCGATGCGTCTCGCCCTCGAGGCGGAGCTCCGGAGGCTTCCGGCCAGCGAGCGCGCGGCGTTTCTCCTGTGCGAGGTCGAAGGATTCACGCACCGCGAGGCGGCCGAGATTCTCGAGGTTCCCGAAGCGACTTCCCGGACGTTTCTCTTCCGCGCGCGGCGCCGGCTTCAGGAGAGTCTGCGCGCGACCGGCGCCTTCGCGCCGGCGGGGGCTTCCTCGTGAAGGCAGGCTGCCGCGATCTCGAGAAGGCTCTGCGCGGGGACTCTCCCGAGCTCCGCGCCGCCTTCGAAGAGCACGCCGCTTCCTGCCCCGCGTGCGCCCGAGAGCTCGCCGAGTGGGCGCAGGTGTCGGCGGCCGCCCCCGCGCTCCGGAAGCGCTGGGCCTCGCCGGAGCTCTGGCCGAAGATCCGCCAGCAGCTCGCCGAGGAGTCGCAGCGGCCGCGGGTCTCGCGCGCGGGCTTCTTCTCCCGGGCGTTGCCGGGCCTCGCGATCGCTTCGCTCTTCGTTCTCGCGTCGGCGGGCCTGTGGGTCTTCCGCAACAGCCGCGGCCGCGAGCCTCTGACGAGCTGGCAGACGACGAAGGATCCTCTCCTGACCGAGCGCGCGGTCGACGAGGTCGAAGCCGCCGAGAAGCAGTACCTGGATTCGATCGAGAAGCTCTCGAAGCTCGCCGAGCCGCGCCTGGCGTCGGCCACGTCGCCCGTGATGCTCAACTATCGGGAGAAGCTCGCGCTGCTCGACTCCGCGATCGCGGACCTGAAGTCGGGCATCGAAGAAAACCGCTTCAACACGCACCTTCGCAGGGAGCTGCTCGCGATGTACCGCGAAAAACAGCAGACCCTGCAGAACCTGATGAAAGAGGTCCCATCATGATTCGTTCTCGCGTTTCCATCGCCGGGGCCGTCCTCGCGGCTCTCCTCCTGGCGGCGCCTCCCGCGCGCGCCGAGCGCGAGCCGCGCTCCGACTTCGACCGGGACTTCTCGCGCACGCTCCCGGTCAAGGCGGGCCAGAAGCTCGACATCGAGCACAGCCAGGGCGCCATCCGCATCACCACCCACAAGCTGCCCGAGATCCAGGTGAAGGCGCGCATCACGGTGTCCTCCTCCGACGCCGAGGGCGCGCAGAAGTTCGGCGAAGGCATCGCCATTTCGGTCGAGGACAGCGGAGGCGCGATCGTGGTCCGGACGCGGTATCCCGAGAAGAAGTGGCACTTCACCGGGTCCGGGCACATCTCGTACGCCGTGGACTTCGACATCGTCGCGCCGGAGACCATGCCCGTGACGGCGCGCAACAGGTTCGGCGACGTGACGATCGACGGCGTGAAGGCCGATACGACCGTGTCCAACGCGAACGGTAAGGTCGCCGTCCACGACGGCAAGGGCACGTCGCGGATCGACACGAGCTTCGGCGCGATCGAGCTGCTGCGGCACGCCGGACCGGCGGACGTCACCGGCGCTAACGGCTCGATCCTCGTGACCGACGTCGGCGGACCCGCCACGATCCGCAACCGCTTCGGGAGCATCGTGGTCAGGAAGATCCAGGGGGCGACCCAGATCTCCGGAGGCAACGGCAGCGTCGAAGCGCAGGATGTCACCGGCAACCTGAACGTCACGAACTCGTTCGGAACGGTGGAGGCCGCGGGAGTCACGGGGGACGTGTCGATCAACAACAACAACGGCGCGGTGACGCTCGAGAACGTCACGGGTTCGGCCGAGCTTGAAGGCTCCTTCGGCAAGATCCGCGCGTCAAAGGTCAAGAAGGGGCTGCGCGTGCGGTCGCAGAACGGCGAAGTCTCCGCCGCCGACATCGGCGCGTCAGCGAACCTCCGCACCAGCTTCGGCCTGGCCGAGGCCGACCGGATCCAGGGCGACCTCACTGTCGAGAACGCCAACGGCGGCGTCCGCGCGTCGGCGATCCAGGGTGCCGCGAACATCCGGACCTCTTTCTCCCAGGTCCTCGTCAACGGCGTGGGCGGGAGGGTGGACGTAGACAACTCCAACGGGTCGATCGAGGTCCACGTCACGCCCGCGAAGGCCGGCGCCTGCGCTCCGGTGTCGCTGAAGAACTCCTTCGGCCCGATCCGCGTGTTCCTTCCGGAGGGAGGAGGCTACGCGGTGGACGCCCGCACGTCCTTCGGCAAGATCCGCAGCGAGTTGCCTCTGACGACCTCGGGCACGTTCACGACCGAGGCGCTCGAGGGGAAGATCGGCGACGGCAAATGCCCGCTCACGCTTTCCGACTCCAACGGCAACATCGAGATCCAGAAAGGGGGCAAGTGACCCCCTCACCCCTACCCTCTCCCCCCGAGGGGGGAGAGGGAGATTGCTTGGGTCTCCTTCGCGTATGCCTGCCTACGGCTTCACGTAATCCCGGTACCGCGGCTCCGCATCCAGATGGACGGGCGACATGAACTTCCAGGCCCAGTCGTTGATCTCCTGGGAGCGCTTCCGGTAGTTGTGGTCGTGGCCCGGGATCTCGTCGACGGCGACCGGGAATCCGCGGGACTTGAGCGCTTCGGCCACGGGCCGGACGAGCGAGAGAGGGAAGAGCGGGTCCCTGGTGCCGATGACGATGCCCATCGGGATCTTGCGGTCGGCGTAGTCGAAGATCTTGAAGTAGGCCGGCTCGATTGCCCCGGCCGACATCACGGCCGCGGCGAAATACTCGGACTCGAGCGCCGCCATCTGGAGACCGTGGACCGCGCCCGCCGAGTGGCCGAAAAGGTACATCCGCCGTCCGTCGATCGGGTTTTTCGATCGGACCTCCTCGATCACCTCGTGCAGGAACTGCGGCCCGTCCTCGGTCGCATCCCAGCGAGCCGACTCGATCGAGTTGGGGCCGACGACGACGATGCCTTCCTTGTCGGCGAGATCCTTCCACGCTTCCGGAAACGTGCTGCCCTTTCCGCCCGATCCGTGCAGCGTCATGAGCAGAGGCGCCGGGTGGTCGGCCGAGACTCCGGGCGGCACGTAGAGGAAGTACTCCCGGGGCTTTCCGCGAAATGTGATCCTGTGCTTCTCGACTTGCGAATCCTCGGTGCGCGCTCGTGTGGCCAGCAGCGCGCCGAGAACGGTCAGGGCGAGCACGCGCCGTGAGAGACCGCGGCCTACCATCGGTGGTACGCGGGATGTCCCGGTTTGACGGCGACGAACGTTCCCCGGCAGGTCGCCGTGACGTGGCCGCCGGCCTCCAGCGTGGCGTCGACGACCGCGCGATCGTCCTTCGATTCGACCACGCGGGAAGTCACCTTGACGGTCCCGTCCATCGGCGTGGGACGCTTGAGCCGGACGTGGAAGTCGGCGGTGACGGTGCAGGGAGGCGTATCGGCGCCGCTCTGTTTCATGAGGTGGTACGCGGCTGCCCAGTTGCTGTTGCAGTCGAGGAGCGCCCCGCAGATTCCTCCGTTCAAGATCCCCTCGAAGGCGACGTGGTAGGGCTGAGGCCGCCACTCGGCGACCACGGTGTCGCCGTCGGGGAAGCTCTTGATGCGCAGGCCCTGGTCGTTCGCGGGTCCGCAGCCGAAGCAGCGGTTGTTCGGCGCGTAGGTATCCTGCAGACTCTTCACGCGGGCTTATCTTAGCGAGTCCCTCCCGCATGGCGCGTCCGCGGCGAACGCGGGCTCCAGCGAAAACAACGTTCGAAGGTATCCGTCCTTCCAGCAGGGCCGTTCGTCATCGAGCCAGAGCGCTTCGCCCGCGCCGTAGGAATAGAAGATCAGCCGTTTCATTCCCGCGAGGTCGCCCTTCTCGAGGTCGCGGAGCACCTCCTCGTGCAGCGCCGCCGCGGCCTTCGCGTAGGGCACGAAATCGGGCAGCGCCCGGAACGCCGCGCTCGGCGCAAACGCCGCCGCCGCCTTCTCCGCCATTCGGATCTCCGTGTACCGCGCCACGCCCTCTTTCCAGACCTGGAAGTCGAGGTACCGGCGCGCGTCCGCGAGGAGAGGCTTTCGCAGTCTCTCTCGCGCGGCGCGATAGCTGGCGCGATCGCCGCCCCGTAAGCCGTTCCGCAACGCCTTCGCCGCGGCGGCGAACGACGCGTCCACGGAAGGCGCCTCGTAAGGGAAGGGGAAATTCAGCATCCACATCCCGGTGGTGTCGCCTCGGGCCAGGTCGAGAGCGAGCGCTTTTTCGTAGAAACCGGGCTGGGAATCCTGAAGCTGGTGAAAGTGCTCGTGCACGACCTTCAGGACCCAATCCGTAGAAGAGGCGACATTGGTGTTCGCGCGCTGGCCGACGACGATGGTGGAAACGCCTGCGACCGGAAACGTCGCGAGGAAGCCGGTCGGAAACGTCCGGGGCCGCGCAAAGACGTCCGCTTCGAGCAGGTCGTCCTTTCCCAGATTCCGCGCATCCGCCGGCGGGTGCGGGTGGCCGATGAAGAACTCCCGCTCCGGGGTAACGAGGAGGACCGCGAACGGCGCCCCGCTCCAGCCCGGCCACACCGCATCCCCGGTCTCCCGCGCCAGGCGAAAGGCTTCCGAAAGCCGCGTCCGATCCGCGTCGGGGACGCCGTCGGGTGCGGGAGCGAAGAGCAGCGAGAGCAGGAGCGCGGCGATCGGCATTCGGATCTCCTTTAATCGACCCTTCAGAGACGCCCGAATCGCTTCCGGGTTCCGGAGCGACCCGGTAGAGAATAGGGCTAGAGAATAGGATCGGAGGCTTCATGGGCACCGTGGAAGCGACGAAGACCGAGGAGCAGTCGGAGAAGACCAAGGGCCGGCGCGACGCGCTCTCGATCACGGACCAGCGCACCGGAAAGGTCTACGAGGTCCCGATCGTCAACGGGACGCTCCGCGCCCTTGACCTGAGGCAGATCAAGACGGGGCCCGACGACTTCGGTCTGATGTCCTACGACCCGGCGTTCCTGAACACGGCGTCGTGCACCAGCCGCATCACCTTCATCGACGGCGACAAGGGGATCCTGCGTTATCGCGGCTATCCGATCGAGGTCCTGGCGGAGAAGTGCACATACCTCGAGGTCGCGTACCTGCTTCTCTACGGCGAGTTGCCGAACCGCAAGCAGTACGAGGAGTGGGTCCACGCCATCACGTACCACACGATGATCCACGAGAGCCTGAAGAAGGTCATGGACGCGTTCAACTACGACGCGCATCCCATGGGGATGCTGATCGCGACGGTGGCCGCGATGTCGACCTTCTATCCCGAGGCGCGCGACGTCCACGATCCCGCGATCCGCACCAAGCAGATCCACCGCCTGATCGCCAAGATGCCGACGATCGCGGCCTTCGCCTACAAGCACTCGATGGGGATGCCGTACGTCTACCCCTCCAATGCCCTGGATTACAGTGCGAACTTCCTGACCATGCTTTTCAAGACGCCCGCCGAGGATTACAAACCCAACCCGGTCCTCGTCCGCGCGCTCGACGTCCTCTTCATCCTCCACGCCGACCACGAGCAGAACTGCGGCACAAACGCGATGCGGGGCATCGGTTCGGCGCACACGGATCCCTATTCCGCGGTGGCCGGCGCGGCCGCCGCGCTCTACGGTCCGCTGCACGGAGGCGCGAACGAGGAAGTCCTGAAGATGCTGGAGGAGATCGGATCGGTCACGCGCGTTCCGGAGTTCATCCAGGAGGTCAAGGAAGGCAAGGGCGAGAAGCGCCTGATGGGATTCGGCCACCGCGTCTACAAGAACTTCGACCCGCGGGCCAAGATCATCAAGCGGATGGCCGAGGAGGTCTTCCAGGTCACCGGCCGCAATCCTCTGCTCGACATCGCACTCGAGCTCGAGCGCATCGCGCTCCAGGACGAGTACTTCGTCAAGCGCAAGCTCTACCCCAACGTCGACTTCTATTCGGGCCTGATCTACCAGGCGATCGGCATCCCGACGGCCGCCTTCACGGTGCTCTTCGCCATTCCGCGCACGTCGGGGTGGCTCGCGCAATGGGAGGAGCTGCTCGAGGATCCGGAGGAGAAGATCGCGCGGCCCCGCCAGGTTTACCTGGGCGAAGGCGAGCGCGGGTTCGTGCCGATGGAAAGGCGCTAGGCGCTGAGCCTTCTCCTTCCCCTGGCACTCGCGGCGGCGATCCGAATCGAAGTCCCCGGCGCGACGATCGACGTGTCGATCGAGGGCGCGCATCCTTCGCTTTCCGAGGCGGCTATGCGCTCGTGGGTCGAGACGGCCGGCCGCGCCGTGGCGGCGTACTACGGCGAGTTTCCCGTGCGGCATCTGGATCTCGGAATCCGCGCCGGAGGTTCGGGCAACATCTCCGG
The DNA here is from genome assembly GCA_046725935.1 of Acidobacteriota bacterium. GTDB lineage: Bacteria > Acidobacteriota > Thermoanaerobaculia > UBA5066 > Gp7-AA6 > DAHUXD01. Next base: position 3,908 of record JBKOZO010000220.1, on the reverse strand, counting down.
CGGCCGCACGTTCGGGCGACGCGACGGCGTGACGATCTCGATCGCCGTCGGCGAAGACGCGACGGCAGAGGACCTGGTGTCGAACTGGGTCCTCGTGCACGAGATGGTGCACACGGCGTTTCCGTCGATGACGAGCCACGAGTGGATCGAGGAGGGCCTGGCGACGTACGTCGAGCCGCTGGTGCGATCGCGTGCGGGCCTGATTCCGGGCGACGACATCTGGAAGTGGCTCCTCTGGGGCCTGCCCAAGGGAGTCGGCGGGATGGGAGGCCGGGGGCTCGACGAGGCGCGAAGCTGGGGCGCGACTTACTGGGGAGGCGCGGTCTTCTGCTTCCTCGCTGACGTCGGGATCCGCGAGCGCACGGGCAACCGGAAGTCCTTCGACGACGCTCTGCGCGGCATCGTGAAGGCGGGAGGCAACATCACCGTGTCGTGGCCGATCGAGCGCGCGCTGGAAGCCGGCGATCGCGCGACGGGCGTGCCGGTGCTGCAGGAGCTGTACGAGAAAATGGGTCGGGCGCCGATGGACGTCGATCTGAAGGATCTTTGGAAGAAGCTCGGCGTCTCTTCGGAAGGAGGCCGGATCGTCTACGACGATCGAGCGCCGGAAGCGGCGATTCGAAAGGGCATCACGACCGGGCGGCGCGAATAGAATCTCCGCCATGGCCGACAAACACGCCGCCCACGGCCGCTTGATCGAGCGGCTCCGAAACTCCGCCGAAGACGTTCGGAGGCTGTGCCGCGACCTCGACGAGGTCACCATTTCGAAACGCACCGACCCCGAGAAGTGGTCGGTCAAGGAGATCCTGGCGCACATGGCGCGGATCCAGCAGATCTTCGAGCAGCGCCTCGACGCGATTCTCGCGAAGGAGGGCGCGCCGATCGTCTCCTACGAGCCGTCGGCGGATCCCGACTTCGAAGCGATTGCGAAGAAGTCGGCCGACGAGCTCTGGAAGTGGTACGAGGAGACCCGCCAGCGGATCATCGGAAAGCTCGAGACGCTTTCGCCGCCCGACTGGCACCGCAAGGGAAGCCATCCCGAGTATCCGAACTACGACGTCCACTTCGCGATGGAGTACATGGCCCACCACGAGGCCCACCACGCCTTCCAGATGTTCACGCGCCGGCCGGCGGGCAAGACGCCGCACTGAGAGCGCCGGCTCCTCGCTACGCTCGGAATGACGGCCTAGAGGGGGAGTTCAGTAGGTTCCTCCCCGCTGCTCGTCGTTCCCGACAGTCCATGCAGACCCACCCCGAGGAGGCGCACCGGCCGGGTCCCGGCTTCCGTCTTCTCGAGGAGCGCGGCGGCGCGGGCGGCGATCTCGGCGGGATCGCGCGTTGCGGGATCGCGCGTGTCGCTGCGCGTGATTGTCTGAAAGTTCGAGTACCGGAGCTTCAGCGTCACCGTCCGGGCCAGGAGCTCCCGCCGGGCCAGAAAGTCCGCGGCATGATGCGAGAGAGACTCGACCACGCGCCGCATCTCCTCGGTGTCGGCGAGGTCCTTCGCGAAGGTTTCCTCGCTCGATACGGACTTGCGCTCGCGGTTGGGCTCGACGGGCCGGTCGTCGTCGCCGTGGGCCATGCGGCGCAGCCCCTCGGCCCAGCTCCCGACGCAGCGCTTCAGGATCTCCTCCGGGGCCGTGCGGACGTCGATCAGTCGGTGGATACCGGCCTCCTTCAAACGGGACGCCGTCTTGGGGCCCACGCCCCAGAGCGCGTCCACCGGCAGGCCCTGCAGGAAGCCCTCCACGCGCTCGGGCGAGATGACGGTCAGGCCGTCGGGCTTCTTCCAGCCTGAAGCGATCTTCGCGAGGAACTTGTTGGGCGCGACGCCGGCCGACGCCGTCAGGCGCGTCTGCTCGTGGATGGCGGCCTTGAGGCCCTTGGCGACGACGGCACCGAATGGCTCTCCCCACGCGTTTTCGGTGACGTCGAGGTAGGCCTCGTCGAGCGACAGCGGTTCGACCAGGGGCGTGACGCTGCGAAAGAGATCCATGACCTGCCGGGAGACGGCGCCGTATTTCTTGAAGTCGGGCCGAATGACGACGAGCTCCGGGCACAGGCGCACGGCGCGAGACATGGGGATCGCCGAGCGCACGCCGAAACGGCGGGCCTCGTAGCTCGCGGCGCAGACGACTCCGCGGCTCTCGGGAGGGCCGCCGACGGCGACCGGCCGGCCCGCGAGCGTCGGATCGTCCCGCTGCTCGACGGACGCGTAGAACGCGTCCATGTCCACGTGGAGGATCTTACGGATCGTCATTTCCGGCGAAGTCTATCCGCGGCCGCATACCCTGTCGGGCGAGGTTGCGACAAAATCCCGTGCGTCCAGGTCGTCCCCGCGTCGTCGGTCGTTTGCGAGTCAAGGAGAGCGCCGTGCAGATGACAGGAATTCCGTTTGACATTACCGACTGGACCCAGGTCGAAAAAACCGAACGCAATGGCGAGAGCGGCCGTGCCTACTGGCAAACCCGGACTTTCGGGACCATTCGCGTCCGGGTGGTCGAGTACACGCCGGGCTATCGTGCAGATCATTGGTGCGTCAAAGGGCACATCCTCTTCTGTCTCGAAGGAGAGCTGCGCACGGAGCTGAAAGACGGGCGGACGTTCATACTCGGCCCCGGCATGAGCTATCAAGTCGCCGACGATGCCGAACCGCACCGCTCCGAGACCGCAACGGGCGCCCGGCTGTTCATCGTCGATTGAGGGCCGCTCGTCCGTGACGAAGCTTCGAGTTACCGACGAGATCTTCCGAACGTTCCCCGACGCGTTGGTCGGCATTGTGGCGTTCTCCGGTGTGGACAACGCGGGAGAGAGCGCGGAAGTCACGGCTGCGCTGCGGGGCGAGGAAGATCGCGCCGCCCGGGCCTTCGCCGGCGTATCGATCCCCGACCATCCCCGGATTGCGCCGTGGCGCGCCGCGTACCGCGCTTTCGGCGCCAAACCCAAGGATCATCCGTCCTCGATCGAGAACCTCGTGCGGCGCGTGTCGAAGGGCCAGAGCGTGCGGCACGTCAACCGGCTCGTGGACCTCTACAACACGATCTCGCTCAAGCACCTCGCTCCGGCCGGCGGCGAAGACCTCGACGCCATCGACGGAGACGTCGAGCTCGCGTTCGCCGGCGACGCGGAGCCGGCCGTGCGCCTCCTCGGCGAGCCCGAGGCGCGTCCTCCCAAGAAGGGAGAGGTGATCTACAGGGATCGAGTCGGCGCGATCTGCCGGCGCTGGAACTGGAAGGAAGCCGATCGCACCAAGCTCACGGAGGCGACGACCCGGGGTCTGCTCGTCATCGAGGGGCTCCCGCCCGTGGACCGGGCGATGGTCGCCGCCGCGGCCGGCGAGCTCGCCGCGCTCGTCGAGAAACATTGCGGCGGGCGGGTTCGCGTCGCGATCGTGGATCGAGAGAATCCGGAGGCGGAGCTGGGCTGAACCGCTACACGCCGCCTTCGTAGTAATCCAGCCCCGAGTGGTCGAGGACCTCCTCGCCGACCAGGATGCGCAGGGTGTTGGCGAGCTTCAGGTGCTGGACGAAAAGATCGTGCTCGGGCTTCAGGTCCGGGCGCGACATCGGCGACTTGAAATAGAACGACAGCCACTCCTGGATCCCCGACAGTCCCGCGCGGGCGGCGAGGTCCAGGAACAGGAGCAGGTCGAGGACTACCGGGGCCGCGAGGATCGAGTCGCGACAGAGAAAGTCGTTCTTGATCTGCATCGGCTGGCCAAGCCAGCCCACGATGTCGATGTTGTCCCAGCCTTCCTTGGCGTCGCCGCGGGGCGGGTAGTACTCGATGCGAATCTTGTGGAAGTAACGCCCGTACAGCTCCTCGTAGATCTCCGGCTGCAGGATCGCATCGAGCACGGAGGCCTTCGAGACCTCCTTGCTGCGGAAGGAGCCCGGATCGTCGAGCAC
>JBKOZO010000219.1:0-20973 GCA_046725935.1 Acidobacteriota bacterium | reverse complement strand
GGGCCGCGGAGGTCCCAGAAGACTTCCGGTTCGTGCTGAAGGCGTCTCAGCGCATCACGCACTTCAAGAGGCTGAAGGACGCGGGGGACGAAGCGGCGTATTTCTTCCAAGTCGCCGCGACCCTCGCCGCCCGCCTCGGGCCGGCGCTCTTCCAGCTGCCCCCGAACCTGAAGAAGGATCTGCCGCGGCTCTCAGACTTCCTCGCGGTCCTTCCGGAAAACGCGCGGGCCGCCTTCGAGTTCCGCCACGCCTCGTGGTTCGGGGACGACGTGTTCGACGCGCTCAAGGCGCGAGGCGCGTCCCTCTGCATCGCGGAGGACGAGGAGCTCGCGACGCCCCTCGTCGCGACGGCGCCGTGGGGATACCTGCGCCTGCGCCGTCAGGACTACGACGAGGCCGCGGTCGGCGCGTGGGCAGATAAGGTGCGGAGTCAGCCCTGGGACGAGGCGTACGTCTTCTTCAAGCACGAAGACGCCGGATCGGGGCCGAAGCTCGCGGCCGAGTTCCTGCGCCGGATCGCGTGAAGCTCAACGCTCTCGGCCGCATCGGTCATGCCTACTTTCTGAGCCGCTCCGTCAGCTTCGCCAGCGCCCCCGCAAGATCGGGCTTGAGCGTCAGGACGGGCGCGAGCGGGTCGTCCTTCAGCTTCTTCATCCGCGCCGGAAGGGTCTTGATGGTGAAGGCGCGCACGTCGAGCTTCGGGCCGACCTCGCTCCACTTCAAGGGCGCCGAGCATGTGGCTCCCGGGACGGGCCGCGCCGAGAACGGGCCCGCGATCGTCTTGCCGTGGCCGTTCTGGAGATAGTCCACGTAGACCTTGCCCTCGCGCGAGCCGAGCATCCGGGCGGTGGTGGCTATGTCGCCGTGGCGGTGCTCGACCGCCCGGGCCAGGATCTCGCCGAGCGTGCGCGACTCGGAGTGCGTGCACTGGCCGCCCAGAGGAATCAGCACGTGAAGTCCGGTTGCGCCGCTCGTCTTGATGAAGCACGGCAGCTCGATCTCCTCGCTCAGCTCGCGGATCGCGCGGGCGATCTTCACGACGTGGGAAAACGGCGCGCCCTTGGGATCCAGATCCAGGATGCACCAGTCCGGCCTCTCCGGCGCGGCGACGCGGCTGGCCCAGACGTGGAGCGGAATCGATCCCAGGTTGGCGACGTAGAGGAGCGTCTCGAGGTCGTCGCAGACGAAGTAGTCGATCTCGCGCTCGGCGTGCTCGCTCCAGATCCGCTCCAGGCGGATCCAGCCGGGCGCGAACGACGGGGCGTCCTTCTGAAAGAAGGATTTCCCGGCGATACCGTCGGGATATCGCGTCATCACCACCGGCCGGTCCTTCAGGTACGGCAGGAGCCACGGCGAAATCGCGCGGTAATACTCGATGAGGTCGCCCTTCGTGTAGCCCTCCTCGGGCCAGAAGACCTTTTCGAGGTTCGAAAAGGGAACCGTCTTTTCCGGGAGAGTGTCCTCGGAAATCGGAAGCGGCGCCGGCGGCTCGGCGACATCGGCCGGTGAGGGCTCCTCTACGCATTCCGGGATCGTCTTGTCGTCGCGGAAGCGCAGGAAGACGGGGTGGCGCAGGAGCCCCTCTCCGGTGCGCTCCCGGAAGCGGACCTCGCACACGAGCTCGGGGTCGACCCAGACGTGACCGCGGCCTGCGGGAACCGGACCGGAGAAGGCCGGTGTCTTGCGAATGCGCTTGGAGAGCCGGGCGAAAGTCTCGTCGATCTGTTTCGAAGAGAAGCCCGTTCCTGCGCGTCCTGCGTAGACGAGCTCTCCATCCTTCCACGAGGCCAGGTGCAGCGCCCCGAAGCCCGTGCGCGTGCCCTCGGGCTTCGTGTAGCCGACCACGGCGAAATCACCGGTCTGGTCCATTTTGACCTTGATCCAATCCGAGGAGCGGCCGGATCGATACGTGGAATCCGCCTTCTTTCCGACGACGCCTTCGAGCCCCATCTCCCCGGCGGCGGCGAGGAGGCCCTCGCCCTTCTCCTCGACGTGGTCGGCGAAGCGCACGGGCCCGGCGCGTGGGAGAAAGCGTTCGAGAAGAGCCTTGCGCGTCAACAGCGGGAGTCCGCGCAGGTCGAAGTCTTCGAAACCCAGAAGGTCGAAGGCGAAGAGCGTCGCCGGCAGCTCCACGGCCGCGCGCTCGATGTCGGGGCGGCGCTGGAGCAGCGCGCGTTTCTGCAGCAGCTGGAATCGCGGACGGCCCGACTCGTCGAGCACCACGACCTCGCCGTCGAGAATGAACGCGTCGGAGGGCAGCGAGCCGACGGCCCGCGCGACCTCGGGAAACGTGGCCGTCGAATCCAGGCCGTGCCGGAAACGCAGCCGGGCGGAGCCGTCCTCGCGCGCGGCGAGGAGCCGGTAACCGTCGTACTTGAGCTCCCAGAGCCAGCCGGGCCGGGTGAAGGCGTTGTCGCGAGTCTCGGCCAGCATCAACCCGACGTCGGCGACGCGCACACGGTGGCGGGGCGCCTTCAGCCCTTCGAGCTCCTTGCGGATCTCCGCCGCCCGGCTCGCACCCGAGGCGATCTCCTCCAGCGTCAGACCCGAGAAGACCGACTCCTGCGGATAGCCGGCGTCGGATCCGTTGCGGGCCCATCCGTCGCGCTCCTTGATGAGGAGCCACTCCTTGCCCGTCGTCTTCCCCTTGGTCTTCAGGCGCACCAGGGTCCACTTGCCGCGCAGCTTGTAGCCGTGGAGCTCGAAGAGGAGCTTTCCCTTGCGCATACCCTCGTCGAGGTCGGCCAGGGGATTCCAGCGGCCCTGGTCCCAGACGATGACCTCGCCGGCGCCGTAGTTGCCGTCCGGGATGACGCCTTCGAAATCGGCGTACTCGACGGGATGATCCTCGACCTCGACCGCCAGCCGCTTCTCGGCGGGGTCGGGGGAGGGCCCCTGCGGCACCGCCCATGACTTCAGGACGCCTCCCCACTCCAGGCGGAAGTCGTAGTGCAGTCGGCGCGCCGCATGTTTCTGCACCACGAAGAGATGCGGGCGACTTTCCCCCTTGCCGAAGGGCTCGGGGGTCGTGTCGGCGGAGCGTTTTTCGCGATATTTTTCGAGCGGCACGGAAGTCGGACTCCGGGCGCATGTTACATTTATCGGTCCGTAAACCTATGAGCGCTCGACCGATAGCCTCAGGGACGATCTCTTTCGGGCTGGTCTCGATCCCGATCAAGATCTACGCCGCCTCGGACGCGTCCTCCGGGATCTCCTTCAACATGCTGCACGCCAAGGACGCGGCCCGCCTGAAGCAGCAGTACATCTGCACGAAGGACGGCGAAGTCGTCCCCCGCGACCAGATGGTGAAGGGTTACGAGTTCGCCAAGGACCGTTACGTCACATTCACGCCCGAGGAGCTCAAGGCCCTCGAGGAGCAGTCCACGCAGTCCGTCGAAGTCGTCGAGTTCGTTCCGATTTCGAAGGTCGACCCGGTCTACTTCGAACGGACCTATTACGTCGGTCCCGACAAGGGCGGCGCGAAAGCGTACGCGCTTCTATCCGAGGTCATGAAGGAAACCGGCCGCGTGGCGCTGGCGCGCTACGCCGCCCGCGGAAAGATGTATCTGGTCATGCTGCGCCCCTTCGAAGGCGGCATCGTCATGCAGCAGCTCCTCTACGCCGACGAGGTGCGCCCGTTCTCGGAGGTGCCGCTGGAGACGGCCGACGTCAACAAGAAGGAGCTGGATCTGGCCAAGCTCCTCGTCGAGCAGCGCGCGGTGGAGAAGTTCCAGCCCGAGACCTACGAGGACGACGTCAAGAAGCGCGTCCTGGGACTGATCCAGAAGAAGGTCGAGGGGGAGGACATCTCGATCGTCCCCTCGGAGCAGGGCGGCGGCCAGATCATCGACCTGATGGAAGCCCTCAAGGCGAGCCTCTCGAAGAAGCCCGAGGCCAAGGCGGCGCCGGCCGCGAAGGCCGCGGCGCGTTCCGAGGAGTCCGCTTCCGCGCGCAAGCCCGCCAAGCGTGCGCGCGTGACCCAGATGCGGACGCAGGCGGGCGGCAAGGCCTAGCCGCTCTTCCTTGAAGGGCTACTCGACCTCCGAAGTCTCCAGGCTCCTCGGGCTGTCCCCACCTCAGGTTCGCGGATACGTTCGCGCCGGGTTCCTGTCTCCCGAGAGGGGCGCGCGGGGCGAGCTCTCGTTCTCGTTCCAGGATCTCGTCTTCCTGCGCACCGCCCGCGGGCTTCTGGCCGCGAGGGTGCCGGCCCGGAGGATCCGGACGGCCCTGCGCAAGCTCAACGAGCAACTGCCCGAGGGCAGACCGATCACGTCGGTGCGCATCGGGGTCGAAGGGGATCGCGTCGTCGTGGACGACGGAGCCCGCCGCTGGCAGCCGGAGTCGGGCCAGATCCTCTTCGACTTCGGCGTGGCCGACCTGGCCAGGAAGGTCGCGCCGCTCGTGCGCCGCGCGTATCGCGAGGCCCGCGAGGAGAGCCCGGAGTTCTCGGCCGACGTCTGGTTCGAGTGGGGCTGCGAGCTCGAGCCGGGGTCGCCCGGGGAGGCGATTGCGGCGTACCGCCAGGCGCTGGAGCTCGAGCCCGCGCACGCCGACGCGCACGTGAACCTGGGCCGGCTGCTGCACGAGGCCGGCGACCCGGCCGCGGCCGAGCCGCACTACGAGGCGGCGCTGGCCGCGCGGCCGGACGACGGGACCGCGGCGTTCAACCTCGGAGTCGCCCTGGAAGACCAGGGCAAACTGCCCGAGGCGCGGCTGGCGTATCTGAAGGCCACACGCCTGGATCCCGACAACGCCGACGCCCACTTCAACGTGGCGAGGCTGGCGGAGAAGCTTGGCCGAAAGGCGGAGGCGCTGCAGCACCTCCAGACGTATCGGAAGCTGACTCGCGGTTAATCGCCCTAAGAAAAGAAGGGCGAGACTCCTGTCTCGCCCCCCGACCCACACGGAATTGCACCGTCAACGAAAGCGCTAGTCCTTTTCTCCGTTGGTCCGTTTGTCCCCTTCGCCGGTCGCCCAGATGACGAACGTGAAGATCTTGTGGCCTCCGCCGAAGTCGGCCTCGTAGATCGCGGTCTGGCCATCGCGGGACCGCTTGACGAGCTTGCCCCACTGAGCCGGTCCGGTCAGCTCGATGTCGTTCATCGCGGGCGGCTCGGGCGTGGTGAGCCGGCCGGTCGCACCGTCGAGGTGCGTGTAGATGGTCACGAGCTCGTCGTAGTCATGCTGGTTCGGGTGTTCGTTGGACGGCGGGCCATTAGGATCGGACGTGTAGTCCATGCACGTTCCCAGATTGCCGTTGTCGAAGTCCTCGTCCTGGTGATCCAGGCCGAAAGTATGGCCGACTTCCTGACACATGACGAGCCTGTGCCAGGGCGCGGTGTTGTACGGGGGAAACGACATGTACGAGTCGTTCATCCGTGTCGAGCCCTTGGTGATGTGGAGGCCGCTGACCCAGATCTGCGCGATCCCGAGCCAGCCGTTGTTGCCGTAGGCGGCGTTGCAGACTTCGATTTTCCCCGTGTCGGGCCGACAGTTGCGACCTTTAGCCTGGCCGGGAACGACCGTGGTGTTCAGAACGCTCGAAGCCGACCAGTCGGTCGACGCGGTCGCGAGGTAGGAATCCCAGGCGCTCGAAACGTTGTCTCCGAGTGTGAGGTTGATCGGGTTTTGCGATCGTGCCCAGTGGTAACCGTTCCAGGAGTGGTTTGCAAGGGTTACCGCTGGGAACGCCGCGATCAGGAACGACGCAAGAATGACTGCGAGCGCACTCCGACGCAGACACTTCAACATCTCGACTCCTTTCTGTAGCGATCCAGGTCGGTCGGGGAAAGTGGACATCGACGCCGACGCTAGCACAGGGCTAAACAGACGGAGGAGCAGTGCCGCGTGATCCGCGTCACTGGCCTCATCGCTCGAGGGGGGCGAGCCGTTCCGAAAACGGCCCAGGCGCCTCGGAGCTCGTCCTCAAAGCGACTTCAAGTAGTCGACGAGCTGGGCTTTCTCCTCCGCGGTCAATCCCAGGTTGAACTGCTGGTCGTAGTGCTCGACCACGTCTCCGTAGGTCGCGAACCGGCCGTCGTGGTAGAAGCCGCCCTTCTCCCGCGCGAAGAGTCCCTTCAGAGGCGTCGTCCGGTAGTACGTCTTCTCCGGGGACCGGCTGGCCTGGAAATCGTCGATGCCGATCTCCCCGGCCGTGTGCATGTTCCAGCCCGGCTCGGTGAAGAGCGGCGGAACGTGACAGGTCGCGCAGCGTGCCTTGCCTTCGAAGACGGCTTTCCCGAGCGCCGCCATGTCCCGGTTGAACGAGCCTGGAGGCGGCTGCGGCGCCGGGATCGAGAGCTGGTAGTAGTGCAGCGCGGCGAGCTTCGAGGTGACGAGGTCCGGGTTATTCCGCGTGTTCCAGTCTCCCGACTTCACCGCCAGGGGAAAGCGATCCGGATCGTTCAGGCGCGGGTCATAGAACGTTCCCTTGCCATGCATCTGGGTAACGGCGACGTACGCGTTCCAGTGCGTCACCGAGCCCCATCCGGTGTACGTGTGGAGGTTGACGCCGGCCAGTCCGAACGCCGCCGGCAAAAGAGTCGCCGCGGTCGCGCCGTCGGGCCGGAACGCCTTGCCGTCGTGATTGAGCTCCGCGTCGTAGCGGCCGGGGCCCCAACTCTTGAGGACCTTGCGCACGGCGGCTTCGTCGACGCCGAGCAGCTCGGCATAGGGCGCGAGGTTCGGCGCCATGGCGACGACCGCGCCGACGTCGAGGTCGCGGTTGGGCCAGCCGTCGAGGCGGTTGCCGATCCCCTTGGTGACCTTGCCGTCGACCGTGGAATGACACAGCGCGCACGCGATGCCGATCGAGACGAGCTGCTTCTTCGCGTCGAACACTCCGTGGACACCGAGGACCGCGTTCGCCCGAAGCAGCTCGATCGTCGTCGCCGGATCGTCGAGATCGACTTTTCCCGCCTGGATTGCCCCGATCACCGACTTGGGCAGCCGGTTCGCGTCCACCTTCAGGCCGGCCGTGAGCGCCTGCTTCGGGGAGAGGCCAGGGCCGACTCCCCCGAGCTTTTCGCCGAGAATTGCTTCGTGGAGGCGCAGCGTGCCTCCCCAGAAACCCTCGCTGCCGAACGTGTCGTCGCGAAAAATGCGCCGGCCTTCGGAAAGCATCTCGATCGAGCTTCGATCGATCCGGTTGTCCCACTCCGACCGCGCTTTCTCCGACGACGAGGACGGCGCGCTCGGGTCGCCCCCCGGATCCGTGAAGCCGGCGACGGCGCCCAGGAGAACCGCAACCGCGACAAACTTCCACCAATGACGTCTCATGACATTCACCCCGTCCTTCTTCGCTCCCATATGTCCAGAGTCCAGAGGGGCCTGTCGGTGACGGTCTTTACGAACTCTTGAGAAAGTCGCGTTGTGAGAAACTGAGGCGGGTCATGAGACACGCTCGGACGATTTCGGCTGTTCTCCTGGGGATGTTTCTTCTCCTGGGACAGGCTCTCGCCGCGCGCGCGGACTGTTGTCCGCCGCTCGACACGGCCGGGCCCGACGTCGCGGCCGCCGGCTGTTGCGGACACTGTCCGACGCAGCTCGCGCCGACGCAGGAGCCGGCATCGACGACCGTCAAGGCGGCGCACGCTCCGACGCCGGCCCTCACCGGCGTCGCAGCGCGGCCCGTCGTCGCCTCCATCGCCATCACCCATCGCGCCGGTCCGCTCGACCCCTCTCCTCCGGCGCTGCCCGTCTCTTGCGTGGCGCCGCTGCGCCTCTAGAACACTCCCCGAGTCCAAGCGACCGACTGCGGACAAACGTCCGCGGGGGAGAGGAGTTACTGCGAATGGGTCGTTGGTTTCTGGCGCTCGCGCTTCTCGCGAGCGCGACGGTGTCTCGAGGACAGGAGGGCGAAGTCCTGTCGAATCCGGATCCCATGGCCGAGATGGAGGCCATGGAGCCGATGGCGCACTGGATGACGATGTATCACGGGTATGCGTTCCTGACGGGCGACTTCCAGGGCGGCCCCTCCGGCGACAACCAGTTCGAGTCGCAGAACCACTTCATGCTCTTCGCGATGCGCGAATGGCTCGGAGGCAAGCTCTCGCTGCTGGGCACGTTCACGCTGGAGCCCGCGACGATTCCGCCCGCCGGAAGCCCCGAGCTCTTCCAGCGAGGCGAGACCCACGACGGCGTCCTCCTGATCGACCGTCAACATCCGCACGACTTCTTCGTCGAGCTCGCGGCGGCCTGGGAGAGGAGAGTGGCGCGTGACCTGAAGCTGCGCCTCTACCTCGCGCCGGTCGGCGAGCCGGCCCTCGGACCGGTTCCGTACGTGCACCGGCTTTCGGCTTCCGAGAACCCGATGTCGCCGCTCTCCCACCACAATCAGGACGCGACGCACATCACCTACGACGTCATCACGCTCGGAGCGGCCACGTCCTTCGCGACTCTCGAGGGATCCGTCTTCCACGGCGCGGAGCCGGACGAGAATCGCTGGAACATCCAGGCCGGGCCCCTCGACAGCTATTCCGGCCGGCTCACTCTGCGTCCGGCCTCCGGCTGGTCGATGCAGATCTCCGCCGGGCATCTCGAGCATCCCGAAGCCGTCGAGGAAGGCAACCAGACGCGCGCCACGACGTCCCTGACGTACGAAAGTGCGACGCCGAACGGCTTCGTCGCCGTGACCGCCGCGACCGGCCGCAATCGCCTGTCGGACGGCGAAGTCGAGTGGGGAAGTCTGGTCGAGGGAACCTGGAAGTTCGCCGGCTGCAACTTCCTCTGGGGCCGTGTCGAGGCGGTGGACCGCGACATCTACGAGCTGACGTACAAACGCCAGCGGCCCGATGACGTGGCGCCGCAACGAACGCGTGTTTACAGCGGCTCGATCGGGTACACCCGCGACTTCATCGTCTGGCCGAAAGTCGAGACGGGCCTGGGCGGCGGAGTGACGTTCTACGGGTTCGATTCGAGGCTGGATTCGGTGTACGGCAAGACGCCGGTCTCGTGGCTGCTCTTCGGCCGCATCCGTTTCGGAGGCCACATCGGGGGGATGGATCACGGCATGTCGCACGAGGGGCATTAGCATCACGGCCATGGAGGCTGAACGCGAAGCCCGCGAAGGCGTGATCGATCCGGTCTGCGGTATGACCGTGGTTCCCGGGGAGGCCCGGGGTGGGTCGTTTTCCTGGAAGGGGCACGAGTACCACTTCTGCAGTCCGGGCTGCCGCGAGAAGTTCGCCGCGGACCCGGAGAAGTACCTGGCGGCGCGTTCCGAGGCGGCGCCTGTGCCGGTCGCGCCGTCCGGTGCGAAGATCGAGTGGACCTGCCCGATGCATCCGCAGATCGTGCGCGAGTCGCCGGGCGCGTGCCCGATCTGCGGGATGGCCCTCGAGCCGCGGACGGTCACCGCAGAGGAGGTCGAGAACCCCGAGCTGACCGACATGAAGCGGCGCTTCTGGATCTCGGCGGCTCTGACGGCGCCGTTGCTCGTTCTCGCGATGGGGCACATGCTGCCGGGATTTGGCTTTCTCCACGCGGTCTCCGCGCGAACGCGGGCGCTCCTGGAGCTGGCGCTGGCGACCCCGGTGGCCGTCTGGGGGGCGTGGCCGTTCTACCAGCGGGCGGTGGCTTCGGTGCGCAGCCGCAGTCTCAACATGTTCACGCTCATCGGTCTCGGTATCTCGGTCGCATACGGATACAGCGTCGTCGCGGCCCTGGCTCCGGGGATCTTTCCGCCGTCGTTTCGAGAGCCGGACGGATCGATCGGTCTCTACTTCGAGCCGGCGGCCGTCATCACCACGCTGATCCTCCTGGGCCAGGTTCTCGAGCTGTCGGCGCGCAGCCGCACGGGAGCGGCGGTGCGCGCGCTCCTGCGTCTGGCGCCGAAGACGGCGCGGCGAGTGCGCGACGACGGAACCGAGGAGGACGTTCCGCTGGAAAGCGTCCAGGTTGGTAACCGGCTCCGCGTGCGGCCGGGAGAGAAAGTTCCGGTGGACGGCGTCGTGCTCGAGGGCACGAGCGCGATCGACGAGTCCATGATCACCGGCGAACCCATTCCGGTCGAGAAGAGGCCGGGCGACCGTGTCATCGGAGCGACGGTCAACGGGAACGGGATGTTCCTGATGCGTGCCGAAAGAGTCGGCGCCGAGACGCTTCTTTCGCGGATCGTCGCGATGGTGGCGGAGGCCCAGCGCAGTCGCGCCCCGATCCAGCGCCTGGCCGACGTCGTCTCCGGGTACTTCGTCCCGATCGTCATCGCGGTCGCCGCGCTGACGTTCGCGGCGTGGGCGTTCTTCGGGCCGCAGCCGCGGCTGGCGCACGCCCTGGTCAACGCCGTGGCGGTGGTGATCATCGCGTGTCCGTGCGCGCTCGGCCTCGCCACACCCCTCTCGATCACCGTCGCCACGGGAAAGGCGGCCGGGCTGGGAATCCTGTTCCGCAACGCCGAGGCGATCGAGACGCTGAACAAGGTGGACACGATCGTCGTGGACAAGACGGGAACGCTGACCGAGGGCAAGCCCCGGCTCGAGGCGGTGATCCCGGCGCCGGGGTTTTCCGAGTCGGAAGCCCTCCGTCTCGCGGCGTCGCTCGAGCGGGGCAGCGAACATCCTCTGGCCGCGGCCATCCTGCAGCGCGCCGCGGGAACCGCGCTCGCCGAGGTCCGCGACTTTCGTGCCATGCCGGGCAAGGGTGTGCGGGGGACGGTCGAGGGCGTCGCGGCCGCCCTGGGAAACCGGGCGCTCATGGAGGAGCTGGGAGTAGCGACGGAAGGCCTCTCCGAACGCGCGGATACGTTGCGAAAGGACGGCCGCACCGTGATGTTCCTGTCGGCGAGCGGAAAGCTCGCCGGTTTGCTGGCCGTCGCTGATCCGATCCGGCCGAGCACTCCCGATGCCGTCCGCGCGCTGCGCGAGGAGAAGGTTCGCGTGGTGATGGTGACCGGGGACGGCCGCGCCACGGCGGAGGCCGTCGCGAAGCGCCTCGGGATCGAGGACGTGGTCGCCGAGGCGCTGCCGGACCAGAAGCGCGAGATCGTCCGGCGCTTTCAGGGCGAGGGACGTGTCGTGGCGATGGCCGGAGACGGAATCAACGACGCGCCGGCGCTGGCGCAGGCCGACGTCGGGATCGCGATGGGCAGCGGGACCGACATCGCCATCGAGAGCGCGGACGTCACGCTGGTGAAGGGGGATCTCTCCGGCATCGCCCGCGCGCGGCGGCTCTCGGCCGCCACGATGCGAAACATCCGCCAGAACCTCTTCTTCGCCTTCGTCTACAACGTGCTGGGCGTGCCGATCGCCGCCGGCGTCCTCTATCCCTTCTTCGGTCTGCTGCTCTCGCCCGTCATCGCAGCGGCCGCGATGAGCCTCTCGTCGGTCTCGGTCATCGGGAACGCGCTGCGGCTTCGGTCGGTGCGCGTGTGACGGCGGGCCCGAGCATTCGCTGGAGCACCTCCTCGATCTCGGTGCGCGTGGCGCCGAGCTTCGGCGCGGAGTCGAGGAGATCCCGGGAATCGACGGGGTACCAGTTGCGGCGGCTTCGGTCGGACAGTCCGATGACGTCGAGGGAAGAGATGGCTTCGGCAACGCGGTCGCGCAGCCTCGCCCTCGATTTCGGGTCGAGCGCATCCGAGCAGATCCGGTGGAGCGCCGGGCCGAAGACGGCATGGTCGTTGGAGAGGAAACCTCCGGAGAGCTCCAGGCGGTCCAGACGCCGCGCCGCCTCGGCGAAGCTCGCCGCCGCGAAGTAGAGCTTCGTCAGCTCGGCAAACAGCGGAAAATCGTCAAAGCTCGCAAAGAGCGCGGCGACCAGCCGGCCCGCCGCGTCCGAATCCTGGAGGCTTCGCCGCGCGTCGCTCGCGATGCGCTCCGGGAACGACGGGGCTCCCCAGGACGCTTCGACCGTAGCCGCGAGCCGCTCGATGCCCAGAAGCGTCAGGGGAAAGCCGGTCGAGAGGATCGGGTCCACGAACGCCGCCGCGGAAGGCAGCATCGTCCAGCCGGGCCCGGCCGCCCGGCGGCTGCGGAACGGAAGAAGGCGGCGATGCACGAACGGCAGGAGCGGTCGGGAGCGCGCGAACTGTTCGCGCACGGTCGGCAGCCGGTCGAGGAGGCGCTGCCACGCGGGCGCGCCGTCGGCGAAGCCGAGCTCCCGCGCGATTTGGGGCGTGGCAGCCACGCCGGCGCTCGTCACGCCGTTGTTGAACCGCAGGACCCAGATCCAGCCCCCGTCGAAGACGTGGTGCACCGCGGCGTCGTCGCATGGGTAAGGAGGCGGCTCCGTGGAACGGAAGATCGCGATGTCCTCGAGGCGCTCGACGTCCGCAAAGTGCGTGTAAAGACCTTCGGTCGCCGGGAGTCCCTCGAAGATTCCCTCGCCGAGCGCGAGCGCGCGATGGAGAAAACCGCGGGGCCCCGACGCGTCGACGACGAAACGCGCGCGGATGCTCCGCCGGCGGCCGTCGCGGACGGTGTCCAGCGCGGCGCCGCCGTCCTCGAAGCGGACGTCTTCGATCCCCGTCCTTTCGAGGTGCTCGACTCCCTCGCGCTCGGCCTCGCGCGCGAGAAAATGGTCGAAGTCCGGCCGGTACCAGTGCGTGTCGGCGACCTCGTCGCACGGGCTGGCCGCGACGAGCAGCTGATCCGAGCGGTCCTCGCGCGCGGTGAAACGCTCGCCGAAGCGGTGGCCGTAGAACGTGAACCCGCGCTTCAAGCCGCAGCCGATCTCGGGATACGCGCGCTGCCAGCTTCCCCAGGCCGCCAGGGGAGCGATGCGGGGAAGCGAGTAGCGCTCACACAGCGCTTCCAGGAGTAGGTTCGCGAGAGGCGAAGAGGACTCGCCGATGGCGAACCGCGGGTGCGAGCCGCGCTCGAGCAGGACGACGGATCGCCCGAGCCGCGAGAGACAGAGGGAGGTCAGCGACCCGCCGAAGCCGGAACCCACGACGGCGACGTCGAAGTCGTACGTCATGTTTCAGCGTCCGCGCAGCGGCCGCAGGCGATCGCGGGGGCGACCGTTTGTGTCCGATTCATTGCCGAAAGCCGCGCGGCGCGCGGGCCGAAGCAGTCGCCGCACGCCGAAAACGCCTCGAGGTCCCACAGGTCGGCAAAGACGAGCCCGCGGCGCATCTTCAGTCCCGCTGCCAGCGCGTCCTCGAGGAGTTCGAGGCTCGGCGAGGCGAAGTCGCCGCTCGCCGCGAGCGCGTCCATGGCGCCGTTGCCGGATCGCGTCGGGATGATCGCGACGGCGCGCGCGCCGCAGTCGAAAGCGAACTCGAGGGCCGCGGTCGTCCAGCGCAATTGTTCGGCGGTTTGGACCCACGGCAGACCCGCTAGGACGAAGGCGCGCAGTCCGATGTCGCGAGCGGAGAGCCGGTCGGCCGCCTCGCGAAACGATGCGAGCGTCATCCCCTTGTTCAGCCGGGCGAGGACCTCGGGCTGGACCGTCTCCAGGCCCATCGCGACTTCCAGGCGTCCGGGGCCCAGGCGTTCGGCGAACTCGAAAGTGCGGTCCCGGACGAACGCGGGGTGCGACTCCACGACGACGCGCTCGAATCCGGCGAGAAGCTCGGCGATCGCGGCGTCCTCGGCGGGCGGGATCGCACGCGGATCGAAGAAGCTGCCGGCGTTGTAGAGCTTGATTCGCCGCGCCGGCGGAAGCTCCAAAAGCGCGCTCCCGATCTGGGCCGTGATGGCCCCGGGAGGTGTGTCCTCTTCGAGCGTGTTCTTCCACAGGTCGCACATCAGGCATCGCCAGGGGCACTCGCGATTGGTCAGGAGAAGCGTGGCGACGGCCGCGACCGTGCCCGACTCGGTGGCTTCCTCTTCGACGAAGGCTCCGTAGGCGCGCCGCGGATCGAGGGTGCGGCGCCCGCCGCGAAGACTTCGAATCCAGCGGTCGCGCTCGCCGGCCGTCTCGGGATACGGGGCGGCGGCGACGTCAGGCGTAGAGCGAATCGAAGTGCGACCGATAGTCGGCCTCCCGATGCAGCCGCCGCGCCGCGGCGCTTTCCGCGGGGCCGACCCCGTCCTGGAATCGGCGCTTGGGGTAAACGGGCATCCGGAGGCCGGTGACCGTCTCGACGCCGCTCGCCACGATCTCGCCCTTGAGGCGGTAGAGACGATCGACGTCGTGGCCGGTCAGCTCCGCGAACGGGATCGCCGCGGCGAGCTCGACCAAACGGGGACGGAGGAACGGGCTGAAGCCCTCGAATCCGTACTGCCGCAGCGGCGCGTACGTGCGCGTGCACGAGCGGCTCTGTCCTCCGGTGTACGTCAGGGAGTGCTTGAGCTTTCCCACGCCCCATCCCTCCTGATACAGGAGAGGGTTGGCGATGACGCTTTTGATCGTGACCTCGCCGTCTTCCTCGAGCGGGTAGTCCTTGAGGTTCTCGTCTCCGCCGTCGCCGTCGAGGAGAAAGCGCCAGTCCGGATAGCGCTCCCGGATCCCGCGGGCGAGCGCGAGCCCCGCCGCGGCGGCCTCGACGTCGAGAGGCTTGTAATCCTCGACGACACGCACGGCCTCGAAGGGATCCAGGCGCTCGGGCTCCGTCTCGATCGTCTCCCGAAAGAAGTCGAGCGACAGTTGCCCGAGGAACCTCCGCGCCTGCGCGAGGTCGCGTCCTTCGCCCGCCGAAAGCGTGAACGCCTTGAGCCTCGACGGGCTCTGTCCGAGCCGGCGAAGCACGTGGTACGTCACCAGGAACACCGCGCCGCTGTCGACACCTCCCGAGAAGCAGACGCCGACGGGCTCCCGCGCGGGAATCGCCTCCAGCCAGTCCGCGATCTCGTCGAGGAGAGCGCCGACGTACAGGCGGCCGATCTCGGAGACGTTCGGGGGCAGCGTCGCGGGAGCGGGCTCGAGGAAGCGCACGTGGGTCGCGTCGGGATCGGGACACCCGATCAAGCGCAGCGTCGTGACGTGATGCGCCGGGACCATGCGCGTGTACGTCGGATGAAACTGTCCGGAGAGGCCCGCGCTTTCGAGGTAGGCGCGGATGACGTCGATCCGGTCCGCGGCCACCAGCATCGGGCCGTCGGTCTGCTTGGCGAGGAAGTAGCGCAGCGGGCGGTCGAGCGAGCGCGCCATCCGCACGGTCTCGCCGTCCACCGCCACGAGCGCGTAGGAGCCCGCGATCGCGCGGACGTCACCGGGATCTCCGCGCGCGATGCGCGCGCGCGCCTCATCGAGCGTGACGCCGCGCAGGCGATTGGACGACGGATCGGTCAGATCGACGACGCGCTGGATCGGACGCTGCATCGGCTCCTCTCGCACCGGAGATCCTACTGGATGGAGACAAACTCCGTTCGATCTCGTAAAATGTGAAAAATGTCAGCCAGGCCGTCCGGTGTTCCGGCGAAAGCCGAGGGTCTGGCCAACGGCGGGACCCTCGCCGCGCTCATCGCCTCGGCGCGGCCGGAGCAATGGGTCAAGAACCTCGTCGTCTGCCTCCCGTTCCTGTTCGGCCGCGGTCTCTCCACGCCGCGCGGCTGGTGGCTGGCGGCGGCGGGACTGATCGTCTTCTCCGCGATCGCCAGCGGGATCTACATCGTCAACGACGTCATGGATCGGGAGCGGGACCGCGCCCACCCGATCAAGAAGAACCGGCCCCTAGCTTCCGGGCGTCTCGGCGTCGGGACGGCCACGGCCGCGGCCGTGGCCCTCGAGGTCGTCGGACTGTCCGCGGCGTTCCTGCTGTCTTTCGACTTCGGCCGCTGGTGCGCGATCTACGCCTGCCTGATGCTCGCCTACTCGCTGGTACTGAAGCGGATCCCCTTCCTCGAGGCCCTGATCGTGGCGGGGGGAATGCCGCTGCGGGCGCTGGCGGGCGCCGCACTGGCTGTACTGGAGCCATCCCCGTTCCTGATGGGCTGCGCGTACCTGCTGGCGCTCTTTCTCGTAGCCGGCAAGCGCCAGTGGGAGTTCCGCAACGCCGGATACCGCTCGGCTTCGGAGCACCGGCCGGCGCTGTCGGCGTATCGCGAGGAAGGACTGGACTACCTGTTCATCGTCACGGCGCTGACGACGGTCGCGGGCTACGCGGCCTACAGCGTCGCGCCGCCGACGCTCGCGCATTACGGCGGCAAGTCGCTGGCTCCTACGGTGCCCTTCGTCGTTCTCGGGATCGCCCGCTACGTGCGGCTGGTCTACCGGCGCGGCGGAGGAGGAAGCCCCACCCAGGCTCTTCTGACGGACGATCCGTGGCTGCTCTTGATCGTCGTCGGCTGGGTCGCGACGGCGGGATGGATCATCTATGCCCGGTGAACGGAAGCCGGGGGACCCTGCGGTTCCCCGGACCCCCGGCGCACCCCCGGAGCCGCTGCGGGAAGCGGGATCCCGCGCCGGAACGCCAAACGGCCCGCGGATCCCGCAGCCCAACGTCCGCCTGGGCGTCGGATTCCTCGCCTACAACGAAGAGGAGCTGATCGCGAAGACCGTCGAGGAGGCGGTCACGTCGCTCTCGGCGATACCAAACCTGACCTGGCACGTGGTCGTCGTCAACGACGGCAGTCGCGACCGGACCGGCGAGATCGCCGAGGAGCTGGCGAAGAAGGACCCGCGCGTCTCGGTCGTCCACCACGACGGCAACAAGGGGTATGCCGTGGCCACGGAGACGGCGCTTCGCAACGTGCCCGGCGAGGTCGTCATGGTGGTGGACGGGGACGGCCAGCACACGATGGCCGACGCGCCGCTCTTTCTGGAGGCGATCGACAAGGGCGCGGACGTGGTCTTCTGCTGGAAGAAGATCCGCTACGACGGCGCCGGCCGGAAAATCCTGTCGCTGGGCCTGCGCGTCCTCTCGCACTGGATCCTGGGCTCGCCGCTGCACGACATCAATGCGGGCTGCCGCGCGTTCCGCAAGGACGTCGCGCGGCGCATCGAGATCAAGCACCGCATCAACTTCGTCGGCGACGAGATCTATGCCCGTTGCCGCATCGCCGGCTGGACGGTCGCCGAGGTCGTCGTCCGCCACTTCCCGCGGGAGGCGGGAACGTCGATCCACCGCCCTTTCAAGATGCTGGGCACGATTCTCCGCGTCATCCGATACCTCTTCGACCTGCGCTCCGAGATGAAGCACAGCGAAGCCCTACGCCGCCTGGTCGCGAAGAAGACGACGTGAGCGGCGGCACCGTCATCCTCGGGGCGGGTCCGACCGGCCTCGGCGCGGCGTATCGCTTCTCCGAGCGAGGCCAGACCGACTACGAAGTCTTCGAACGTGCCGGGCAGGTCGGAGGTCTCGCAACGAGTTTCCGCGACCCGAAGGGCTGGACCTGGGACGTCTCGGGCCACATCATTTTTTCCGGCTACAAGTACTTCAACGACTTCCTCGCGAAGGCGCTCGGCAAAGACGGCGTGCGCTGGATCGACCGCGAGAGCTGGATCAAGTTCGAGGACCGCTACGTCCGCTATCCCTTCCAGAACCACCTCTCCTCGTTGCCCGAGAAGGCGATGCTGGAGTGCCTCATCGGCCTGGTCGAGTCGCAGACGATCGACAAGGACCGGGCGTTCCACAACTTCGCGGAGTGGGTGCAGGTGAAGTTCGGCGCCGGCGTCGCGAAGCACTTCATGGCGCCCTACAACTTCAAGGTCTGGTCCACGCCGCTGGAGCGCATGGGCTTCTACTGGATCGCCGAGCGCGTGTCGGTCGTGGACTGGCGCAAGGCCATCGAGACGACCGTGGTCCCGAAGACCACCGACTGGGGCCCCAACGCCAAGTTCGGCTACCCGGCGAAGGGCGGGACGCTGGGGCTCTGGAAGGCGGTGCTGCCGTTTTTGGGCGACCGCGTCCGGTACCACAAACGGATGGTCTGCGTGGACGAGGAGAAGCGCGAGGTCGCGTTCTCCGACGGCTCCACGCACTCCTACGACCGCCTCCTGACGACCCTGCCGCTCGAGGCCTTCGTGGCGCGCTTGAAGCACGCTCCCGACAAGGTCCGCGCGGCGTCGAAGAAGCTTCTCTTCAACCGCCTTTTCTCGGTCGGCATCGGGCTGCGCCGTCCCTGCCCGTCGGACAAGAACTGGATCTACTTCCCGAACCCGAAGACGCCGTTCTACCGGATGACGTATCTGTCCAACTACTCGCCGGACATCGTTCCCGGCGGCGACACCAGCCGCTACTTCGCGGTCCTCACCGAGACGACGTACTCGCGGTTCAAGCCGCTGCCCGACGGCGACTTTGGCGATGCGGTCGTCCAGGGCCTGATCGACGAAGGCATCCTCGAACCGTCGGACCGGAAACTGATCGAGACGAAGTTCCTGATCCACGCCGCTCACGCGTACCCGATTCCGTCGGTCGACCGCAACGAGGCGCTGGACGTGATTCACGAGTACCTCGAGCCGCGCGGCATCTTCTCGCGCGGCCGCTTCGGATCCTGGAAGTACGAGATCGGAAACCAGGACCACTCGCTGATGCAGGGTGTGGAGCTCGTGGACCGCTGGCTGGACGGGAGCGAAGAAAAAGTCTTCCGCAGCTGAGTCGGCGCGGGTTCCACCGTGGTGCTAGAATCCGCCGATCGACAGCCGGTGGGTCCGCTTGTATCCTCGTCTGCCCGCTCCCGCGGGATCTCGTGTTTCTCGCGCCCCGTGCGCGATTTGGGAAAGGAGATCGTATGCGAAGGATCGGTAGCCTCCTCGTGATCGGTATCGCCGCCTTGTTGGTCGCGTCCGTCGGCGAAGCCCAAAACGCTCCGAAGAAGAGGGCGACGAGGGCACTCAACCTGCAAATGAAGACCACGCCCCCGAAGACCCGGCCGAACACCTACGGGACCTCCGCCGTGAGCTATTACCGAATCGGGGCCGCGGAATTCACTCCAATCGAGGCGGGCATCGACGATCAGACCGACGTTTGGTACGACCAACCGGACGACATCTTCCGCCGGTACGGGGTAAACCCCAATGCCTTTTTCATCGCTGTTCCGCATCTGCCCGCCGGGGCGCTGCTGACGTATCTCGAGTTGGACGACTGCGGCGGCGCGACGACCACGACGCACCTCTATCTCTATAGCTGCGACTTCAACGGAACTTGCGACGCCGCAGGTCCCGTCGCCACCATCGACGCCACGGCAGGCTGCGGCGGCGACACCCAGGACATCTCGGGGCTCGGGCTGGTGGTGGACAATTTCCTGGGTGAATTCGTTCTGAGGGTCGCTACGGACGCGAACGACGGAAGCAACAACTTCGCCGGCGTCATCATCGGCTACACGCTGCAGGTCAGCCCCGCGCCCGGCACGGCGACGTTCCCCGACGTGCCGACTTCGGACTTCGGCTTCCAGTACGTCGAGGCCCTCGTGGCTTCGGGAATCACCGGCGGCTGCGGCGGCGGGCTCTACTGTCCCGACGCCCCGGTCACGCGCCGTCAGATGGCGATCTTCATCGCCAAGGCGCTCGGACTGCAGTGGCCGTAAGACGGCGTTCAGCGCTTCTTCGCGGCCGGCCTTCGGGCCGGCCGTTTTCTTTCTAACCGACGTTTCACCTTCGCGGATCGACGAAGTCATCCTCGAGCGGTCGGACCGGAAGTTCATCGAGACGAAGTTCCTGAACCACGCCGCCCACGCGTACCCGATCCCGTCGGTGGACCGTAACGAGCCGCTGGACGCGATCCACGAGTACCTCGAGCGCGCGGCATCTTCTCGCGCGGCCGCTTCGGGTCCTGGAAGTAAGAGATCGGAAACCAGGATCACTCGCTGATGCAGGGCGTCGAGCTCGTGGATCGCTGGCTGTATGGGAGGGAGAAAGTCTTCCGTAGCTGGGCGCCGTCCACAAAACGGCGGGTGACCGAGATCACAACACCCGTCTGTTAGAATTTTTTTCAAAACCTACTCAACTCGTCTCGGGCGGCATACCTCTAACGAGGAAAGGAGATCGCATGCGATCGAATCGTGCCTTGGCGTCAGGTCTTGTGCTCGCGAGTCTTGTTTCAGCGGCTATCTGGGCGCAGTCGTCCACAGCGACGGCCCAGGCCGTCATCGGGGGTGGGTCCGCGCCGGCGACGCCGGGCGCTCCAGCCCCGCAAAAGCCCGACACTTTCGGCACGACCTACACTTCCTACCAGCGGATCGGATTCACAGAGTTTTCAGCCCTCGACTCCTCGATGACCTACAGCGACCTCGCATACTCGTCGTTGACCTTTGCACGTTTTCCGACCAACGCGAATGGGGCCGGCGTCTTCGTCGCGACACCCCATCTCCCGTCGGGAGCGGTGGTCGGGGCCGTTGAATTCGATTGGTGCGACTCGAACGTTGCCAGCGACCTGACTCTCCAGGTGTGGAGTAGCTCGTACAACGGCTCAGGCGCGACCAATCTGGGCTCAACCACGAGCACGGGATCGGGCGGGTGCAGCTTCAACTCCCTTGATCTCTCGTCATCGCCGTTTTCGATCGACAACAACAACAACCAGCTCGTTCTGCTGGTTTACGTTCCCACACAGGACGGTTCGACCGCGATCTCGGGAGCGATCATGCGGTACAAGCTTCAGGTCAGCCCGGCGCCCGGCACCGCGACGTTCCCCGACGTCCCGACGTCCGACTTCGGCTTCCAGTACGTCGAGGCTCTGGTGGGGTCCGGCATCACGGGCGGCTGCGGCGGAGGCCTCTACTGCCCCGACGCACCGGTGACGCGCCGCCAGATGGCGATCTTCATCTCGAAGGCGCTCGGACTCAACTACCACTAGTTCATCGACGCTCACAAATCGCGGCCGGCCTTCGGGCCGGCCGTTTTCTTTTACAGCGGCGAACCGTTTCATGGGCGGTCGGCGCAGGATCCTTGGTTTCTCCCCGTGCCGCCGCCATCTCGTTCTTGCATTACAGTCGAAGGCTCCAAGGAGGGTGTCATGTCGCTGCGTCCTGCCTCGACAATCGTCGCCGGGCTCTTGGTCGCCAGCCGCCTGACTTGCCAGGAGGTTCGAGATCCCATGGCGGCCTCTTCGGCCAAGTCTCCCGATTTCGGGGTCGTGGACCGGAGTTATGTGCGCGTGGGAGCGGTGGAATTCACACCTCAGAACTCCGACTGCGGTTACGTCGGGAGCGGGGC
>JBKOZO010000218.1:0-5924 GCA_046725935.1 Acidobacteriota bacterium | reverse complement strand
ATCCTGGCCGCGGACGCCTGCGAGGCGCGCGGCCTGATACTGCCGCCGCTCTCGGCGAAGTCGGCGGCGGAGCTTCGCGCTTTTCTGCCGGCGGCGGCGAGCGTCGCGAATCCCGTGGACATGCTCGCCGCGGCGGGACCCGATGACTATCGCCGCGCCGAGCGGATCCTGCTCGCCGACGAGGGCCTCGACAGCCTGCTCGTCATCTTCATTCCTCCGATCGCGGCGAATGCCGAGAGCGTCGCGTCGGCGATCGTCGAAGGCGCGGAGGGCGCCGGCAAGCCCGTGCTCGCGACCTTCATGAGCGCCCGCGGCGCCCCGCCGGTGCTCTCACCGATCCCCTGCTATCCCTTTCCGGAGTCCGCGGCCATCGCGCTCGCGCGCGCCGCCGAGTACGGCGAGTGGCGGCGCCGCTCACCCGGAGAGGTTCCGATCCTGCAGGGTCTCGAGGCGGATCGGGCTCGCGAGGTCGTCGACTCCGCGCTGGCTCGCGGCGGAGGCTGGCTCTCGCCCGTCGAGGTCGAGCGTCTCCTGGCGGCGTTCGGCATCCCCGTGGCTCCGATGCGTCTGGCGCGAACCGAGGCCGAGGCGGTGGGAGCCGCGCGGGACCTCGGCTTTCCGGTCGCCGTCAAGGCGGTGGGACCCTCGATCCTCCACAAGACCGAGGTCGGCGGACTGCGGCTCGGTCTCGCCAACGAGGCCGCGGTTGCCGGCGCGTGCCGCGATCTGACAAAACGTCTGGGCGCCGACCTCACGGCGTTTCTCGTGCAGGCGATGGTCGCGGGCGGCGTCGAGGTGATCGCCGGAGTCACCCGGGACACGACGTTCGGTCCCGTCATCCTGTATGGAAGCGGCGGAACGCTGGTCGAGCTTCTCTCCGACGTGGCATTTCGACTGCACCCGCTGACCGACACCGACGCCGCGGCGATGCTCGACGAGGTCCGCGGGACCGCGCTCTTGCGCGGCTATCGTGGCGCCGCGCCGAAGGACGAGGCCGCGCTGAAGGACCTCCTGCTCCGCGTCTCGGCGCTCGTCGAAGCCTCTCCGGAGGTCCGCGAGATGGACTTGAACCCCGTCAAGGTCCTGGACCACGGGGTCAGGGTCCTCGACGCTCGCATCCGCGTAGAGCGGGAGGCCGTCAGGCTGCCTTCTCGCCGCGTGGCCTACTAGGCCCGCCCGGCCCCCCCGGGAGCCAAATCGCTCATTTGATTCGTTTGCATCAGGCGCGGTTGACCCCCGGAAAGGATCATCGGCGCATGGAGATGAAAGAACCGATGAGCACCCTCCCGCAGCTGCGCCGCGTTTCGCCCCCTTCGCTCGTGATGGCGTACCTGTCGCGCGGCGACGTCGCCCGGCTCTTCGGCGTCTCCCTGTCCACGGTTACCCGCTGGGCGCGCACCGGACTGGTCCCCACGGTGCGTACGCCCGGCGGGCATTATCGCTACCCCGCCGATGCGGTTCGCCGCGCGGCCGAGTCGGGTTTGCCGCCGATCGAGAACGTCGAGTGAGGAGGAGGTTCCCATGAGAGCGATCATCGAACGGAGCCAGCGTTTCCTGGATCGGCCGCTCGGCCTCGGCCCGCGCATAGTGCTGTTCGCGGGCGCCCTCCTGCTGATCCCGACCCACGTGCCTCCGCTCGGGGGGGAGCACGGACCCGAGCCTCGATGGATTCCGTTCGCGTTCGGCGTGCTTGCGCTGTTGTTCCTCCGCGCCGCGGTCCACGGCAAGGTCCGCGACCTCGTGGACGTCAGCGTGCTCGCGGTCTACTTCGCGATCTTCCTGATCTGGACGGCGACGCCGGCCGCCGATTTCTGGGGGCTCGTGATCGTTCTGCTGCTCATCGCCGCGGCCTTCGTCATGGCGCAGGGCCATGCCCATTCCGAGGACGTCGCCGATAGCCGGTTGGCAGGTTGAGGGGGCTACTCATGAACACGCCCGGAAAGCACGATCCACCGCATCCCGAACATCTCTCCCGTCCCGAAGCGATCGCAGCGCTGCGCGACGCGCTGATCGCGCTGTGCGGCGAAGATGAATGCGCCTGCGCGGCGACCGCCCGATCCAACGTTTTCTGTGGAGGATTCCGCTCGCTCTCGGACAAGGAGCTGCGGGAGCGCTTCGACTGGATCGCGCGCACGCGGCTTCACGTCTCCCGCGGAGAGCTTGAGCGCCTGGCAGGTCTCTACCACCTCGGGCGGGAAGAGGTCGACGGCATCCCGCTCTGCTGCGACGTCGAGACGCGCGAGCACTGCGGCTGCGACGGCTGGAACCGCTTCGACAATCTGGCTCTCGAGGGCGCGGTCCTCGAGTTGACGGGGCGCCATGTCGCCGTCGGGTGACACCACCGTCTCCCGCTGGCCTCAAACCTGGACGCGCGACGAGGCGATCTCGAGCCTGCGTGAGGGTCTCTTGAAGCTCTCGGACGGTGAACGCTCGATCTGCAGTGTGGCCGCGGAGCTCGGAGTTTTCTGCCACGGCTTCCGCCGCTGGACCGACGACGCATTTTCGAGGGGTTGGACGCGCGCTCTGGGCCGCAGCACTCATCTCTCACGCCCGCAGATGGAGCGCCTTGCCGACCTGTGGCTGCTGTCCGAGCAACTTCGGCTCCGTGTTCCCTGCGCCTGCGACCTGGCCGCCGCCGGCGGCGGTGTCTGCCGCGGGTGGAACGGATTTTCGAATGCGGATCTCGAGCGGTGCTGCGACGAGATCCTGGGTCGGAATGTCGCGATCGTCGAAACGAATCAAAGAGCTCAAAGCGTCCACGGCTTCCTAACGCTTGACGCCGCGACCTTCGGTGGGGATAGAGTAGCCGCAGCAGATCAGCGGAAAACGGCCCTGGCCCAGGAGAAGGTGCCATGAAATTCCCGCGCAGCAGACTCGTGATGGCGATGGCGGCCGGTGCGATGATCGCGGTCCCCGCTTCCAATCCACGGCTCACGCGAAGCATCGGGTCGCGCGGAGTTCCCGATCCTCAGACGATCTACAGCGCGCACGAGAAGGAGTTCTATCTCACCAAGGACGAGCTCAGTTACATCCGTCCGGGATTCCACATCACCCTCAACAGCATCACGATCCCGGACGACCGGCGTCCCGTCGCGGACTATTCCTTCACCGACGACTTCGATCAGCCTCTCGACCGCAACGGCAAGGTCACGCCCGGAAATCTCTCGATCAACCAGGTCCTGGCGTGGTGGGATCCCCTCGCGCGCCACTACACGTCCTACACGACGCGCGTCCAGACGAGTCCCATCACGAACGTTTCCGCCACGCAGGCGGCGGCGGACTCGGGCGGCACGTGGACGGACGTTGAGGTCGGACATTCGGTCTACAAATTCAAGACCGTCCTTCCAGAGGGCTTCGACATGACGAAGACGACGACGCTCGCCGTCTACGCGACGCGCAACCTGACCGACATCATCGGCAAGAACTACTACGACAACCTCGAGCACGACTTCCGGCCGGACGGCGGAACGGTGACGGAGACCTGGGACAAGTCGACCAACGCGGCCTGCAACAACTGCCACACCGTCCTCTCCGCCCACGGCGGTTCGCGCCAGGACCTCAAGCTCTGTGTCACATGCCACCAGCCGCAGACGATCGATCCGGACACCGGCAACACGGTGGACTTCAAGGTCATGGTTCACAAGATCCACAGGGGCTCGTCGCTCCCGAGCGTCGAGGCCGGCACGCCGTACGTGATCTATGGGAACAACCAGTCGAAGCACGACTTCTCCGACGTCGTCTTCCCGCAGGACATTCGCAACTGCGTGCGTTGTCACACGCCGGAAGCCACGCAGTCGAACGTCTGGTACACGTTCCCGTCGCGCGCGGCGTGCGCCTCCTGCCACGACGACATCGACTGGGTCACGGGCGCGAATCACCCCGGCGGGGCGCAGGTCGACGACTCGGGTTGCGCGAGCTGCCACCAGCCGCAGGGGTCGCGTGAGTACGACGCCTCGATCATGGGCGCGCACACGGTGCCCGAAAAGTCGACGCAGCTGAAGGGACTGAACGCGGAGATCATCTCGGTGAGCAACGCCGCGCCCGGCCAGCATCCGACGATCCAGTTCCGACTGACGGAGAACGACGGCACCGTGCTCGCACCGTCGAGCCTCGGCTCCGATCT
This sequence comes from Acidobacteriota bacterium, assembly GCA_046725935.1. Taxonomy (GTDB): domain Bacteria; phylum Acidobacteriota; class Thermoanaerobaculia; order UBA5066; family Gp7-AA6; genus DAHUXD01. Next base: position 1,801 of record JBKOZO010000218.1, on the reverse strand, counting down.
GAAAGTCCTGATGGGCGGACCGACGACGGACTACGCGATTCAACCGTTCCGCGAAGAGGCGCAGAGCGCGACGGTCGGGGGGGGCGGGGCCGCGAGCTACACGTTCACAAATGCGATCCCGGCAGACGCCACGGGCTCCTGGGCGTTCTCGATCGAGGCGCGTCGCAACGTGGCCGTCCAGTTCCCGCCGCCGGGAGACGACTCGATCCGCGAGGCCGCGTTCAACCCGGTTCACTACGAGAACCTCTCGGGCGGTACGGCGGATCCGCGCCGCATGGTCGTGGACATCGCAAAGTGCAACACGTGCCACGACCGGCTCGCCTTCCACGGCGGCCAGCGCCTTAACACGCAGGAATGCGTCTTCTGCCATAACCCCAACTTCACCGACGATCAGGATCCGCCGGAGGGGCTCGACTTCAAGCGAATGGTTCACCGCCTTCACACGGGTAAGGACCTGACACAGCCCTACCTCGACTTCAACCACCTGCGCTTCCCGGGCGACCGCCGCGAGTGCAGGATCTGCCATGTCGAAGACCCAGAGCCCACCTGGGAGGTCCCGGAGAATCTGCCGCCCGGGCGTCTCGCCACGCTCACGCCGCGCGACTGGTACACGCCGCAGCAGCCAACGGCCGCCGCGTGCCTGGGCTGCCACGACACCCAGGCCGCCGCCGCGCATGCGTTCACGATGACCGCGCCGTTCGGGGAGGCCTGCGCCGCGTGTCACGGCGTCGACGCGGAGTTTTCGGTCGACAAGGTTCACGCGCACTAGCACGCGCATTTAGGCAGTAGGGAGCGGTGCGGGACGGCGCCGCTCTCAGAGAAGAAGGAGTGGAGGGTGTGAGGAGACGCCGGACCCTTCCTTCATTCGGGCGGTCCGCCCTGGCAGCCGGGCTCCTCCTGGCTGCGGCGGCGGTTGGCGCGCAAACCCGGACGCCCGCGCCGGCCCCCGCCGCGACGCCGACGCCCGCGCCGAAGGCCGCCGCCACGGCTGCCTCGGAGCTGCCCAAGTGCGCCGACTGCCACACGGAGCTCGTGCAGGCCTTCGCGAAGAATCCGCACGCGCGCTACTCGCACAAGGAGAAGGCGCCCGACTTGAACGACCTCTGCTCGACGTGCCACGGAGACGGAACCAAGCACGTCGAGTCGGGCGGGGACGTCAGTCTGATCCAGGTGCCGCGGGGAGCGCTCGGCGCCCAGGACTGTCTGGCCTGCCACGGAGCCACGCACGACCCCTTCATTGACGGCGCAACGGACTCGTTCGCGAAGGGAACCCAGGATTCCTTCGAGAACAGCGTGCACGGCCCCACGGAGGCGGTCAACTGTCTGACGTGCCACTCCGTGCACCACTCCTTTCCGAAGAGCACCAGCATGATCGCGAAGGCGCCCGGCGAGCTCTGCGCGACGTGCCACCTGACACAGACGGCGTCGTTCCAGAACAAGCCCTACGTCCACCGGCTCGACCGCGGCGGAATGACCTGTCTCGATTGCCACTCGCCCCATGCGAAGCCGGGCGAGGTCGTGAAGATGACGACGCAGGGAGAGCTGCCATGCATGAACTGCCACGCCGAGCTGCGGGGCCCGTTCGTCTTCGATCACGTCACGGGCGAGGGCGGCACGTGCCTCTCGTGCCACCAGCCCCACGGCTCCAACAACCCCAAGATGCTTCTCTGGGCTCGCGTCGACCAGCTCTGTCTCTCCTGTCATTCGCAGACGGGAGGACCCCGGACGTTGGGCTCCCAGCCGCCCTCGTTCCATGACCTGACGCAGCCGCGGTACCGCAACTGCACGACGTGTCATGTCG
>JBKOZO010000217.1:0-36859 GCA_046725935.1 Acidobacteriota bacterium | reverse complement strand
ACGAGGCGGAGCGCACGAGTCCACGATTCGCGAGCTCGCCATGGATCGGCGCGGACTCCTCGTGGGAGAGCCTCTGACGGCCTTCCGCGGCGTGCTGACCGGCGTGCCGGAATACACCGGGGCCGCGTCCAACGACTTGCTTCCGGAGCACGAGCAGGCATGATTCCGCCCGAGCGTTCGGAGCTCCGGGTCCTCGTGCTGGCGCCCGTCGGCCGGGACGGTGTGCTCGTCGAAAGAACACTGGCGGAAGCCGGGATCGAGAGCCTCGTGTGCCCGGATCTGGACGTGCTGCGGCTGGAGATCGGCGACGGTGCGGGGGCGGTCATCGTCACGGAGGACATTCTGTCGCCGAAGGCGGTCGGGGAGCTGGGAGGGATGTTCGGCGGTCAGCTTCCCTGGTCGGACTTGCCGTTGCTGGTCTTTTCGGCCGGGCACGAGGAGGGAGGCCGCCCGCTTGAGGAGCTCAAAAAGCTGGCTTCGTACACCCTGATCGACCGGCCCACCCGCAAGAAGACGCTCGTCTCCGCCGTGCAGACGGCGCTTCGGGCCCGCCGGCGGCAGTATCAGGTCCGCGACCTCCTCGTCGAGCTCGAACGAAGCGTGCGCTCGCGCGATCAGTTCCTGGCGATGCTCTCGCACGAGTTGCGCAACCCGCTGGCGGCCATCCTCACCGCCGTGCAGCTGATGGAGCGCCGCAACCCGTCGATGTTCGTCTCCGAGAGGGGCATCGTGCAGCGACAGGCCCGGCTGCTCGCGCGTCTCGTCGACGACCTGCTCGACGTCTCCCGGGTCACGCTCGGCAAGATCGTTCTCTCTCCGGGCCCCGTGGACATGGGGGCGCTCGTGGAGCGGTGCGTCAAGGCGCTGGCGGGAACGGCGGCCGATCTCGGAGTCGCCATGTCGCTCGAGCCGCCGCCTTCCGCGTTCGTCGTGGAGGGAGACCCCGTGAGGCTGGAGCAGGTCGTGACAAACCTGCTGACGAACGCCTTGAAGTACACCCCGCGAGGCGGACACGTCGACGTCTCGCTCTCGCTCGAGAAGGGATCCGGGCGCATCCGCGTCGCCGACGACGGCGTGGGCATCGACGCGGACGTTCTTCCGCGCATCTTCGAGCTGTTCGCCCAGGACGACCAGACCCTCGCCCGCTCCCGGGGAGGCCTCGGCGTCGGATTGACGCTGGTGCGAAGCCTGGTATCGCTGCACGGGGGAAGCGTCGTCGCCGAGAGCGAGGGCCGGGGCAAGGGCAGCGTCTTCACCGTCCGGCTGCCACGCGCCAACGGCAACGCGAAGGCCTCGCCGCACCCCGAAGAGTCCGCACCCACCGCCGTGAAACCGCTGACGGTCCTGATCATCGACGACAACCACGACATCCGCATCGGGCTCGGAGATCTCCTGCGAAGCGCCGGCCACGAGGTCCTCGTGAGCCCTCGCGGCGAGGACGGCATCGCGCTGGCGCTCGAGCGGCGGCCCGACGCGATCCTGATCGACATCGGCATGCCCGGGCTGGACGGCTATACCGTGGCCCGGCGCCTTCGGAAGGACTTCGGCGACTCGGTGCGCCTTGTCGCGCTGACGGGGTATGGTTCGACGCAGGACCGCAAGAAAGCGTTCGAGGCCGGATTCGACCACCACATCACCAAGCCGGCGACGCTGGCGGTCTTGAACCGCGTCCTCGCGGCGGCCGCCTTGGTCGCCCCGGTCAACCCCTGACGGAAGAGCCGGATCCGTTAGCGGCGGGCCGCGCCAGGATCTCCGTGAGCCGCTTCTCGTCGGTCAGATCCAGACGCAGCGGCGTCAACGAAATCCATCCGCGCTCCACGGCCCAGCGGTCGGTTCCCTCTTCGGGAGATTCGAGCGGGCGAATGCTGAACCAGTAGACCGGCCGTCCCTTCGGGTCTTCCATGGGCACCACGGTGCCGTCGTAGTGGCGCACGGACACGCGCGCCCACATCAACCCGTGAGGCCTCTTCGGAAAGTTGACGTTGACGAGCTTCGTCCCGGCGTCGGGAAGGAGCGTCTCCAGGACGCGCCGGATCCAGGGCTTCAGCGCCTCGAAGTCGTACTCGCCGTCGACGGGCGCCGAGAGAGCGATGCCGCGCAGACCCAGGAGCGCGGCCTGTTTCGCCGCCGCGAGCGTGCCGGAGTGCCAGATCGAGTTGCCGAGGTTGGACCCCAGGTTTACTCCCGAGAGAACGACGTCCGCCTTCTCCTCCCAGTGGTACGCCCCGAGCGCGACACAGTCGGCGGGGGTGCCGTTGACGCGATACGCCGTCAGGCCTTTGAGCTTCGTGACGCGGTAGGTCAGCGGGCGCGACGCCGTGATCGCGTGTCCCATGGAGGACTGCTCGACGTCGGGCGCGACGACGCGCACCGTGCCGAATTCGGAGGCGACCTCGGCGAGCGCGCGGATGCCCGGGCTGTACACACCGTCGTCGTTGGAGACCAATATCCGCACGTCCCGGTTCGAGTGCAACTTGGCTGCCACCGCTGGCTCAGCCCTTGCACTTCCGCGGCGCGTGAGGGTCTCCCTGCTCCACAACCCGTCCGCGGGCGAGGGCGCGCCGTTCGCCGAAGTGGTTCGCGAGCTCGGGCGGGCGGGCTACGAAGTCGTGCGCGAGATCGCGAAGCTTTCCGACTTCGAGCGTGTGCGCGAGGAGCCGGTCGACTTCGTCGTGGTCGCCGGCGGCGACGGCACCGTCCGCGAGGCCGCGCGGGCGCTTGCGGGAACCGGAGTTGCGCTCGCGATCCTGCCGATCGGCACGGCCAACAACGTTGCCAAGAGTCTCGGGGTCGAGGGAAGCGTGGCGGAGAACGTCGCCCTATGGAAGAACGCGAAGCGAGTGCCCTTCGACCTCGGGATCGCCCGCGGCCAGTGGGGGGAGAGCCGGTTCCTCGAGAGCGTCGGAGGGGGTCTCGTCCCGGCCGGGATCGAGATGGCACAGGAGCGCCCCGCGCACAAGACCGAGGATACGCGGACGAAGCTCGAGCGCGCGATCGGAAGCTATGCCGAGGCCCTCGAACGCCTGCGGCCGCATCGCTGGACGGGAACGGTCGAAGGCCGGCCGATCGACGGCGAGTTCCTGCTGATCGAGATCCTCAATATTCCGTCCGTCGGCGCAAACCTCGTCCTCGCCGGAGGCGCCGATCCCTCCGATGGCTACCTCGACGTCGTGACGGCGGGAGAGGCCGAGCGCGGCGAGATCGCCGACTACCTGCGCGCGCTCCGCGCGGGGAAGGAAGCCACCCTCTCGCTGCCGACGCGCCGCGCCCGCCGGGCCGAGATCGCCGGATGGGAGCGGATGCACGTCGACGACGAGGTGCGGCGGATCGCCGAGGCCGGCAAGGTGACGATCGCAGTCGAGCCCGGGGCGATCGAGTTTCTCGTCGGTTCGTGAATTCCTAAAGATCAGCCTCCGGGACGGCGGAGCTGGCATATGTTGCGCCGAGGAGGATTCGATGCCAGCCCCATCCTTCGTCATTCCTCAGGAAACTCTGGATCGCTGCTGGGAACGGGCTCCCGGATACGACCGGGAGAATCGGTTCTTCGACGAGGACTTTCGCGAGCTCAAGGACGCCGGTTATCTGCGTCTGGCCGTGCCGAAGGAGCTCGGCGGACTGGGGAAGTCGCTGGCCGAGACGTGCCGGGAGCAACGGCGCCTGGCGTATTTCTCGGCGCCCACCGCGCTCGCCGTGAACATGCACATCTACTGGACGGGTCTCGCCGCGGACCTCTGGCGGCACGGCGACAAGTCGCTCGAGTGGCTGCTTCGCGCCGCGGCGAAGGGCGACGTGTTCGCCGCCGGGCACGCGGAGTCGGGCAACGACCTGCCAGTCCTGCTCTCGACGACGAAGGCCGCGCGCGTGAAGGGCGGCTACACGTTCACGGGGCGCAAGTCCTTCGGAAGCCTCGGGCCGGTCTGGACGTACCTGGGTCTGCACGGAATGGACACCTCGGATCCGGCGAACCCCCGCGTCGTCCACGCCTTCATGAAGCGCGACGCGAAGAACTTCAAGATCGAGGAGACCTGGGACGTTCTGGGAATGCGCGCCACCAAGAGCGACGACACGGTGCTGGAGGAAACGTTCGTTCCCGACGAGAACATCGCGCGCGTCGTCCCGCCGGGCGCCGGAGGCGCCGACCTGTTCGTGCTCGGGATCTTCGCGTGGGCCCTGCTCGGCTTCGGCAACATCTATTACGGACTGGCCCGTCGCGTCTTCGACCTGACCGTCGAGAAGGCCAAGTCGAAGAAATCCCTGGGGGTCACGCGCACGATGGCCTATCACCCCGAGGTGCAGCACGCCGTCGCCGAGATGGCACTCGATCTGGAGGGCATCGAGCCGCATCTGGAGCGGATCGCGGAGGATTGGTCGTCGGGCGTCGACCACGGGGCTCAATGGCCGGCCAAGATCGTCGCCGCGAAGCACCACGCGGTCGAGGCGTCGTGGCGCGTCGTCGACACGGCGATCGACGTTGCCGGCGGGTTCGGCATTTTCCGGAAGGCGGGGCTGGAGAGACTCTTCCGCGACGCGCGCCTCGGGCGCATCCATCCGGCCAATCCGTTCCTGACACGCGAGATCGTCGCCAAGACGGCGCTGGGGATCAGTCTGGATGAATCGCCCCGTTGGGGCTAAATAGCCGCCCCCTCACCCCTGCCCTCTCCCCGAGCGGGGGAGAGGGAGTTCGCGATTCCCCGTTCACCAAACCAGTTCCCTCTCCCCCCGGCGGGGGGAGAGGGGTAGGGTGAGGGGGGGTCTTCCACCTTCTACCCCTCGGCTAACGCCACCGTAGGCTGCACTCGCGTCGCGCGCCAGGCCGGGAGGGCGCAGGCGGCGAGGGCGACGAGAGCCAGGAGAAAAGCGACGGACGCGAAGGTCGCGGGGTCGGTCGCCGGAATTCCGAACACCAGGCTCGACAGCGTTCGGCCCAGCGCGAAGGCTCCGGCCAGACCGATCGCGAGCCCGAGCAGCGCCGGCCGCATTCCCTGCGCGACCACGTGGCGCAGAACGTCGCGGGCCGTCGCGCCGAGTGCCATGCGGATCCCGATCTCGCGCGTCCGCCGGCGCACGCTGTAGGCGAGCACGCTGTAGATCCCGATGGCCGAAAGAAGCAAAGCGAGCCCGGCGAACGCCGCCAGCAGCAGCATGTTGAATCGCTGGTGTGCGAGGGACTCGCGCAGATGATCCTCCATCGTCTGGATCCCGACGACGGGTTGCTCGGGGTCCACGGCGCGCACCGCCGCGATGAGGGGCCGGACGAGGCTTCGAGGATCCGGCGCCGTGCGCACGAGCAGGTATGTCCAACCGCGCGGCATCTGGTTCATGGGAACGTAGAGGGCCGCAATCGGCTCGCGGTAACCAAGCCCGCGCAACTTGACGTCCGCCACGATTCCCACGACCTCGCGCATCACGCCAGGAGCGAACGTCATCTCCAGACGCTTGCCGAGTGCGTTTTCTCCCGGCCAGAACTGTTTGGCCATCGTTTCGCTGATGAGAATCGCGCCCGGAGCCTTGTCCTTGTCGGCCTCGGTGAAGTCGCGTCCCGCGACGAGCCGCACGCGCAGCGCCTTCAGCGAGCCCGGCGTCAGGATGCGCACGGCGACCTCGGGCTGCTCCGACATCCGAGCCGCCGGCCGGCCCTCGATCGCGATCGGCTGCGTCGATCCGCCGTCGGTCAGAGGCAGCGTGCTGATGCCGCCCGCGGCCTCTACTCCCGGAAGCGCGCGCACGCGCTCGAGCACCTGCTGGTGGAAGAGGCGCTGCGACTCCGGCGTCGAGTACTTCTCGTCGGGAATCGCGACGAGCGCGGTCAGCGTGCGGCCCGGATCGAAGCCCGGATCGACGCTGCGTAGGCGCGCGAGGCTCCGCACGAGAAGCCCCGCTCCGATCATGAGCATGAGGGCCAGGGCGACCTCGGCCACCACGAGAGCGTTGCGGATGGCTGGGCTGCCCGCGTCCGCGTCGGAGCGGCCTCCCTGCTTGAGCGCTTCGTTGGGGTCGTCCCGCGTGAGGCGCCAGGCCGGCAGGGCGCCCGCCAGCGCTCCGGTGACGAGCGAAATGCCCAGAGCGAACAGGAGCACGGGTCCGTCCACGCGGATCTCGGAGACCCTGGGCATCTGGTCGCCGACGGCCGCGACGAGGAGCTTCACGACGAAACGCGCGGCGAAGACTCCCAGGGCTCCGCCCGCGACTGAAAGGAGGATCGTCTCGACGAAGAGCTGCCGCACGATACGTGCGCGGCTGGCTCCCAGCGCGGTCCGCACGGCGATCTCTTTGCGCCTCCCGAGCGTGCGCGCGAGGACGAGGTTGGCGACGTTCGCGCAGGCGATCAGAAGAACGAACCCGACGGCGCCGAGAAGCACCAGAAGCGCCGGCCGCACGTCGCCGACCATGGCCTCGTGGAGCGGGATGACCGCCGCGCCCCAGCCCTTGTCGTCGGCGGGGTACTGCGCCGCCAGCCGGGCCGAGATCGCGTTCATCTGCGCCTGCGCCGTTTCGACGCGCACGCCGGGCTTCAAACGGGCGAGCACCAGGAAGTCGTGGATTCCCCGGATCGCGCGCTGCTCGGGGGTGAACACGATCGGGATCCAGAGCTGCATGTCCGCGGGATACGTCAGCCGCGAGGGCAGGACGCCGATGATCGTGTAGCTCTGACCGTCCAGAACGATCGTGCCGCCGACGGCCGCCGGGTTCGCGCCGAAGCGCGTCCGCCAGAGTCCTTCCGAGACCACGGTCACCCGGTGCCCGGGCTCGTCGTCTCCCTCGGCAAAGAGGCGTCCGACGAGAGGCCGCGCGCCGAGGACCGAGAAGAACTCGGAAGAGACGACCCCGGCCGACATCGACTCGGGCTCGCCCAGACCCGTGACGCTCACGATGCCGTCGGTATAGATCGTCATGTGCTCGAAGACGTCGTTCTGCGCCTTCCAGTCGTAGTAGTTGGCCGGCGAAACCGAGAAGGTCTTCCGCCCGGGAAAGATGTCCTGGGGGGGAGTGTGCGGCACGGAAACGATTCGTTCGGGCTGCGGGAAGGGGAGGGATTTGAGCAGCACCGCATTGACCACGCTGAAGATTGCCGTGTTGGCGCCGATCCCGAGCGCGAGCACCGCCGCGGTCACGGCGGCGAAGCCCGGATTCTTGCCAATCAGGCGAAGCCCGTAGCGAAGGTCCTGAAGGAAAGACTGCATGGTTCCCCCCGACCCTAGTTACGCGGAAGCGGCCAATCGGTTCCGGTCCTTTTTCGAGGCCGGCTTCCGGGCGGAGGCTACAATCCGCTCACTCTAATGGCGATTGCCCCGGGAACTCGCTTCGGCCGGTACGAAATCCTCGCGCTCATCGGCGCGGGAGGAATGGGGGAGGTCTATCGGGCCCGGGACCCCGGGCTGACGCGCGAAGTCGCGATCAAGGTCCTGCCGGCGACTTTCTCTTCCGATGCGGAGAGGCTGCGCCGGTTCGAGCAGGAAGCCCGCGCGGCCGGAGTCCTGAACCATCCCAACATCACCGCCGTCCACGACCTCGGAACACACGAGGGATCACCCTACGTCGTCCAGGAATTGCTCGAGGGAGAGACGCTGCGGTCGGTCCTCGCGAGCGGACGCCTTTCGCCGCGCAAGGCCACGGATTACGCGGTTCAGATCGTGCGGGGTCTCGCCGCGGCGCACGAAAAAGGAATCGTCCACCGGGATCTCAAGCCCGAGAACGTCTTCGTCATCAACGACGGCCGGGTGAAGATCCTGGACTTCGGCCTGGCGAAGCTGACGCAGTCCGAAGGCGCCGTCTCCAACGCGACCAACCTTCCGACCGAGACCCGGGCCACCGAGCCCGGCGTCGTGCTCGGGACGCTCGGCTACATGTCGCCCGAGCAGGTGCGGGGCAAGCCGGCCGACGCCCGCAGCGACATCTTTTCCTTCGGCGCGATCCTCTACGAGATGCTGTCGGGGAAGCGGGCATTTCACGGCGACTCGGCGGCGGACACGATGTCGGCCATCCTCAAGGAGGACCCGCCCGAGATCTCGCTGACCAACCAGAACGTGCCGGCGGGCCTGGATCGGATCGTCCGCCACTGCCTGGAAAAGAATCCCGAGCAGCGCTTCCGCTCGGCCCACGACCTCGCGTTCGACCTCGAGTCAATGTCGGACGTGTCCGCTCCCGCGCGTCCGCTGACGGCACCGGCGGAGAGCCCGGGACGGCGGAGGTGGGCGGCACCGGCTCTCGCACTCCTCGCGCTCGCGGCCGTGGCGGGCGCCTACATCCTGGGCGTTCGAAAGGGCGCCGGAGTGGCGCCGCCGGAGCCCGCCTTTACGCAGCTGACGTTCCGCCAGCAGCCCATCTTCAACGCCCGTTTCGCCGCGGACGGGAAAACGATCGTCTACAGCGCCGCTCCTTCCGGAAACGCGACCGAGCTGTTCACGGTGCGCCCGGATTTTCCGGGCGGCGTTTCGCGGGGTCTGAAGAACGTCCACCTCCTCTCCATCTCGTCGAAGGGAGAGCTCGCCGTTCTGACGAAGGCGCGCTTCCTGATCCACTCGGTTTTCTCGGGAACGCTCGCCCGGATGCCACTCGAAGGCGCCGCGCCGCGCGAGATCCGGGACGACGTGCGCGAGGCGGACTGGAATCCGGAGGGCACGGAGCTCGCGCTGATTCGCGACGTCGGGGGAAAGGACCAGCTCGAATACCCCCCCGGCAAGGTGCTGGCGACGACCGGAGGCTATTTCAGCAATCCCCGGTTCTCCCGCCGAGGCGACGCGATCGCCTTCTTCGACCATCCGTCGCGGTTCGACGACCGGGGCGTCGTCGCGATGGTGGATCTTTCGGGCAAGAAGAAGGTCCTCTCCGAGGGATACTGGGGTCTCGAGGGGCTGACGTGGTCGCCGTCCGGAGAAGAAGTTCTGTATTCGGGTGGGACCGCCTACAACAACTTCCGCGTCTACGCCGTGGATCGTTCGGGCCGGCGGCGGGTGGCGCTCCAGAGCGCGGGCGGTCTGACGGTCCACGACACGCGCCCCGACGGCAGGTGGATCGTCACGCGCGACGACTTCATCCGCTCGATGCCGGTCTCCCTGCGCGGCTGGCCTGCGGAGCGCGACTTGTCCTGGCTCGATCTCTCGCAGCCGATCGCGTTCTCCCCCGATAACCGCACGCTCGTCTTCACGGAGGAAAGCGGGATTCTCGGCGCCAACTATTCTGCGTGTACCCGGTCGACGGAAGGCTCCGACGTCGTGCGGCTCGGCGAAGGCTTCGGGCAGGACATCTCTCCTGACGGAAAGTGGGTGCTGTCCAACGTGCCGGTCAGTCCCATGCTTCTGGTTCTGTACCCCATGGGCGCGGGCGAGCCTCGGCGCCTCGAAGCGGGCTCGGTTACGAGCCACGAGCTGGCGCAGTTTTTTCCAGACGGCCGCCGCATTCTGGTCACCGGCAGCGAGCCGGGTCGTGCCACGCGTTGCTGGGCGCAGGACATCGAGGGCGGGAAGCCCGCGCCGGAAACGCCCGAGGGAACGACCGACTGCTATCCGTCGACGGACGGCAAAAGGATCCTCGCCCGCAAGCCCGAAGGCCTGTGGATCTTTCCGGTCGGGGGAGGTTCGCCGGTGCCCGTGGCGGGCGCTCGGAGCACGGATCGGGTGATCCGATGGGGCCACGACGGCAAATCGGCGCTCGTCATCACGGTCGGGGAAGTGCCCGCGCGGATCGAGCGGCTGGATCTCTCCAGCGGCAAACGCGAGCCGTTCCGCACGGTCGGTCCTCCGGATCTGACGGGCGTGACCGGTATCCTCCCGGTCGTCGTCAGCCCGGACGAGACCGCCCACGCGTACACGACTCGTCGTATGATCTCGAATCTGTTCCAGGTGGATGGAGCCAGGTAGGCCTCGCCCCGTCCCGGCACGTCTCGTGCAACCCCTGGAACGCTGATCCCATGAAGCTCGAGTACACGCCCGTTCTTTCGACGCAGCGCGAGTTGTACCGGTTCCCGCGCGGCGCCGAGACTTTCCGCGAGTATCTCCGGACGCTCATCGATCCGGTCGCGACCGAGCTGCTGCTGCCGCTGCCGGATATGACGGCCGAGCGCACGCACCTGCCGCGGTTTCTCGACGCGCTCGCCGCCATCGGCGCCGACGCGGTCGGCGCCCGCGCGACCGCGGAAGCCGAGGCGGCCCTGTCCGCCGATCCGGGCAGCTACCGCGTCACGCTCGTGGCCAACGACGACGTCGGCGGGGGCTTGGCGTATCGGGCCTCGACCGAGCTCTCGCACCGCCGGGGCGAGGCCGGCCTCGCGCGGCGCGGCTGGATCACCGGCGTCCTCTGGGCGAGCGAGTCCTACGCGGCCGCTGGCGTGCGCGAGGAGGTCTTGACCTGCATCTTCCGGACGGCCTACGTCCAGGCGCGAGGGCCGGCGCGCACACTTCGAGAGCTTCTGATCCAGGAGGGAAGCGCCATGAGAAGGGCCAGCGCGCGCAATCCGGTGCTCGATCCGGGCCGTCTTCTCGCGACGCGCCAGATCCTGCGCCCGCTTCTCGACCGCGACGATTTGCCGACGCTGACCGCGGCGGTCTTCGGCGATGCGGCCGCGAAAGAGCTCGGATACCCGGCGCTGGGCCTGCCGCCAAGGGCCGGGCTCGCGCTCGCTCTGTACGGGAGACTCGAGCCGCGAGACTCCCGCTCCTCCCGCGGCGGCTCGGGGCATCGGGCGAGCCCGTAGGGCACGTCATCCCGAGCGCAGCGAGGGCGCTCCTCGGGATGACGGCGGAGGTCACTCCCCCCGCAGCGCCTCCATCGGCTCGAACCGCGTGGCGCGATAGGCGGGCACGAAGCTCGCGAGCAGCGCCACCGCGCCGAGCAGGAGCCCGGCGCCGGCGAACGTCGCCGGGTCCGACGGCGCGACGTGAAAGAGCAGCGCCCGCAGGAGCCGCGTGACGAGGAGAGCCGCTCCGAGCCCGACGGCGACGCCGGTCGCCGCGAGGGCGAGTCCCCGCCGCACCACCATCGCGAGGATGTCGCCGCGCCGCGCGCCGAGCGCCATGCGAATGACGATCTCGCGGGTGCGCACGGCCACCGTATAGGCCAGGACGCCGTAGAGGCCGATCCCGGTCAGGACCAGCGCGACGCCGGCGAAGAGCGAGAGCAGCAATGCGTTGAAGCGGGGCTGGGCGATCGACGCGAACACGTAGTCGCCGAGCGTGCGGACGCGAAAGACCGGGACGTCCGGGTCCAGAGACGCGACGATGGCGCGGGCGTCGTTGCCGAGGACGCGCGGATCTGCGTCCGCCCGCGCCACGACCGTCATGTCGGCAATCGAGAGCTGGCGGTACGGCATGTAGTACTCGGGCGTCTCCTCCGCTCCGAGGCCGCGATGCCTCACGTTGCCCACGACGCCGACGATCTCTCGCACCCGGGGCTCACCGTCGCGGGCCACGCCCGGCCGGATCCGCCTGCCGAGGACGTTTTCGCCCGGGAAGTAGGTTCTGGCCAGGGTCTCGTTGACGATGACCACCGGCGGCGCCTTCGCGTCGTCTCTCTCCGTGAAATCGCGCCCGGAGAGAAGCGGGATACCCATCGTCTCGAAGTAGCCGGGGCTGACCTGGCGATACTCCGCAGACGGCTCGTCGGCCTTGCCGACCGGGCGTCCCTCGATGGTGAAGCTGATGCCGATGCGGCTGTCGCCGAGCGGCACGGGAAAGATCGCCGCCGCCGAGCGCACACCCGGCCGGCTGCGGACGCGTTCGAGCAGATCGTCGTAGAAGCGGACCTGGCCGGCCTCGTCGTACTTCGCCTCGGGCAGGCTGGTGTGGAACGTCGCCACGTCGCGCGCGGAGAAGCCCGGGTCGACACTCTGGAGCTTACGGAAGCTCTCGACCAAGAGGCCCGCTCCGGTCAGCAACACCACGGCGATCGCGGTCTCGGCGATCACCAGCATCGAGCGAAAACGGTTGTGGCGGATTCCACCCTCGGAGCCGCGCCCTCCCTCCTTGAGCGCCTGGGCGAGGTCCGTCCGCGACAGGCGCAGGGCAGGCGCGATCCCGAAGAGGATTCCGGTGACGAGCGCGACGCCGAGGGTGAAGGAGAGAACGCGCGGATCCAGACCGACGTGCTCGAGCCTCGGGATGCGGCCCGGCGAGAATTGCAGGAGCAGGCGCTGACCTGCGAGGGCGAGCAACAGCCCGGCGGCGCCGCCGACGAACGCCAGGATCAGGCTCTCGGTGAGGAGCTGGCGGAGAACGCGGCGGCGGCCCGCGCCCAGGGCGGTGCGCAGCGCGAGCTCCCGGTGGCGCGCCGTGGCGCGAGCGAGAAGCAGATTGGCGACGTTGGCGCAGGCGATCAGCAGAACGCAGCCCACCGCGCCCAGGAGGACGAGCAGGGGTGTTCGCACGTCGCCGACGACGCGGTCGAGCTCCGGGACGACCAGGACCTCGTCCCGGTCGCGGTCGGTGTCGGGGTAGTGCCGCGCCAGGCGTTTGGCGATGGCGTTCATCTCGGCCCGCGCAGTGGCGAGCGAGACGCCGGGTTTGAGACGGCCGATCACGTCGAGCGTCGTCAGGTCGCGGTTCGAAGTCCAGGGCTTCTCCCCCTCGGCATCCATCGAGGCCGACATCCAGAAGTCCACGGCGTCCTCGTCGACCGGGAATTGGAAGCCGGGCCCCGCAACGCCGACGACCGTGTAGTCGCGCCCGTCCAGGCCGATCGCGCGCCCGAGGATCCCGGGAACCCCGCCGAAACGGGACTGCCAGAGGCCGTCCGACAGGACGACGACGCGCGTGCCGGGCCTGTCGTCGTCGGGCACGAAGCCGCGGCCCAGAGCCGGCGCCGCCTGGAGCACCGAGAAGAAATCGCTCGAGACGAGCTGGCCTCGCACGTAAGCCGACGGGGTGACTCCGGTCAGCGTCATACCGACGCCGCGGCGGCTGGCCATGGCCGAGAAGGCGCGGCTCTGCGCGCGCCAGTCGAAGAAGTCCGGGTAGGAGGCGGCTGCCGGCGAGCGTACGGGACGGGTGACCAGGGGACGCAGAGAGAGGATCCGTTCGGAGTCGGGGAAGGGGAGGGGGCGGAGAAGGACGCCGTTGACGACCGAGAAGATCGCGGTGTTCGCGCCGATGCCGAGGGCCAGGACCGCCACGGCCACGGCCGTGAAGCCCGGGGATCGCCGCAGGAGCCGCAGGCCGTACCGTGCGTCGCGCAGGATCTCCGCGAAAGTGGACCATCCCCATTGCTCGCGCGTCACCTCCTTGACGAGACCGACGTTTCCGAACTCGCGAGCGGCCGATCGCACGGCTTCCTCGGCCGATGCGCCTCCCGCCGCCCGCTCCTCCTGCGCCATTCGCAGGTGCGCCGCGACCTCCTCGTCGAGCTCCCGCTCTCGCCGCCGCCGACCGAAGGGCGGGAGGGGGAGCTTCATGCCTCGCTCGGCCGGGCTCCCGCGTCGAGGATGCCGGCCATCGCTTCGCGGAGGCGGTCCCAGCGCGAGCGCTCCTGCGTCAGCTTGCGCCGGCCCGCGGCCGTGAGCCGGTAGACCCGGACCCGCTGCTTGTTCTCGGAGACCTTCCACTCCGCGGCCACGGCTCCCTCGCGCTCGAGACGGTGGAGCGCCGGGTAGAGCGAACCGGTGTCGACCTGCAGCACGTCGCGGGAGCCGGCCCGGATCGCGCTGGCGATCCCGTAGCCGTGCTGGGGTCCCCAGGTCAGCGTCTGCAGGACGAGGAGGTCGAGGGTTCCCTGGAGGAGCTCGATCGGATTCTTGTACGGCTCGCGGTCAGGCATGTAGACAGCCTACACCCATGGGTGTCGGATGTCTACATCCTCAAGCCGTGCGTTTCCGCGAGGCCGCGTCGGGCGGAAACGGAATGACCGGTGCCTTGGGCGGCTGCCGCAGGCTCTCTAGGACTTCGGCGTCGCCGGTCGGATCGAAGTCCACGTACCAGCGACTGACGGCGCCGAAAGGCTGCGGAGTGACGGGGCAGAAGACGGCGTCGGCGACCGAACGGAGGCTCTCGCACGTGTCCGGAGGGGCCACCGGTACGGCCACGACGATACGCGCCGGCCGTCCCTGCTTCAGGGCGAGCACGGCGGCCCGCATGGTGGAACCGGTGGCGACGCCGTCGTCGACGAGGATGATGGTCTTGCCCCGGACGTCCAGCGTCGGCCGGTCGGATCGATACGTGCGCTCCTGCCGCTCGAGCTCCGAGCGCTCGCGCAGGAGGATATTCGCCATTTCCCGTTCGGAGACCGCGTACATCTCGAGCAGCCGCAGGTTCAGGACGCGTAACCCGCCGCTCGCGAGAGCGCCGGCCGCGATCTCCTCGTGCCCCGGCAGCCCGAGCTTGCGGACGAGGAAGACGTCGAGGGGCGCGTTCAGGGCGTTCGCGACCTCGGCCGCCACGGGAACGCCGCCCCGCGGAAGGCCGAGGACGAGAACGTCGCTACGGTTCGCGTAGTGCTGGAGCTTCTGGGCCAGGATTCGGCCGGCCTCGCGCCGGTCTCTCAACATCGCGCCTCCGATAGATCACTTCCGCAAGATCCTTGCCAGGGCGGGCCTGGCCTCGCCGGCCTCCTTCGCCCCTCTCCGGTGCGCCACGGCCACGATGCGGGGCGCGTCCCCCCGAAGGGGCCGGCGATCGAAGTCGCCCCAGAGCGCCGCGATCTCGAGCCCGCAGTCGGCGAAGAGGCGGCGGATCGTCGCCGGGTCCCAGGCGCGCGCGAGAAACGCGGCGTCGAGCCTCCGCACGGTCCCATCCTTTCGCCGGTCCCGGTAGTGATAGCGGGCGTGCCAGAGATCGCCGCCGCCGACCGGAAACCACGCCTCGTCGATCTCGAGGACTCCCTGCGCGTGCCGGATCGTCCGCCGGGGATGCGCAATCTCGAACCGCGGCCGATAGAGTCCCTCCAGCACGAAGGTCCCCCGAGCGGACAGTTGCCGCGCGACGGCGGAGAGCGCGAGCCTGCGATCGGAGCCGCTGGTCATGTGCGAGATGGGATCTCCGGGCGCCACGATCAGGTCGAAGCACGCCGGGAAGGCGACGCGCCGCGCGTCCGCCGCCACGAAACGCGCGCGACCCGAGCGACGCTGCGCGATCGAGAGCATTTCCAGGCAGACGTCGAGACCGATGGCCGGAGCCACGCGCGCGAGCGCCGCGGTGACCCGGCCCAGACCCGCTCCAATCTCGAGGATCCGCCGCGGCCGGGCCTCGCGCGCCACGGCGCGCCAGAAGGCCAGGTGCGCCCGGGCCAGCGACTCTTTCTCGTAGAAGGGGAGGATGCGCCGGTAATACTCGCGGGCGGAGGAGATCTCGCCGGCCGCGGGTCGGGTTAGAGTCTCGGGATGCCGAGCCATCTCTCAGCCTGCGCGTCCGCTCTGGTGCTCGTACTTTCCGGGCTCGCTCCGAGCAATCCCTCGGAGAGCGACGCCGATGTCCTGCGGCGGCAGACGAAGGAGCTCATCGACGCGATCACCAGCGGTACGTCCTCGGTCTGGGAACGGTATCTCGATCCGGAAGCCCGCTACATCGACGAGAGCGGCGACGTGCAGACCAAGAAGGACATGGTCGGCGGAATCAAGCCGCTTCCCGAGGGCGTCTCGGGATCGATCGAGATCCAGAACTTCGATGTCGTGGTCCACGGAGACGTCGCCGTGGCGACTTACGTCGACGACGAGAACGAGGTCTTTCACGGCCACAAGCTGCACTGCAAGTACCGCACCACGGAGACCTGGAAGAAGACGAAGGACGGCTGGCGCCTGGTCGCGGGCCAGATCACGGCGCTGCGGACCGATCCGCCCGCGATCTCTCTGGCCCCCTCCCTGCGGCAGCAATACTGCGGCGAGTACGCGCTGACGTCCGCGATTCACTACGAGATCCGGTGCAGCGGCGATGCGCTCGAAGGCCAGCAGACCGGGCGCAAGCCCGAGACGCTCCGCGCCGAGGCGCCCGACGTGCTCTTCGTTCCGGGCAAGCCGCGGTATCGCTATGTCTTCCTGCGCGACGCCTCCGGAAAGATCACGGGCTTCGCCCAGCGACGCGAGGCCTGGGACCTGGTCTGGGAGAGAGTCGCGAAACCGGCGTCCTAGTCTGCGACCTCCGGGCTGTATCGGAAAAACGCGGCGACGACGGCCGCGTACCAGTCGGGAGAGACGCCGGGCTGGCCGATGTGTCCGCCGTAGGGCGTCTCGATCAGGTGCACGCGCGGATTGTCCCGCGCAGCGCGCGAGAGGTCCCCGATCGAGGAGACGGGGATGATCGGATCGTTGGACGTCACGAGGATCAGCAGCGGCCGCGGCGAGATGGCGACGGCGCTCTGCGGATCGGCGCGCCGTAGGAGCTCTTGCGGTTCCGGGCCCAGCGCCGGGGACGCTGCGACGACTCGCCGCAGAGCGTCCTCGAAAGTGCCGTCGCTCTCCACCCCCAGCTCCTTAGAACGCCGGCGCAGATACGACCGGAATCCCTTTCGCATGGACGCGGTGAATCCCGAGTCCGCGAAGAAGACCTTTGCGTCCAGGTACCGGACGACTCGAGGAAGATCGGCCGCCGGACAGACGGCCACGGCTCCCGCCGCGAAGAGGCCCGCCGCGTTGGTCTCTCCGATGGCGTGCAGGACGCTCAGGCCGCCCAGGCTGAATCCGACCAGCCCGATCGGGTGCCCCGGATAGTCGCTCGCGATTCGCTTCGCCCACGCGGCGAGGTCCGCGCCCTCCTCCACGCCCAGGGTCGGCAGCCACTCCTTCGAGAGGAGGCATCCGTGGAAGCGCATGTCGGGAATCACGACGCCGAACCCCTGGCGCCGGAGCAGATCGCCCGTGACCTGGACGTAGCTCGTGTTCTTGCTGTCGAACATTCCGTGGACGACGAAGACGATCGGTTTCCCATCCCCGGCGGGCGGCGCCACGAACGCGACGAGCGGCGCGCGGCCGGAGGGCATCTCCAGGCGTTCGAGGGCGAATCCCGCCGGCGTCGGGCCCTCGCACGCCGAGGGCAGCGCCTGATCCTTTTCCTTGCGGGAAACGTCGGAAACGCGGAGCGTGCTAGTGAATGCGCTCTCCGGCCGATCCTGCCGCGGGATCGCGTCGATGCATTCCCAGAGGGCCTGAGCGGTCGCCGGGGCGCAGTCCGGCGTCTTCGGATCGGGAAGGCGGTGGAGCGTGCAGCCGGCGAGGAGCGTCGAAGCGAGGAGACCGGGAAAGAGCGACCGGGGGATCGGCCGGTTCACACGAACATGTTGTCACGGGCGGCCGCGAGTTTGGGGCGTTCCTCTGCGACAATTCTCCGATCGTGCAGTTTCTCAAGTCGGCGGCGATCTCCGCCGTTCTCTACGCCGCCGGGTTCGCGGCGGCGGCCGCCGCTCTCTTCATTTTTCTCGGCGCCTGGCGCTCGCCCGAGGAAACTCCCAGCCACAACCTTCTGCTGGCCGGCTACATGCTCGCATTCACCGCGATTCCGGCGGCCGTGGGATTCGGCCTCGCGACGTCCTGGTCGAAGACCTGGCGCGTGCAGAGTCGCGCGCTGCGGACGTGGCTGAGCCTCGCCGCCGGCGCGCTGACTCAGCTGCTCTACCTGACGGGCCTCGCTCTGCTTCCCGGGAATCTTCTCTTTCCGCGCGCTTTCGGGGCGTTGACGATGGGATTCAAGCTCCTGTTGCCGGGCATCCTGATGGGTCTGTTCGAGCTCGGGATCGCGCGCCTGCTCCAGCCACGCGCGTCGTAAGCTAGACGCGTGGCGAAGCCGGCCGAGGCGATCACCGAAGCGCGGTGGCCCGTGATCGTCGCGATCGTCGGCCTCACCGGCTGCTCGCTCGCCCTTCCGGACGAGCTCGTGCTGGGCCCGCGCTGGGCCGTGCCGGTCCTCGTCGGCGTCCTCGTCGTGGCCACTTACTGGGCGAATCGCGCCGCCAAGCACCATCTCGACAAGATGGGCGGCTACGCGATCAGCGCGATTGTGACGCTGGCGCTGATCTACTCGATCGTTCGCCTCCTGATGACGCTGCCCTCGAAGACGGAGCCTCCGGCCGTTCTCTTGAAGTCGGCCTCCCTGCTCTGGGTCACGAACTTGCTGGTATTCGCGCTGTGGTACTGGCGGCTGGACGCCGGCGGCCCTCACGTCCGCGAGAAGCGGGGTGAACACACGGAAGGCGCATTTTTCTTCCCCCAGATGATGCCCGGCGGGGACGTTGGCGGGAACGACCGCTGGATTCCGAACTTCATCGACTACCTCTTCTTGGCGTTTGCGACGAGCACGACGCTGGGCCCGACCGACACCGCGATCATGTCGCGGTGGGCAAAGGTCCTCACGATGGTCCAGTCCTTGATCGCCCTGGTCTGCATCGGCGTGCTGCTGTCGCGGGCGGTCGGCCTGCTCTAGCCCGCCCGCGCCCGATCATCCGCCCGCAGATCTGGAGATCCCGGCACTTGCAGTCGAGGAGCTTCGTCAGCAGAGCCGCCATGGCGCGGAGCCGCTCTTCGGAGGCACGGATCTCGGACAGCTTCGTTTCCGCGAGGCGCCGCCAGCGGTCCCTTCCGAAGTCGTTGACCAGCCGGCGGATCTCGGAGAGCGTGAAGCCGGCTTCCCGGGCGAGCTGGACGACGGCGAGCTGCGCGACGGCGTCCTCCTCGAAGACGCGGCGCGTCGCGACGCGGTGAGGGGAGGGCACGAGACGCTCCCGCTCGTAGTAGCGGATGGTCGAGGACGGGAGGCCCGTACGCCGCGAAAGCTCGCCGATCGTCATGGCCAAAATCTCCTTGACTTAAAGTGTACTTTAAGTCCTACAAGAGACGGCGAAAGGAGATTTCGTCATGCGAATCGAACCGATCGCCTTGTCCGTACTCCTCGCCGCCGGCGGCGCCGCCCGCGCGGGAGAGCCTCTCGTCTGCAATCTCTTCGCGTTGTCCGACACGGAGCGCGACCGCCATCACGCCCTCGGCGAGAAGCTCATGAGCGCCGTCACGAAGGTCACGGAGCTGCCCGACGGCTACGCGCTGTCCCTGGATCTGAAGAAGCTCCCGGTCGACGCCCAGGGGAAGCCCTGGTGCGTCGTCGAGGTCGCCCAGTGGGTGGAGATGGAGTCGCGATGCTGCCCGTTCCTCGACTTCGGGATCGAACTCCACGGAAAGGGCGGGCTGGTCACGCTGCGCCTGACCGGAGGGCCCGGCGTCAAGGACTTCCTGAAGACGGAGCTCAGACTGATGTGACCGTCATCCCGAGGAGCACAGCGACGAGGGATCCCGTGCTTCAGCGACGGACGAGCGATCGAGTCCGGGATGAACGCCGCGCTGCGCGCGACGTTGCCTACTGCCGGGGGTCTGCCTTCGCTGGTCGGCTGCCTCGCTGCGCTCGGGATGACACCGACTTCCTAGCGCGACCCGACCGACACCATGTCCTCGTGAACGAGCCAGACGCCGTTTTCGCGGCGCAGCAGCGCCTCGCCGTGGAGGTTGTCGATGACCGCGCCGGTTCCGTCGAAGAGCACGACGGCGCGGTCCCCGTCGACGAAGCCGCCGGTGATCTTGATGGTCTTCAGCTCGGTGTGCTCGTCGTGCCATAGGTAGTCGAAGTAGCCGTCGAGCTTGCCTTCTTTCTCGTACTTCTGGTACCGCGCCTTCACGTCCGAGTCGGCGATCGCGGAGAGCGCCTTCTTGTCGCGTTTCCCGAGCGCCTGGTGGTAGGCCACGTATGCCTTGCCGGGCGCGCCGCCGTCCGGAGGCAGCGGGTCGCCCCAGGTCTTCGGAGGAACCGCCACGTCCAGCGCGATCTGGAACTCGCGGTCGTCTCCTTTGTAGGAGAGGTCGCCTTTGAGCCTTCCGCCCGCCGCGCGCACGGTCGACTTGACCTTGGAGTCGAAACAGTAGCCGCAGCCGTCTCCGGATTCGAAATAGTAGGAGAGACCGCGGTACTTGCCCGAGTCGTCGAACTCGAAGTAGACGACCTTGGTCTCGTCGTCGATGAAGTACGTGTTGATCGCGTGCTCGCGGTCGTAGTGCCAGTCGACGGCCTCGGGGACGAACTTCGTGTTCGAGACGGCCACACGGATCACCTCGTCGTCGCCGAAGCCTCCTGTCTTTCCGCGGAAGGCGTACGCGCCGGCGATCGGGACCGTCCACTTCTGGTCGACGAACTTGCCGGAGGCCGTGGCGGGAGGCGTCCCCGGCGGCGAGACGAGCGTCGCGGTGATGAAGAGCGCGGCCGTGAGGAGCGTCATGGCGAGGGCCCTCCTTCGTGGCCGCTAGTTTGCCAGAACCCCGCGTGTCATCCCGAGACGCGCAGCATCGAGGGATCCCGGACTCGATGAGGTCCGGGCGAGAAAGGTCGGGATGAACGCGCGGGCTTCGCCCGGCGTTGCCTACTGCCGGGGGTCTACCTTTGGTGGTCGGCTGTCTCGCTACGCTCGGGATGACGTCGTGTCGACATCGCCCGCGCCTGAGCGTCCTCGATCACGAGGTACGTCCGGAACCAGTCGGCCGCGAGGCGGGAGACCTCCTCCAACGCGCCCGGTTCCGCGAAGAGGTGGCTGGCGCCAGGAATGACGCGGAGCTCCTTTTGCGACGCCCCGATGCGCTGGAGGGCCTCGCGGTTCAGCTCCAGGACCGTCACGTCGGCGCCGCCCACGATCAGGAGCGTCGGCGCTCGGACCCGCGTGAGCGCCTCGCCGGCCAGATCCGGGCGTCCGCCTCGCGACACGACGGCGCGCACGGCCTCGGCCCGCGCCGCGGCCGCGAGCAGCGCCGCTCCCGCTCCCGTCGAGGCGCCGAAGAGGCCGATCGGCAGCGTGCCGACGCGGCCGTCGGCCGCGAGGGCTTCGGTGACGTCGAGGAGTCGGGATGCCAGCAGCCGGATGTCGAACCGGAACCGGCCGCTCTCCTGGTCCGCCGCTTCCTCCGACTGAGTGAGCAGATCGAGCAGCAGCGTGGCGAGCCCCGCGTTCTGCAGAGCCGCCGCGACGTACCGGTTGCGCGGGCTGTGGCGGCCGCTCCCGCTTCCATGCGCGAAGACGACGAGACCGGCCGGGTTCTGCGGGAGCGCCAGGTCTCCGTCGAGGGTGGCCCCCGCCGTCGGCAGGCGCACCGGATCCACGAGGGCGCCCCGTGCCGTCACTTCCGCGCCTGTTCCGGCAAGAGGCCGTCGACCTCCTCCGGCGACGCGGCCGCCCGGAAGGTGACGATCGTCGTGGGCCCCGATGAAGAGTCGATCTCGATCGCGACTTCCGCGCCGCCCTCTTCCTCGACCCGGACGCGCTCCGGCTTCGTCACGAAGTGCTCGATGACCTTTCCGTCGCGCAGGAGCGCCACCGAGATGTCCTTGTTGCCGCGGTCGGCCGAGATGCCTTCCAGCGGCAGGTCCTCGGCCTCGAACTGCGCGCCGATGTCGGCGCCCAGCACCTCGACATCGACGAGCCAGCCCTGGTGGCGGCGGGAAAAGCCGTCGAAGAACTCCTTCCAGGATTCGCGGGGAATGTCGCGCGTGGCCATGTTTCCTCCTCGTCGTTCGGTCAGACTCCCGATGGGTACGTTTCCGGAAGCTCTTCGGCGGGGGCCGGCGCGAAGCGCTCCAGCGGCTCGACGGCGCGTGTGACGTCGCAGTGGATCACCGCATCGAACTGTTCCGACAGCTGCGCGAAAAAGTAGTGGCTTTCCAGCTCCGTCTCCGGCCGGTAGATGACGCCGATCGCCCGCTCGAGCCGCGCCTCGCAGAGCACCGCGGCGACGTCCCGGTTGCCGGAGATGTCCAGGAAGAATCGTTCGATCCCGACGGCGTGGAGCAGCGCCTCGTAGCTCCGCGCGGCGGAGGGCCGGACGCGCTTGCGCTCGGCGGGCGCGTTCCACTCGGACGCGGCCATCACCGTGCCGTGGTGCGTCGTGAATCCGACGAGCGTGACGTCCTTGCCCCAGCGCTCACGCGCGAGCTGGCCGATGTTGAGCTCGCCGGATCGTCCCATCTGCGTGGCCCGCGCGTCGCCCACGTGGGAGTTGTGGGCCCAGACGACGATCTTCGGCGCCGTCCTCGGCGCTCCGAGGTACTGCTCGAGCGCTTCGAGCGTCTCGAACATATGCCGGTCCCGCAGATTCCACGACGAGACCCGACCGCGGAACATGGCGCGGTAGTACTCCTCGGCGTTGCGGACGAGCCGCGCGTTCTGCTCGGCCGAGAAGACTTCGTCGCGGCGTGCGAGAGCCGATGAGAGCGTGCGCTGGCGCAGCTCCGTCAGCTGCGCGACGACGGCGTCCTCGCAGGACTCCGTCATCCCCGCGGCAGCGGCATAGCCGTAGGCCTGCGGATCGCCGCCGAAGTGATCGAAGCATGCGTAGCGCTTCCGGGCGCGCTCCGCGGCCTCGCGATCGGTCGACCCGAGGTACTCCAGGACTGCGGTGATCGACTCGTGCATGCTGTACAGATCCAGGCCGTAGAAGCCGGCCCGCTCCGACGGCGCGCGGCCCGCGTTGGACTCCCGGAGCCAGCCCACGAAGTCGAGGACGTCGGCGTTGCGCCACATCCAGGTCGGGAATCGCCGGAATTCCGACAGAGCCTCCTCGGCGTCCTCGATCGCGTCGTTGCCCTTGACGAACCGGTTGACGCGGTAGGCCGACGGCCAGTCTCCTTCGACCGCCACGGCCTGAAAGCCTTTTTCGGATATGAGACGTCGCGTGATGTCCCCCCGGATCCTGTAGAACTCGTGGGTTCCGTGCGACGCCTCGCCCAGGAGCACGAACCGGGTATCTCCGATCCGCTCGAGCAGCGCGTCGAGGTCGGCCCTTCCGCCGACGAGCGGGCGCGCGGCCGAACGAAGGGTCTCTAAAAGGTCCATCCCGGGCTCCGGCGCAAAAGCGCCTCCGGAAAAAGCGCCGCAAGATTCGGGCCAGCGATCGGGGGGCCGGACCGCCTCAGCGGGCGCTCGCCGGCTCCGTTTTGACCGAGCGCGCGGACTCGAGGAGCTTCGTGACCTCCTCGTCGGACGTCTGCTCGAAGTCCCGATACCAGAGGCCCACGGCCCGAAACGGCTCCGGAGTCAGCGCGCAGACGACCTCATCGGCGATCGCTCGCAGCGCGTCGCACGTCTCCTTCGGCGCCACGGGCACCGCCACGATCACGCGATCGGGCTGCGCCTTCTTCAACGCCATCACGGCCGCCTGCATCGAGGCGCCGGTTGCGAGACCGTCGTCCACCAGGATCACGGTCTTGCCCGAGAGGTCCGGAGGCGGACGTCCTTCACGGTAGGCCCGCTCGCGGCGCTCAAGCTCCCTTTGTTCCCTATCGATGGCCTCGGCCAGTGCCTCCTCAGAGATCCCGTAGCTGCGGAGCAATGGAACGTTCATTACCCGCAAGCCGCCGCCGGCGATCGCTCCGATCGCGAACTCCTCGTGGCCGGGCAGTCCCAGCTTGCGCACGACGAAAACGTCGAGCGGGACGTTCAACGCCTTCGCCACTTCGTAGGCGACGGGAACGCCTCCCCTCGGCAGCCCGAGGACGATCACGTCGGACCGGTTGGCGTATCGCTGGAGCTCGCGCGCCAGTAGACGACCGGCCTCCCGGCGGTCCCGCAAGACCACGGCATCGCCTCCAGTGGAAATCGCCGCAAGATTTGAGCCAAAAGGTAGCCCTACTGGAGCCCTCTCGGCAGCGCCAGGCGGAGCGCCTGCTCCATCGAGGCCGTGCGCGGACCCGCCAGGGCTGCGGCGACTTTCTCGGCGATCGCTTCGACATCGGCGCCGAGGCTGACCCCGATTGAGACGTGTCCGTCCTCGTAGGGGAAGATCACCGTGAACAGCGTTCCGTAGCGGATGGTCACGTGGCGCACTCCGTCCAAGTCGAGGTTCCCTCGCCGCCGGGTTGCCTCGAGGACGATCGGATTGACGATTAGCTCCTCCATGCGATCGGTCTCGTGCGAATTGAGCGTCGGATAGCCCGCGCGCTGCTCCATCTCACGGATCGCGCCGCCCTGGTTCACGGCCACGCAGCGGACCCCGGGATCGAGCGAGAAGAGAAGAGGAGCGAGTCGGGCAGCCATCACGGACCTCCCGGCTCTACCAACCCGGCGGTGTGTCGAAGGGTTGCGCCGCCGGTCCTCGAAATGTCGGCCTCGACGCGATTCTCGATCTTGGTCTAGGACTAAAGGCCTAGGTCTAATTCTCATGCGGTGCTCGTCCAAAGGCCTAGCCGCGGAGCCTTCGCGCGGGCGTAGTCTCAGTCCCCTTCAACACGAAGCGCAGCAAGCACTTCACCACGAAGCGCAGCAAGGCCCGCCGGGGACTTCGCGGCTGCCGCAGCGGCGTCTCCGACCCATCCCCCGGTGGATCGCGCGGCCCAGCGAGGAAAAAGATGGACAGGACGATCGGCTTCACGGCGTATCTTAGGGGAAAGCTTCGTCTGCGAACCGGCGGTCTCCTCGTTCCCCTCCTCCTGCTGCCCCCCACGCTCGCCGCCGCCCCTTGCGACCCCCCGATCACGAATCCGATCCTGTGCGAGAACACGAAGGCCGGCAACCCCTCGACCGAGTGGGAAGTCTCGGGCGCCGGAGATCCTTCGATCCAGGGCTTCGCCACCGACATCAGCGTCAACCACGGCACGACGGTCTACTTCAAGGTCGACACCAACTCCTCCGACTACCGCATCGACATCTACCGTCTCGGCTACTACGGAGGCTCAGGCGCGCGCAAGGTTGCCACGGTCCAGCCTTCCGCGGTCCTGCCTCAGGTCCAACCCGCGTGCCTGAACGATCCGGCGACCGGTCTGAAGGACTGCGGGAACTGGGCGGAGTCGGCGTCCTGGGCGGTGCCGGCGGATGCGGTGTCGGGGATCTATATCGCCCGCCTCGTGCGCGAGGACGCCTCGCCCGGCGAGAGCCACATGGTGTTCATCGTCCGCGACGACGAGGGGCACTCGCCGATCCTCTTCCAGACCTCGGACACGACGTGGCAGGCCTACAACCAGTACGGCGGCAACAGCCTGTACGTCGGCGGACCGGGGACCAATCCGGGGCGCGCCTACAAGGTCAGCTACAACCGTCCGTTCACCACGCGGGGAACCTCCAACGAAGACTGGCTCTTCAACTCGGAATACCCGATGGTTCGCTGGCTCGAAGCCAATGGCTACAACGTCAGCTACTTCACGGGCGTCGACAGCGACCGGATCGGAAACGAGATCCTCGATCACCAGGTCTTCCTCTCCGTGGGTCACGACGAATACTGGTCCGGCGGCCAGAGAACGCAGGTCGAGGCCGCGCGCGCCGCGGGCGTGCGCCTCGCGTTCTTTTCCGGCAACGAGATCTTCTGGAAGACCCGCTGGGAAGCCAGCATCGACGGCAGCGGCACCGCGCACCGCACCCTGGTGTGCTACAAGGAGACGCACGCCGGCGCGAAGATCGATCCGGATCCCGCCTGGACGGGAACCTGGCGCGACAACCGGGCGATCAATCCCCAGCCCCTTCCCGAGAACGCCCTCTCCGGCACGATCTTCACCGTCAACTGCTGCAGCTACCCGATGACCGTCTCGTCCGAAGACGGGAAGATGCGCCTGTGGCGAAACACGACCGTGGCGACCCTGACCGCGGAGGAGACCGCGGTCTTTCCGAGCGACACCGTCGGCTACGAATGGGATGAGGACCTCGACAACGGGTCGCGCCCGCCGGGACTCTTCCGCATGTCCTCGACCACCGTCAACGTTCCGCAGCGCATCCTGGACCAGGGCTCGACGTACGGACCCGGCACGGCGACCCACAGCCTCACGCTCTACAAGCACGCGAGCGGCGCTCTGGTCTTCGGAGCGGGAACGGTCCAGTGGATCTGGGGGCTCGACAGTCATCACGATCGGGGCAGCGAGAGCCCCGACGTGCGGATGCAGCAGGCCACGGTCAATCTGCTCGCCGACCTGGGAGTTCAGCCGGGCTCGCTCCAGGCGGGGCTCGTGTCGGCGACGGCGTCGACCGACGCCACGCCGCCGACTTCTCAGGTCACGTCACCGGCCGACGGCTCGAACGTTTCGTCCGGATCCTCGGTGCTGATCTCCGGCACCGCGGCGGACTCGGGCGGTGTCGTGGGCGGGGTCGAAGTCTCGACCGACGGCGGCACGACCTGGCACCGCGCGTCCGGCCGCTCGACCTGGACGTATACGTGGACGGTGGGAGCGGCCGGCTCGGCCGTGATCCGCAGCCGCGCCGTCGACGACAGCGGAAACCTGGAATCGCCCGGCCCCGGAGTCAGCGTGACGATCGGGGCGGCGACGTGCCCGTGCTCGATCTGGAACGACTCCTTTACTCCGGCGGTCGCTTCCGAGAACGACACGAACGCGGTGGAGCTCGGAGTGAAGTTCCGATCCGACGTCGCCGGCTTCGTCACCGGGGCCCGGTTCTACAAGGGAACCCTGAACACGGGCACGCACACGGCGCACCTGTGGTCGAGCGCGGGGGCTCTTCTCGGAAGCATGACGTTCACCGGCGAGACGGCCTCGGGCTGGCAGCAGAGCTCGTTCCCGAGCGCCATCGCGATCTCCGCGAACACGACCTACGTCATCTCGTACCACACCGGCGTCGGCCGGTACGCCGCGGACGGGAACTACTTCGGCACTCAGTTCGGTACTGGCCCGCTGCACGCCCTGGCGGACGGCTTCGACGGGCCCAACGGCGTTTACCACTATGGCGCGACGGCCTTCCCGACCGACACGTTCAACAAGTCCAACTACTGGGTCGACGTCGTCTTCAACACCACGGCTGCCCCGGACACGACGCCGCCCACGGTCGTCTCGGTGACGCCGCCGTCGGGCGCGGGCGCGGTGAACGCCCAGTCGAACGTCACCGCCACCTTCAGCGAACCGATGGATGCCGCGACGATCACGTCCGCGACGTTCCAGCTGCGCGACGGCGCCAATGCGCTGGTGCCTGCGGCGGTGACCTACGATCCGGCCACGCTCAAGGCGACACTCAACCCCAACGCCACGCTCTCGTTCTCGAGCAGCTACACGGCGACGGTCCACGGCGGCGCCGGAGGCGTCACGGATGCGAGCGGGAACGAGCTCGTGGCGGACTACACGTGGTCGTTCACGACGGCCGGCCCGCCCCCTCCTCCCCCCGATCAGGGCCCGGGAGGGCCGATCCTGGTCGTCTCCGGGACCAACGCGTTCGGCCGCTACTCCGCCGAGATCCTGCGGGCGGAGGGTCTCAACGCGTTCGACGTGAAGGCGCTCTCGACCGTGAGTGCGACCACGCTCGGAAACTACGACGTGGTGATTCTGGGCGAGACGCCGCTGACCGGCGCGCAGGTCACGATGTTCACCGACTGGGTCACGGCCGGCGGAAACCTCATCGCGATGCGCCCGGCCAAGGCGCTCGCCGGGTTGCTCGGACTGACGGATGCGAACGCGACGCTGTCGAACGCGTACCTGAAGGTGGACACGGCGGCGAGCCCGGGTACCGGCATCGTCTCCCAGAGCATCCAGTTCCACGGAACCGCAGACCTATACACGTTGAGCGGCGCGACGGAGATCGCGAGGCTCTACTCCACGTCGTCCGTGGCGACCCCCAATCCGGCGGTCACCGTGCGGAGCGTGGGCACGCAGGGAGGACACGCGGCCGCGTTCGCTTTCGACCTCGCGCGGTCGATCGTCTACACGCGCCAGGGCAATCCCGCCTGGGCGGGCGATTCCCGGGATGGCCAGGACGGGCCCATCCGCGCCGACAACCTCTTCTTCGGGGCCAAGCCGGGCGACGTCCAGCCCGACTGGGTCGACTTCTCGAAGATCGCGATCCCGCAGGCGGACGAGCAGCAACGGCTGCTCGCGAACCTGATCGGCTTCGCGAACCTCGGCCGAAAGCCGCTTCCGCGCTTCTGGTACTTCCCGAAGGGCAAGAAGGCGGTCGTCGTGATGACCGGCGACGACCACGCCAACGGCGGGACGGCGGGACGCTTCGAAGCGTACAAAGCCGCGCGCCCGGCCAACTGCTCCGTGGTCGACTGGGATTGCGTTCGCAGCACCTCATACGTCTACAACAATTCGCCGCTGTCGGATGCCCAGGCCGCTTCCTACGATGCGCAGGGCTTCGAGGTCGGCTTGCACGTCACTACGTTCTGCGACGATTTCACGCCCGCCTCGCTCGAGGCGGACTTCGCCGACCAGCTCGCGGCCTTCACCGCCAACTATACGAGCATCGCCTCGCCCTCGACCAACCGAACCCACTGCATCGCGTGGAGCGACTGGGCGACGCATCCCAAGGTCGAGCTCGCGCACGGGATCCGACTCGACACGAACTACTATTACTGGCCGCCGGAGTGGATCGCCAACCGGCCGGGCCTTTTCACCGGCTCGGGCATGCCCATGCGTTTCGCCGACCTCGACGGCACGATGATCGACGTCTATCAGGCGACGACGCAGATGACGGACGAGTCCAACCAGAGCTATCCGCTCCACATCGACACGCTTCTCGACAACGCTCTCGGCGCCACCGGTTACTACGGCGCCTTCACCGCGAACATGCACACCGACCAGGTCGCCAGCGCGGGCTCCGACGCCATCCTCGGCTCGGCGCTTTCCCGCGGCGTGCCGATCGTGTCCGCAAAGCAGATGCTCGAGTGGGTCGACGGACGCAACGCGTCGAGCTTCGGCGGCCTCGCTTGGGGCGGCAACGCGCTCGCGTTCACGATCACCGTAGGCGCCGGAGCGAACAACATCCAGGCCATGGTCCCGAAGCAGTCGGCGGTCGGCGCGCTCACGGGGATCACACGGGGCGGCAACCCCGTCGCCACCACCGTGCAGACCATCAAGGGCGTCGACTACGCGTTCTTCGCCGCGACGGCCGGATCCTACGTGGCGCAGTATGCCGTCGACACGACTCCGCCCGTCATCTCGGCGGTGGTCGCGACACCGGGGAGCGGCGATGCGACAGTAACCTGGACGACCGACGAGGCCTCGACGTCGATCGTGGACTACGGGACGTCCGCGGGCTCGCTCGGCTCGGAGGTGACCGACGGCGCGCTCGTGACGAGCCACTCGATTCACCTGATCGGACTCGCGCCCAGCACGACCTACTACTACCGCGTCACCTCGGTGGACGTCGCGAACAACCCGGCGACGTCTCCCAATCCGCCCGCGGCTCCCGCGAGCTTCGCGACGACCTCCCTGGCCCTCGTCGACACGACGGTCGCCGACTTCTCGGCCGGGACGACGGGCGCGAATACCGCGGTATCGCAGATCGCGGACGGCGAGGTCATCCTCGCTCCGACGGTCGAGGAGGAATTCGGCGGCACGACGCTGCCGGCGTCCTGGACCGGCAGCGCGGGTCCACCGTGGCCCGGCGGCGGAAGCGTCAGCGTGTCCTCCGGCCTCCTGACCGTCGACGGCGCAAGGGCATATACGAACGCCTCCTATGGCGCCGGCCGTGTGCTCGAGTTCGTCGCGACGTTCGGCGCGGCCACGTTCGAGCATCTGGGCTTTGCGGGAGACGGGGACTCGAATCCGCCGTGGATCTTCTTCAGCACGTTCAACTCGTCCACCACGCTGTACGCCCGCACCCACACCGGCGGCGCGACCATCGACAACGCGATTCCCGGGAGCTGGATCGGCTCGCCGCACCTCTACCGGATCGAGTGGAACGCCTCGAGCGTCCGGTTCTTCATCGACGGAACGCTCGTCGATACGCAAGCGGTCGCGATCGCGGGACCTCTGCGAGTCATCGCGGCCGAGTTCAATCCTGGCGGAGGGGCGCTCTCGGTCGACTGGATCCGGTTGAGCCCCTATGCATCCAGCGGTGTCTTCACCTCGCGCGTGTTCGACGCCGGCCAGACCGTCGGCTGGGGCAACGCGTCGTGGACGGCCGGCCTGCCCGCCGGGACGGCGATCACCCTCGCCGTCCGCACGGGAAACACGCCCGTCCCCGACGGGACCTGGACGGGATTTACCTCGATCTCGAACGGGGGAGTGATCCCGGGCAGTTCGCGCTACATCCAGTATCAGGCAGTGCTGTCGACGTCCGACCCGACGGCTTCGCCCATCCTGCAGGACGTCACGCTGGGCTACGGAGGAAATGACACGACGCCGCCGACGATCGCGGGTCGGACGCCGTCGCCGAACGCGACGGACGTTTCGGTCGACGCGAACGTCACCGTGCAGTTCAGCGAGCCGATGAACGCCTCGACGATCGACGGCACCACGTTCCGTCTGCGCAAGCAGGGGGCCGGCACCGACGTCGCGGCCGCCGTGTCCTACGGCGGGAACACCGCGACCCTCGATCCCGACGCGGCCCTCGCCCCGAACGCCGTCTACCAAGTGACGGTCGCCGGGACCGTGACCGACGCCTCCGGGAACCCCCTCGGATCCGACGACACGTGGACGTTCACGACCGGCGCGATCACCGGTTCGGCCACCGATACGACGGTGGCCGACTTCTCGGCGGGAACGCTCGACGCGAACACGCGAGTCTCGCAGATCGGGGACGGTGAGGTGATCCTGGCCGGGGCCGTGAACGAAGAGTTCTCGGGATCCGCGCTGCCGGCGGGTTGGAGCGGCGCGCCCTGGGGAGGCGGGGGATCGGTCGCCGTCTCGGGCGGTCAGCTGACCGTCGACGGGGCGCGCGCCGGCACCGATGCCTCCTTCGCTCCCGGGCTTGCACTCGAGTTCGTCGCGACGTTCGGAGCGGCGGCCTTCGAGCACGTCGGCTTCGCCGGAGACTTCGACTCGAATACCCCGTGGATCTACTTCAGCACGAAAGACACCACGGGCACTCTTTACGCGCGAACGCACACCGGCAGCAGCGCCATCGACAACGCGATCCCGGGGAGCTGGATCGGGACGCCGCATCGGTACCGGATCGAGTGGACCGCCTCCACGGTCCGCTTCCTGATCGACGGCAATCTCGTGGACACCCACGCCGTTTCGATTCCCAACTCCCTGAGAATCCTGGCCAGCGAGTTCAACAGCGGCGCTCCGAGCCTGTCCGTGGATTGGGCGCGTCTCAGCCCCTACGCGGCGGCCGGGACCTTCCTCTCCCGGATCTTCGACGCCGGCGCCGGCGGCTCGTGGACCTCGATCTCCTCGACGAGCGACCTGCCGGCGGGGACGAGCATCGCGCTCTCGGTGCGGACCGGTACAACGCCCACTCCGGACGGGAACTGGTCGGCGTTCACGCCGGTGCCCGGCTCGGGTGGACCTTTGTCTTCGACGTCCCGCTACCTGCAGTACCGCGCGGATCTGGCGACTTCGGATCCGCTCCAGACGCCCGCGCTTCGCGATGTCACCGTTGGCTTCACGGTCTCTCCGGTGACTCACACGTTGACGGTCACCCGGACCGGAACCGGCGCCGCCACCAGCACGGTGATGAGCACACCCGCGGGCATCAACTGCGGGGCGACGTGCGTGAAGAGCTTCGACGGCGGAACCGTGGTCACGCTGACGCCGACCCCGGGCGCGACCTATGTCTTCGGCGGGTGGTCGGGTGACGCGGACTGCGCGGATGGCGTCGTCACGATGGACGCCGACAAGACCTGCACCGCGGCCTTCAACAAGAAGCCCGACCTGACCGTCTCCGTCCTGACCAGTCCCGCATCCGCGGGAGCCGGCGCGACGATCACGGTCACCGACACGACCAAGAATCTCTCCGGCGGGCCCGCATTTCCGGGCACGAGCAACACGAAGATCTGGCTGTCGACCGACGCCGTGCTGGACGCCGGCGATACCCTCCTGGGAACCCGGCCCGTGCCGTCGCTGAACCCGCTCGCCTCCAGCACCGGCTCCACGAGTGTCGTCATACCGTCGGGGAAGGCTCCCGGCAGCTACTTCCTCATCGCCAACGCCGACGCGGACGGTTCGGTTCCGGAATCCAACGAGGGGAACAACGTGCGGACCAAGACGTTCACGGTCAACGGCCCGGATCTCTCGGTTACTGCCCTTACGGCGCCGACGGCCTCGGGGGCGAACCGCACGATCTCGATCTCGGATACGACGCGCAACACCACCGGCGCCAGTCCCGCTCCGGCTTCGACGACGAGCTACTACCTCTCCACGGACTCTGTCTGGGACGGCGCCGACATCTTCTTCGGCAGCCGCGCGGTCCCCGCTCTCGCGTCGGGAGCGCAAAATGCGCTAACGACCAACCAGACGCTGCCCTCCGTGGCGAGCGGTAACTACTTCATCATCGCGAAGGCGGACGGCCCTCTGCTCGTCGCCGAAAGCAACGAAGCCAACAACACCCGCGCGAAGGCGATCGCGATCGGCGCCGATCTGAGCGTCTCGGTGGTCGGGGCGCCGGTCAAATCGGGCGCAGGACTTTCGATCACGGTGACGGACACGACCGCGAACGCCGCAGGAAGGAGCGACGTGGCGGATTCCACGACGGCCTACTACTTCTCGTCGGACGCGGTTCTCGGCGGCGACACGCTCGTGGGGTCGCGAACCACGGGCGCGATCCCCTCCGGCGGAAACAGCCAGGGCTCGGCGACTGTGACGATCCCCGCCGGGACGGCGACGGGGACCTGGTACATCATCGCGAAGGCCGACAATCCGAACGGCGTCTTCGAAACCAGCGAGACCAACAACACCCGCGCGAAGTCGATCGCGATCGGCCCGGACCTCATCGTCTTGACCATCGCCGCGCCGCTCTCGGCGCACCCTGGTCAGACGATCAACGTCACGCCGACGACCAAGAACCAAGGAGGCGGGTCGAGCGGAGTCAGCTCGACTACGAAGATCTACCTGAGACCCCCGAGTGGTCCCGACACGTTCCTGGGAACGCGAAACGTGCCGACCCTGGCGCCGAACGCCTCGGACGCCGTTGCGGTGTCGGTGACGATTCCCGCCGGAACGCCGACCGGGAGCTACAACCTCTTCGTGGTGGCCGACGACGGAAACGCGGTGGTAGAGACGAGCGAGACCAACAACACGAAACTAAAGGCCATCACCATCAACTGACGGGTCGGAGACTTCCCCCTCACCGTTCCCTCTCCCTTCGACGGGAGAGGGAATCCAGGGTTTCTTTGCGGCGGTCCGCCGATACTCGCTTCAGAACCGCAGGAACGCCCCGATCCCGCCCATCTCCCGCAACCGCTCGGCCGCTGCCGCTCCGACGGGCTCTATGTTCCCGCCGCTTTCGGCGACTCTTCG
Source organism: Acidobacteriota bacterium (assembly GCA_046725935.1). Lineage (GTDB taxonomy): Bacteria > Acidobacteriota > Thermoanaerobaculia > UBA5066 > Gp7-AA6 > DAHUXD01. The sequence continues at coordinate 3,821 of JBKOZO010000217.1, read as the reverse complement.
AGTCATCTCCTCGAGCAGGTCCTCGACGGGCAGCGTCTCCCGCTCGCAGTACCGGCACAGCTCCGCAGCTTCCTCGAAGAGGGTGCCGCAGTTCGTGCAGCGTCTTCCCCGGAGAGACACCCCTTCGGCGTACAACAGCGTCAGAACCCGGCCTTCGCGCAGCGCCTCGAGGGTGTCGTCGAGGCCGGCGGCGGCCCTGACCTGTTTCGCCGACGCCGTCTCGAGCGCGGCGACCTCGTCGCGGTCGCGCGCCTCGCGGACGCGGCGCTCCAGCTCCATGGCCGCGGCGAGCACGTCGTTCTTCCCGGCTTCGACCGGAATCGGAACGATGCCGACGATCGATTCCGCCAGCCGCTTGGGGAGGAGGTCCCGCAGGCGGTTCGCGGCATCGAGCGATCCTCCCAGCATGAGGCGATCGAAACGCCTCGCGCGCGCCATCGCGTCGAGCATGGATGCCACGTGTTTCCAATGGAGGTGGGCGTGCTCCTCGGCGCGGCGCTGGAGGTTCATCGTGCGCGCCTGGTCGGCGCCCGTCGAGGCGACGTGCTTGACGGGCTCGGGGTTGAAGGCATCCCGCTCCTCCTCGATCTCTCCGAGGAAGATCGTGAAGAGCCGGGCGCGTCCGCGGTCCACGAGAGCGACGCCGAGCCGCGAATGCTCGCCGACGGACTCGAGAAGCGGCAGCAGGTACGGCTCGCCGTTCCAGCGGGCCATCGACGCGACCGGCAAGTTCAGATCGCCGGTCCAGACCCGTCCCGAGGGCTCGGCGAACGCCGCGAGGCTGCGGTCGTGGAACTCGCGCTCGGAGAGCGCGCGGATCGCATGCTGCGCCGCCGCCGCGAGCGGTCCGTGGTCCGCGGTGTCCACAGAAGGCTCCAGCTCTTTCAGGAGTCCCTTGACGAGCGGCGCGATCTCCGCCGGATTCCAGAACCCGGTGCCGGTCTTGCGGTCCACGTAGAGGGACAGGATGCGTCCCCCGTCGGCCGTCTTCCACGAACGAAGCTCCTGCAGGTCCTGGCTCGTGATCATCGTTCCTCCTCGGCATTCGCGGGCGGGCCGATCCCGCCCGGCTCCTGCAAACGTCGCAAGAGGCGGGCCAAGAGGATTTCGCGATTCGAGTCCGGGATCCCTCGGCCTGCCGGCCTCGGGATGACACTGGAAGTCAGGCCTTCTTCGGCTTCATGTACTTCCACATCCGTGGTTTGCCCTGGCCGATCCATTCGACCGCGGTCGCGAGGCGCTTGTCGCGGGTCGCGTCGGTCTTGGCCTCGACGATCCACTCGGAGTAGTCGCGTCTCTGGCTCGGCGAGAAGGCCTTGAACTTCGCCAGCGAAGCGGGCTTCTTCTTCAGCGCGGCGGTCAGCTCCTTCGGGACGGGAATCGGCTTGCGCTTCGTCCGCGCCATCGGGCCGAGCTTCTGTCCGGTCTCGTTCAGACGCGCGGCTTCGCGGACGTAGCCGAGGAGGACGCCGTCCTTGGGCAGATCCGCCGCCGACTCGAGGCGGCCGAACTGGCCCATCGCCGCCCCCGGATCCGCGTCGGGGATCCTCAGCGCCCGGTTCCAGAAGCCGAAGGCGCAGTGTTGCTTGAAGGCCGCCATGCCGCAGAGGATGCCGTGGTGCTCGAAGCTCGGGGAACCCCATTTGATCGTCTCGACCACGTCGGGGCAGCCCTCGTGCACGAGCTTGCGGATGCGCGTCAGAATCGGTCTGGCGAAGTCGGCCGACTTCGCGATGTAGGCGTCGATACGCGGATCTTTCTTTCCCATCGTCAGTGCGCCTTCGGTTCGGTCACGCTGAACCAGTTTCCCGAGTTGTCCTTCATCAGGGCCTCGATCCCGTAGAAGCGTTCGGTCGGAGGCGACAGGAACTCGACGCCCTTGGCCTTGAGCTCCTCGTAATCCCGGCGGCAGTCCGACGTGTGCATCGCGCCGCCGCTCATGCTGCCCTCCTGCAGCAACTTGCGGATGGTCTGCGAGACCTCGGGCTTCATCATCGGGCCGTCGACCTTCATCAGGGCGATCTCGAGGTCGGGCTGGGTCTTGGCCCCCACCGTGAGCCACCGGAAACCGTTGTCCATCGTGGCGTCGGTGCGGACTTCGAAGCCGAGCTTGTTGACGTAGAAGTCCTTGGCGGCGTCCTGGTCGAGGACGTAGATGGTGACGTGCGAGAGACGCTGGATCATCGAAGCCTCCTTTCGGATGCCGACGCTACCTATCCGGCGGAAGGCGCGCTTCTCGATTCTTGCGCTCCGATCAGAAAGCGCTGATAACAGGCCGGAATGTAGAAGAGGGGCCAGCGGCGCCGGAACCCGCCGAAGAGCCGGCGGGCCTCGCGCCGGAAGGCTGCGGGGGAGAGGCCTGTCAAAGTCGAGAAGCGGGTCGAGAAGGACCCGAGGCTTTCGTAGCCGACGTCGAAGCAGATGTCGGTGACGCTGTCGTGGTCCTTGAGGAGCTGCCGCTTGGCCTCGTCGATCCGGAGGCGCGTGACGAACTCGTGCGGCGTCTCGTTGAAGGCCTGCGTGAAGAGGCGATTGAAATAGAACGGCGAGAGCCCCGCCTCGCGCGCCGCGTCCTCGAGCGACGTCCGCCCGCGGAATCGGTCGGCGAGAAAGTCGCGCGCGCCGCAGAGCCTCGCGAGCGTCGCCGGATCGAAGAGCCGGACGCTCCTCGGGTACGGCGGATCACCGGGCCGGGGGCGCGGTCGCATCGCGGGGATTATTGTCCCGAGGGGTCCGGATCGTCCAGACCGTTTGCGTTCCGTCATTGGTGAACGACGAGACGGCCTGATGGGTGTCGAAGTCGAGCGAGGAGAGGGTTCCCCGCGGAAAGCCGCGCAGAATCATGTTCCCGTCGGCATCCGTCGTCGACGACTGGCCGCAGCGGCTCGCCGCGCGGCTGATATCGGAAAGGGGAAGGACGACGCCGTTGACGGCCAACCACGTCGACACGCCCACGTACGGCCGTCCGGTCTCGTCCTCGATGTGGAGGGTGATCGGGGCGAGCTCGGCGGACAGGCGCACGTCGGCGCGGGGATCCTGTGAGTCGGCGTTGGGCGGTTCGATGGTGAAAGTTCTCAGTGCCAGCGTGAAGCCGCACTGGAGGACGCCGAGCATGTGCGGGCCTGGCCCCATGCTGCGAAACTCGAACTCGCCGGTGGCCGTGGTCGAAGTCGTTCGGGTGAAGAAGTAGCCTTCAGGATCGGGATCGATGCCGACGGTCGCCCCGGCCACGGGAGAACCGGCCTCGTCGGTGATCGTTCCGTACAGGCGCACTCCCTTCCCCAGCCGGACGTCGAGCTCGGCGCCCTCGGCCTTCGGAATGACATTCGGAAACTTCGCCGGCGAGTAGCCCTCGCTCCTGACCTCGACGTCGATCGGGTCGGACGAGAGATTCGTCAGTGAGAAGCGCCCGTCCGCGTCGGTGTCGATCCCGGACTTGAAGCGGATGGCGGGATTCTTACCTTCCCGTGGGGCCGGATTCGAGAAGTGGACGGACGCGCCCCGAATCGGCGCTCCGGTCTCGGCGTCGCGAACGACGCCGCGGATTTCTCCCGCGGGGAGCTGGACGTCGTGCTCGACCTCCAGGACGCCGGGCTCGAGCGGGACCGTCTCGTCGAAGGGGAGGTCGCTTCCCGAGACCGTCGTCGTCAGGAAGACGTCGCTCCGTGCCGGCCAGAACCGCAGCGAGTAGTCGCCGAACTCGTCCGACGTCGCCGTCGGGTCCTTGTCCGGCTGCCCCGTTACGGCCGCGCGAACCGTTGCGTCCGGCACACCCGCGTCGCCGCGCCGGACGCGCCCATGCAAAGTGACGGGAACGAACG
>JBKOZO010000216.1:0-23984 GCA_046725935.1 Acidobacteriota bacterium | reverse complement strand
AACGTCGGCCACGAGGTGGCGCCGGGATTCACGCTGCGCTTGAACGGCCAGATCCTGCAAGGCGGCGGTTGGCAGCAAAACACCAACTTCAAGCGCGACCAACTGCGTCTTGCGGCCGACAACGTCTGGGGCCAGACGAAGATGACGACCTCGTTTTTCTACCTTCGGGACACGAACTTCTGGGGATCCCCAACCCCGGTCGACGCCGGCCAGGTGGTGCCGGGCTTCAACATCGACCTCAACTATGCAGTCGGCAACGCCCGCGTCGACCACCACATCCTCGGTCTCTTCAACACGGTCTCGACGCCCTTTGCCGACTGGGTCACCTTCGAGAACGTCCTCGGCGTGACCCGCGACACCTCGGGCCAGATCCGGTCCTGGGTCACCGCGGTGGACGGCAACGAAGCCGAATCCGAGGGCATCTCGCTGTATCCCAAAGAATGGGTCGTCTACGACGATGCCCACGCGATCTTCAGCTTCCACGCGGCGGGGACACACCGCCTCGTGGGCGGTGCCGCGATCACCTGGGGCAAGACCGACGCCGCGGGGCACGGTTTCGACTTCGATTTCCAGGTTTCGCCTCAGGAGATCCCGGTCTACGGGACGTTCCCGTTCGGCGACAACCGGAGCTTCGAAGACCGGCGCACGTTCTTCGGGATCTACGTCAACGACGAGTGGACTCCCGTGCCGTGGTTCACGCTGACGTTCGGCGGCCGCTACGACTTCACCAAGGAAACGCTCCATGTCGAGCAGCAGGAGATCGGGGATCCGGAAGAGGACGTCATCGACGACGAGAGCACGGTGAACAAGCCTTCGTGGGGGGTTTCGGGAATGTTCCGGATCGTGGACCGGTCTTCGGGACCCCTGACAGCGGTCAACCTCTACGGCGCCGCCCGCCGCAACTTCAAGCCTGCCGCGCCGAATCTGACGGAGGCCGAGGATGCCCACATCCTGAAGCCCGAGACCACGAATGCGCAGGAGGCGGGGCTCAAGACGCTCTGGCTGGACGGGGCCCTCTCTCTCAACATCACCTGGTATCACATCATCTTCAACAACCTCGTCGTCGGCATTCTGACGCCGGACGGACCCGCGCTGACTAATGCCGGAAAGGAGCGGTTTCAGGGCACGGAGGTCGAGATCGGGTACCAGATTCCCTGCATCCAGTACCTGACCCTTTACGGCGGCTACGCGCACCACGATTCCCGTTTCAAGGAGTTCACGTTCTTCACACCCGACGGCGAGTTTCGCAATGTCGCCGGGAAACAGCTGGAGCTCGACCCGCGGGATATGTGGAACTTCAAGTTCGTCATGGCGCCGCCGACCGGCCCGGGCGGCTTTGTGGCGGTGCGCCACCAGAACCACCGTCCTCTGAATCGCCGCAATACTTTCTACACGCCGGCGTTCTACCAGGTCGACGCGGGGCTTTCGTGGGACTTCGAACACTTCCGCCTCGCGGTCTTCGGTCGCAACCTCACCGACTCGCGGCCCTACACGACGGAGAGCGAGATCGGCGACAGCCAGTTCTTCGTGGCGCCGCCCCGGGGCGTCGGCGCGGATCTCACCGTGCGCTTTTGATTCCGGCGCCCCTCCCTCCCTCCGCGCGTGCGGAGGGGGGGAAGGCGTCATTTCGCGGGACGGTAGTCCACGCCGAGGCGATCGAACATGAACGCGAAGACATCGACGGATTCGCCGACTTTTTCGTCGAGCGAGCTGCCGATGCCGTGGCCGGAGGCGTTGCTCGTGCGCAGCAGCACGGGCTTTGCCGGCGACGCGGCCTGGAGCCTCGCGGTCATCTTGCGCGACTGCATCGGGTCTACGCGCGGATCGTTCGCACCCGTCAGGAAGAGAACGTCCGGGTAGGCCTCTCCATCCCGGACATGGTGATATGGCGAGTAGGCGTACAGGTACCGAAACTGGCCGGCGTCGGCGACGGTGCCGAACTCGGTGACGTTGAACTCCCCGTTGGGCGAGAGCTCGACCCGTAGCATGTCGTAGATGCCGACGTGCCCGACCACCGCGCGGAAGCGCTCGGGATGCTGCGTGAGCATCGCTCCCATCAGGAGGCCCCCGTTGGAGCCTCCCTCGATCGCGAGGCGGGAGGGTTTGGTGTAGCCGAGCGCGATCAGCCGCTCGGCGCAGGCGGCGAAGTCGTCGAACACGTTCTGCTTCGCGGTCAGACGGCCGCTGCGGTGCCAGCCGTCGCCGAACTCGCCGCCTCCCCGGATCGCCGCCACAGCCCAGACGCCTCCCTGGGCGATCCAGATCCGCCGCATGGCCGAGTACGCCGGCCGCTGGCTGACCGCGTAGCCGCCGTATCCGTAGAGGAGCGTGGGATTGTTGCCGTCGAGGCGAGTGCCTTTCTTGCGGAGGATGTCGATGGGAACCCGGGTGCCGTCCTTCGAGACGGCAAATTCCCGAACGACCTCGGCGTCCGCGAAATCGACCGGCGACGAGCCGGTGAACGCCGTCGCGGACAACTTCCCGTCCGTCCCGACGCGCTTCCATGAAGGCGGCGCGAGCATCGTCTCGAGCGAGAAGAGCAGCGAGTCTTCGCCGGCAATGGCGATCTGGGCGATCGCGCACGCCGGCGGGAGCGCCGGCTTCGAGAGAACGCGGCCGTCGCGGTCGAGGACGCGGAGCTGCGAATACCCGGCTGCGAGATCCGCGACGAAGATCCGGTGCGCGGTCACGCGAAAGTCGTCGATCGCGATCTCGGACTCGGGGACGGCGACGACGGCCGAGGAAACGTCCGTGGCGCCCGGCGCGAGGCGCAGGATGCTTCCGCGCCCCGATCCCTTCCGGGAAAGCAGGTAGAGCGATCCGTCGGGCGCGAAGCGGCCCGCGAGCGCGAGGTCGGCGTCCCCGGCGATCTTCTTCCAGGGCGTACCGGCCGGGCCTCCGAGATAGAGCGACGCGTCCCCTCCGTCGCCGTTCTTGACGACCGCGAGAAAGCGCTTCCCGTCGTCGGACGTCTCGAACGTCGTCTCGGCGATCTTCGGAAACTCCTTGCCGAGGATGTAAACGTCGCTTTCGGTGGCCGTGCCGAGACGGTGGTCGTAGACCTGCTGGTAGAAGTCGAGGTCCCGCGGCGGCCGCTCGCCGGACCTCGGATAGCGCGTGTAGAGAAAGCCCGTGGCGTCCGGACTCCAGGCGACGTCGCCGCCCGCCGTCCCCCCGTTGACGCCCGGGATGACGTCCGGACGCTTTCGGCCGGTCGCCGTCTCGTAGACGTGGACCGATCCGGCCTCGCTGCCGCCCTGCGAGAGGGACACGGCGACGAGCTGTCCGTCGAGAGAGGGAACGTAGAAGTCGATCGACGTCGAGCCCTTCGTGTCGATGGCATTGGGGTCGACCACGATGCGCTCGGACGACGGGGAGTCGGCCGACGTCATCGCCACCAGGAAGGGCTGCTGGCGGGGCGGCAGGGTCTTGATCGCGAAGAGCCAGGGCCCCCGCTTCTCGAGGGAGGCGTAGGAGGCCGACGCGAAGCCCGCGATCTCTCGAGCCCTCTCGCGGATCTCCGCGACGTGCGGGAGGGCATCCAGCACGGCCCGCGCCCTGGCGTTCTGGGCCTCGCTCCAGGCGACGACCTCGGGATCGGCGCCGTTCTCCAGCCATCGGTAGTCGTCCCTGACCGGGATACCGAAGTACGTGTCGGTGACCGGGCGCCGGGACGTCGCGGGGACGGCGGGCGCCTCGGGCGGAGCCGCCACGGCGGCCAGTCCGGCGAGGCAGACCAAAGCGGCGATCACGAGGGCGACGTCTCGATTCATGAAATCTCCTGACGGGATTTCGTCGCCGCGGATTCTACCCGCGAGCGTTCATGCTGCGTTCATCCCCAGATGCGTAGCGTGTCTCTACCGATTCGGGACAAGTTGCCCCGGGTCGAAAGGAGAAGAGATGAAGAAGGTGACCCTGTCCGCGCTCGCTCTGGCCCTTCCGCTGGCGGTCTTCGCGCAGCAGTCCGCCGCTCCGGCGCCTGCAGCGACTCCGAAGGCGGAAGCCAAGTCCACGACCACGACCACGACCAAGAAGAAGCACTCTTCCAAGAAGCACTCCTCGAAGCCGAAGCCGACGCCCGCGGCGGAGGCTCCCAAGCAGTAAGTCTTCCCGGCTCCGGCCGGGGGAGTCCCCTTGTGGCGCGCCGGGTAATCCCCCCGGCGCGCCATTTTTCTTTCGGGCGCCCGCGCGAGGCACCCTGCTAATCTCTGCGCTTCATGCCGACTCCCCGGGACGTTCACTCCTACGCCAACCCGGACCGTGTGCGCGTCCGCCACGCGGACCTCGACCTGGACGTCCGTTTCGACCGCCGCATCCTGGAGGGAACGGCGACGCTCTCCTTCGAGAGGCGAGACCCCGGCCCGGCGGTGCTCGACCTGGACACGCGGGAGCTCGCGATCGCCGCCGTCGAGGCGCCGAACGGAAGCTCCTGGGAGGCGATCCCCTTCCAGCTCGGCCCGCCCGATCCGATCCTGGGCGCAAAACTCTCGATCGAGGCGCCTGCCGGGGCCGACCGCGTCCGCATCGCCTATGCGACCGGCTCGGGCGCTTCGGGACTCCAGTGGCTTTCGCCCGAGCAGACGGCCGGAAAGAAGCATCCGTTCCTTTTTTCCCAGTCGCAGGCGATCCATGCGCGCAGCTGGGTGCCGATCCAGGACACTCCGCAGGTACGGATGACGTTCTCGGCGACGCTCCGCACGCCGCCGGAGCTCTCGGCGGTCATGGGCGCGGCGGGGAACCCCGAAGGAGGGCGCGGAGGCACGTACCGGTTCTCGATGCCGCAGCGGATTCCGGCCTATCTCCTGGCGCTGGCCGCCGGCGACATCGCGTTCGCGCCGATCTCCTCCCGGTCTGGCGTCTACGCGGAGCCGTCGGTGGTCGCGCGGGCCGCGCAGGAGTTCGCCGACACCGAGGAAATGATGCGGGCGGCCGAGCGTCTCTACGGCCCGTACCGCTGGGACCGGTACGACATCCTGGTGCTGCCTCCGAGCTTCCCGTTCGGCGGGATGGAGAATCCGCGGCTGACCTTCGCCACGCCGACCGTTCTCGCAGGAGACCGCAGCCTGGTCTCCCTCATCGCGCATGAGCTGGCGCACTCCTGGTCCGGCAACCTCGTGACCAACGCGACCTGGAGCGATTTCTGGCTCAACGAGGGCTTCACGACCTACATCGAGCGCCGCCTCGTGGAAGAGGTCTTCGGATCGGAGAAGGCCGCCATGGAGGCCGCGCTCGGACGCCAGGATCTCGACGACGAGATCGCCCGGCTCGAGGACCGCGACGAGATCCTGCACATCGACCTCTCGGGGCGCGATCCCGACGACGGCGCGACGCGGCTGCCGTACGAGAAGGGCTCTCTTTTCCTGCGCGCTCTCGAAGAGTTGTACGGCCGCCAGCGGTTCGACGAGTTTCTCAAGGGCTACTTCGACCGCTTCGCCTTCCAGAGCATCGTCACCGCGGATTTCGTGGCGTACCTGCGGGAGCACCTCTTGTCCTCGGACGCGTCGAAAGCGAGCCGTGTTCCGCTCGAAGAGTGGATCGAGAAGCCGGGGCTTCCGGTGTCGGCGCCGAGGCCCTCCTCCCGCGCGCTGGAGGAGGCTGCGACCTTGGCTCACGACTGGCTCGGCTGGCGCCTCGCGGCTTCGGAGCTTCCGTACGCGCGCTGGACGACGCAGGAGCGGCTGCAGCTCCTGCGCAGCCTTTCGTCGCCTTTACCGGCCGACCGCATGGCGGATCTCGACCGAGCTCTGGGCCTGACCCGAGCGGGAAACTCCGAAATCGCGTTTCAGTGGCTCCTGATGTCGATCCGGGCCGGATATGCTCCCGCCGACGCCCGTCTCGAGGAATTCCTCGTATCGATCGGTCGGCGCAAATTCATCAAACCGCTCTACGAAGAGCTCGTGAAGACGCCGGAAGGCCGCTCGCGGGCCCTGGCGATCTACCGAAAGGCCCGCCCGGGTTACCATCCCATTGCGGTGGACACCGTGGACCGCATCGTGGGAGCACATCCATGAGCGCCGAGGCTCCGGCAGCCGCTTCCGCCGGGCGAATCTCGAGCGCGTGTCCGCTCGACTGCCCCGACGCCTGCAGCCTCGAGGTCACCGTCGAGAACGGACGCGTCGTAGCGCTCGGCGGCTCGAACGTCAATCCGGTGACGGCCGGGTACATCTGCTCGAAAGTCCGCCGCTACCCGGAGCATCTCTACGGTGCCTGGCGCATCCCGCACCCGGGAATTCGCATCGGCCGAAAAGGCGAGGGCCGCTTCCGACGAGCCTCCTGGGACGAGGCCCTGGATCTTGTCGCCGGGAAGCTGACGTCGGTGCGAAGCCGGCGCGGGGGAGAAGGGATCCTGCCGTTCTCGTACGGAGGATCGAACGGCTACCTCTCCCAGGACACGACGGATGCGAGGTTGTTCTATCGTCTCGGAGCCTCCCGTCTCGCGCGCACGGTCTGCGCCGCGCCGTCCGCCAGCGCGGCCCGCGGGCTCTACGGCAAGATGACCGGGATCGCGCTGCCCGACTACGCGCTCGCGAAGCTGATCGTCCTCTGGGGTGTGAACCCCTCGGTTTCCGGGATTCACCTTCTTCCCTACATTCAGCAGGCGCAGAAGCGAGGCGCGACGCTCGTCGTCGTGGATCCTCGCCGGACGCGCCTGGCGGAACGCGCCGATCTCCATCTCGCGGTCCGCCCGGGCGCGGATCTGCCGGTTGCCCTGGCCGTGATCCGATGGCTCTTCGAGAGCGGACGCGCCGATCGCGCGTTCCTCGCGGCGCACGCCACCGGGGCGGAGGAGCTCACCCGGCGGGCGGCCCCCTGGACGTTCGATCGCGCCGCCGAGGCTGCGGGAGTTGCAGCCGGCGAGATCGAGCGCCTCGCGGACTTGTACGCCGAGGCGAGTCCTGCGGCCATTCGCTGCGGCTGGGGTGTCGAGAGGAGCCGCAGCGGCGGCTCCGCGACGGCGGCGATCCTGGCCCTTCCGGCGGTCGCCGGGAAATTCGGCGTGCGAGGCGGCGGCTACACGATGAGCAACTCTCCGGCCTGGCGCGACATCGACGGGCTTGCGGCGGCCGGCGAGAACGCGCCTTCCACGCGAACCGTCAACATGAATCGCCTCGGCGAAGCGCTGGGATGGACGGGCACGGACTCGGTCGATCTTCTCTTCGTCTACAACGCGAACCCGTTGATGACGGTCCCCGCGCAGGAGAAGATCCGCAAGGGACTCCTGCGCGAGGATCTCTTCACGGTGGTTTTCGACCCGGTGCTCACCGACACCGCCCGTTACGCCGACGTCGTCCTTCCGGCCGCGACGTTCCTGGAGCGGCGCGAGCTTTCGCGCGGCTACGGCGCCCTCGTGCTGCAGGACGCTCCCGCCGTGATTCCTCCCGTGGGCGAGGCCAGACCCAACCACGAGGTCTTCGCCGAGCTGTGCCGCCGCACCGGCGTCTCTCGCGAGGGGGACGCCGAGTCGGCCGACGACATCGCTCGCGCCATCCTCGCCTCCTCGGGCCGGGGCTCGGAGCTCTCGTCGCGGATGAGGGCCGGGGGCGTGGCGTCGCCGGAGGAGGGCGTGAGCCCCGTGCAGTTCGTGGACGCGTTTCCGAAGACGTCCGACGGGAAGGTGCACCTGGTTCCGGCCGACCTGGACGGCGAAGCGCCCGGAGGGCTCTACGCATATCTCCCGGACCCGGCGACCGATGCGTACCCGCTGGCGCTGATCTCTCCGGCCACCGATCGCACCATCAGCTCGACGCTGGGCGAGCTCCACCGGGCGCAGACCGCGCTCGAGATTCATCCGTCGGACGCCGCCGCCCGGGGCATCTCCGACGGCGATTCCGTCCGCGTCTACAACACGATGGGCGAGGTGCGCTGCACGGCGCGTCTGTCACCGGCGCTGAAGCCCGGCGTGGTCTTTCTTCCCAAGGGACTCTGGTCCCACAACACCGCGAGCGGAACCACCGCGACGGCGCTCTCACCCGACACGCTCGCGGACCTCGGCGGGGGCGCCTGCTTCAACGACGCGCGCGTCGAGGTTTCTCCGGCGAGAACCGCGTGAGCGCCGCGACCCCGTCCGCACAGATCCCTCGGCCCGATCCGGCGGCGGTCCGTTCCTGGCGCCGGGGAAGACTCAAGGCGGCGCTGGTTCTGACGGCCGGAGTCCTCCTGGTGGAGTTCGTGGGAGGACTCCTGACCCGAAGCCTCGCGCTTCTCGCCGACGCGGCGCACATGTTCACGGACGTGGCCGCGCTGACACTGGCGTGGGCGGGCATGGCGCTTTCGGATCGCGCCCCGACAACCCGGCATACCTTCGGCTTCGCCCGGGCCGAGGTCCTGGCCGCTTTCGTCAATGCCCAGCTCCTCCTGGTCGCTTCGGGAGCGATCCTTTGGGAGGCATGGCGCCGGTTCCAGAACCCGGCTCCCGTGGATACCGGCGGGATGTTCTTCGTCGCTGCGATCGGTCTCGTCGCCAACGTGACCGCGATCGGGCTCCTGCGGGGAGCTCGCGGCGAGAGCCTCAACATGCGGGCCGCATACCTGGAGGTCCTGACCGACGCCCTCGGCTCGATGGCTGTGCTCGTGAGCGCGGCCGTGATGGCGAAGACGGGGCGCTGGGGACTCGACGCCCTGGTATCGGCGGCGATCGCGCTGCTGGTCCTGCCGAGGGCGGTGGCGATCCTGCGCGAGGCGGCGCACATTTTGCTCGAAGGCGCACCCGCCGAGATCGATGTGGCCGCGCTGCGGGCCCGGATCTTGCGCGTGCCGGGTGTCGAGGCGATCCACGACCTCCATTTCTGGACGCTGTCCTCGGGGACGCATTCGGCGAGCCTTCACATCCGGGCCTCGGGCGGAGGCGCCCGCGACGAGATCCTCGCCGCCGTGCGGCGGGTCCTCGCCGACGGCGCCGGCGTCGATCACTGTACCGTTCAAGTCGAAGAGGGCGAGGATCCGGCCTGCCGTTCGGCGGCGCACCATGCCTGACGCAGGGGCGGGGAACGGCTCTCTGGAGATCCTGGGGGCCGGGCCCGCGGGCCTGTCCGCGGCCCTGACCGCGGCGCGCGCCGGCAAGGCCGTCGCGCTCTACGAGCAGCGGGCGGAGTGCGGCAGCCGTTTCCACGGAGATCTGCAGGGCCTGGAGAACTGGACCACGCGCGGCGACGTCCTCGAGGAGCTCGCCGAGATCGGGATCGCGCCGACGTTCGATCCGGTGCCGATTCGCGAGGGGCTCTTCTTCGACGCCGAGGGCCGGGAACGGATCGTGCGCTCCGACCGGCCCGCCTTCTACCTGGTGCGGCGGGGAACGGGCGAGGGCACGCTGGACCAGAGCCTCAAGCGCCAGGCCATCGAGGCCGGCGTGCGGATCCTCTTCCGGGAGGCGCCGGACGATCTGCCGCACGGCGGGATCCGTACTCCGGGCCCGGGACGGTGCGACGCGCTCGACGTGGGCTACGTCTTCGAGACCGACATGCCGGACGGCGTCTTCGCAGCGCTCTCGGAGAGGCTGGCGCCCAAGGGTTACGCGTATCTCCTGGTGTGCCGCGGACGGGGGACCGTCGCTTCGTGCATCTTCGACGACTACTCCAACGCCCGCGAATACCGCGAAAGGACGCGCGAGTTCTTCGAGCGCCGGGCGGGACTGCGCATGCGAGCCTCGACGGCGTTCGGCGGCACCGGGAACGTGCGGGCGGCGCCCATCGCAAGGCGGGGCTCGACGCTCTATGCGGGCGAGGCCGCCGGCTTCCAGGACGCGCTCTGGGGATTCGGGATCCGCTTCGCGCTGGTCTCCGGGCACATGGCGGCGCGAGCGCTGCTCGCGAGCGCGCCCGGCGACTACGAACGGACCGTGCGCGAGCGCTTCGCGGGGTTTCTCCGGACGTCGTTCGTCAACCGCTACTTCTACGAGAGGCTGGGCGATTCTGGATACGGTCGCCTTCTGTCGCGGATTGCGCGGGCCGCCGACGCGCGCGAGTGGCTGCGCCGGTTCTACGCTCCGCGCCTGTGGAAGACGCTGTGGTTCCCGGTCGCGCGCTGCGCCGTCGAGGCCGGGCGCCGCCGGGCGGAAGCCCGCGCGCGGCGCGTCGAAGCATAGACATAGACTCCGCGACGTGCCCCAGACGCCGCACATCGAGCACCACTTCACCGCCAGCGACGCCGTGCGCGACGTCGTCATCGGCATGTCGGACGGCCTGACCGTGCCCTTCGCGCTGGCGGCGGGCCTGTCGGGAGCGGTGGCGTCGACGGGAATCATCGTGACGGCCGGCCTCGCCGAGATCGCCGCCGGCGCGATCGCGATGGGCCTGGGAGGCTACCTCGCGGGCCGCAGCGACGCCGAGCACTACGCCAGCGAACGGGCCCGGGAGCATCGCGAAGTCCGGGAGAAGCCGATCGAGGAGACACGGGAGGTCGCCGAAGTCTTCCGCCAGTACGGCTTGACCGACGAGGAGGTCGAACCGATCCTCCGCGCGTTCCACAAGCGCCCTCAGGAATGGATCGACTTCATGATGCGCTTCGAGCTCGGCCTCGAGAAGCCCGATCCGACGCGCGCCTGGAAGAGCGCGGCGCGGATCGGGGGCGCGTATGCCGTGGGCGGCTTGGTGCCGCTGGGCCCCTACATGGCGACCAGCCAGCCGCGGGCGGCCCTTCTCGTATCCGTGGCGCTGACGCTGGGCGCTCTCTGGATCTTCGGGTTCGTCAAGGGCCGCTTCACGGGCGCGCGGCCGTGGAAGAGCGCAGTCCAGACGACGCTGATCGGAAGCCTCGCCGCCGCCGCGGCGTTCGCGATCGCGCGGGCGGTCGGCTAGCCGCCGAGCACCATGGCGACGCGCAACGCCATACGCGAACCCCTCTTTCCGCCGCGGCTCCGGCCGGGGCCGAAGCGCCGCGTTCCCCGGGAGCTCGAGCCCGACAACGTCTGTCGTCTCGCGGCGGACATTTCGGGCGGTGTGCGGAGCCCCGAGTTCCTGTCGCTGCTCGAGCGCATCGACGACGACGTCTTCTACGGAGACAACCGCACGGCCGTCTTCTTCCACGGCCACGATGCGTTCGCGTCGATGCTGCAGGACGTCGCCGCCGCCCGCGACGAGGTGCTGCTCGAGGCCTACATCTTCAAGGACGACGCGACCGGAAAGCGCTTCCAGGAGGAGCTGATCGCTGCGGCCAGGCGGGGAGTGAACGTACGCGTTCTCGCCGATGCGATCGGGTCCTGGGAGACGAGGCGGGCGTTCTGGGAAGAGCTCTGCAGCGGAGGGGTCGACGCGAGACTCTTTCATCCTCCCTGGAACCTGCGCTTCGTGAAGTTCCGCGACCATCGCAAGATCCTGGTCGTCGACCGGCGGATCGCCTACACGGGCGGGATGAACATCGGAGAGGAGTACGGGTCCTCCATCGCGCCGAGCGCCATGTCCGCGTCCGGCGACGGGAGGGTCTGGCGCGACACGCACGCCCGGGTCGAGGGACCGGTGGCCTGGGAGATGGCCGTCGTGTTCGAGGAGGGCTGGCGCCACTCGGGCGGCCGACCCCTCGGGCTCGGGCCGGGCCGCGTGGGGGGAGATGCGCCTGCGCGCGTGCTCGTCGTGGATTGCCGTCCCGGCCGGGGAACCGTCGAGGTTTCGTCGGCGTTCTCGGCCGTCGTCGGCGCCGCCCGTTCGCGGCTGTGGATCACCGTCGCCTATTTCGCGCCGCACCAGCGGGTGATCCGGATCCTCGGCGAGGCCGCGGCGCGCGGCGTCGACGTGCGCCTGCTGCTTCCCGGCAAGACCGACGTGGCGATCGTGCGCCACGCCGGCCACGGCTTCTACGCCGACTTGCTCGAGCGCGGCGTCCGGGTCTTCGAATACCAGGCGGCCGTGCTCCACGCGAAGAGCCTCGTCGCCGACGGGTTCCTGTCCGCGGTCGGATCCAGCAACCTCGATTTCCGGTCCTTCGAGCTGAATGCCGAGTGCAACTTCGTCTTCGCCTGCGAGGAGACGGGGAAGGTCATGGAGGGGCAGTACGAGAAGGACCTTTCGCATTCGGAGGAGATCCGACTTCCGTCCTGGCACGCGCGCGGCGCGTTCCACCGCTTGGGCGACGGGCTCGCCCGGCGGCTGGCCCCGATTCTCTAGACGCTACCGGCTGCTGGACGGGACGACGAGGATCGGCCGCTTCGATCCCGCGAGCATCCGCAGCGCGGTCGAGCCCGGCAAGACCGAGCGGACCCCGTGGCCGTGCCGGCCGACGATGAGCAGGTCGTAGCCGCGTCGGGCTTCCTTGTCCAGCGCCACGTCCGAGCCTCCACGGAGCAGGAGAACGCGCTCGCCGTTGCGGGCCAGAGAAGATAGCTGCCGGACGTAGAGGTCCCGGATCTCGCGCGAGAGCGACCCCGGGCGGCCGCGCAGGAGATCTCCTCGCTCCAGAGTCACGGCGGCCCGGACGTCCGAGAACGGCCGGACGTGCGCGATCGTCAGCTCGGCGCCGGATCGCGCCGCGAGATCCCGCGCGAAGTCGAGGGCTTTTCGGGACTGCGGAGAGAAATCGACTCCCACCAGGAGGCGAAGCGGCCGACGCATCGGCGGGCAGACTATCATCCGTTTCCTTCACCACGGTGTATCCATCGGTGGCATACGATTCGCGCCGGAGGCCAGACCATGCGTTTCCTCGCCGGGCTACTCTTCGGGATCCTCCTCCTGGTGTTGGGTGCGGCCGCGTATCTCGCGACTGGCTCCTTCAACGTCGCCGCGACGCGGCCTCCGGGCAGCGTCGAGAAGCAGGTCGCCTCGATGGCGCTGACGCGTTCGGTGCAGCGCCGCGCCCCGAGCGCGAAGAATCCACTGGCAGGCTCACCGGATGCGATCCGCGCCGGCATGGCCCACTACAAGGAGATGTGCGTGACGTGCCACGGAGCTCCCGGCGTGGATCCCTCCGAGATCGGAGAAGGCTTGAATCCGCCGGCGCCCGATTTGACGCTCCCGAAGGTCCAGGAACGCACCGACGGTCAGCTTTTTTGGCTCGTGCAGAACGGCATTCGCATGACCGGGATGCCGGCCTTCGGCCCGACTCACAAGGACGAGGAAGTCTGGAAGATCGTGGCCTTCCTCCGCCATCTGCCGGAGCTCACCCAGGAGGAAGAGAAGCAGCTCAAGCCGGCGGAGTGAGCGCGTTTCTCAGCACGTCGCCCACGGAGACTCCTCCCCGGTAGCTGCCGAGGAACCGGAGGCCCGGAAGCTCGGCTTCGGCCTTCTCGAGCGCGGCCATCCTCTCGCGATGGCCCGCTTCGTACTGCGGTATCGAGCGTTCCCAGCGGGTCGTCATCACGACGCGCGGGGATCCGCGCGTGACGCCCTGCGCCTCGAGGTCGCGCGCGGCGACCGCCGCGAGCTCGTCGTCCGGCAGGTCGAGGACCTCGGGATCGCGGGCGCCTCCGAGAAACACCGTCAACAGCGCGAAACCCTCGGGCGCGCGGCCCGGGAAGAGGCTCGAGCTCCAGACCGCTCCGAGGATGCGGCGCTCCGGGGAGGGAACGACGAGATGACCGAAGCCTTCGAGAGAGCGGGTCAACGCCGACTGCGGCCACGCGAGATGCAGGACGGCGAGCGGAGGGTGCGGGATCGCATCGAGCGCGTCGGCGGCCTCGGCGGAGACCGGGCGGACCAGCTCCGCGGCGGCCGGAGCCGGGGACGCGAGCAGGACCGCCGCGCCTTCGAAATCGCCGGCCGAGGTCCGGACGACCCATCGCCCTCCCCGGCGTTCGAGTCCCAACGCGGGAGTGGTGGGACGCAGCGTCTGTCCCAGCGCCCGCGCGAGCGCGCGGGGCAGCGTTTCCAGGCCGTCGCGGAACGAGACGAGACCGCGCGGAGCCGGCGGCTCCCCGGCGCGGGCCCGGCGCTCGAGCAGGGCCCCGCGGAGAAGGCTTCCGTGCGCTCGGTCCCACCGCGCCAGCGTCGGAAAAGCGGCCGCCGCTTCCAGGCGCGTCGCGCTCCCGGCGAAGATTCCGGCGACGAAGGGCTCGACGAGCCGGTCGGCGACCTCGCGCCCGAGTCTCCTCGCGAAGAAGTCCCGGACGCTCTCGTCATCGCGCGCGCCGCGGGGCTGGAACGGCTCGGCGAGCAGCCGAAGCTTCGCGGCGGGCGAGAGCAGGGCCGATGTGACGAAGGACCCCGGGGAGGAGGGAAGCCGGTGGAGGTGCCCTCGGAAGTCGACGAAGCGCGGCGCGGCCGGGGAGGCGAGAAGCATCTGGTCGGAGAGGCCGAGCTCACCGGCCAGATAGCGCAGCTCCCGCGTGGACCGGACGGTGTTGGGTCCGGCCTCGAGGAGAAAGCCGTCGATCCGCTCGGTACGCACGACGCCGCCGGGCCTCTGGGAGCGCTCGAGAAGCACGGCGTCCTTGCCCGCACGGATGAGAGCGTAGGCGGCGGCGAGCCCGGACAGCCCGGCCCCGACGACGATCGTGCGGTCGCTCATTCGCTCCAGAAGCGGGAGCGCGATCCCGCGAGGTCGGCCAGCGCGCGCAGGAAAGTCGGGCGGTCATTCAAGCCCCGCGTGCGGTGGAAATGCGCGATGCCCGAGGCCTTCGCCGCTTCACCGAAGAGCTGGTCGATCTCGTACAGCGTCTCGACGTGGTCGGTGACGAACGCGATCGGCACGACGAGCACTTGCTTCTGTCCCCGGCCGCCGAGCTCCTTGAGGACGTCGAGCGTGGCGGGACCCAGCCACTCCACCGGCCCGAGCTTCGACTGGTAGGCGAGCGATGACGGGCCTTTCCAGTTGAGCCGCGACACGATGGCGGCAACACTCGCCTCCACCTCGGCGGGGTAAGGATCGCCTTCCCGGTCCACGAGCTTCTTCGGGATCGAGTGGGCCGAGAACAGCAGATGCACGGCGTCGGGCCGCGGGTCCGGAAACTTCGCCAGCTCTTCGCGGATGCCCTCGGCGTGCGCCTCGACGAAGAGCGGGTGCGTCGGCCAGGACGACAGCTCCTCCAGCGCGGCGCCGGGGGAAAAGCGCCGGACCGCTTCGCGGGTCCGGTCCAGCGCGCCCTTGGTCGTGGTCAGCGAGTACTGCGGGTAGAGGGGGAACGCCAGGAACCGGCGGACACCCGCCGCGGCCAGGTCGCGCACGACGTCCTCGACGAGGGGGGCGGAGCAGGTCATGGCCGCTCGCACGACGACGTCGCGGCCTTCCCCGCGCAGGAGACGTTCCGTGCCCTCCGCCTGCTGCTCCGTCAGCCGGCGGATCGGGGAGCCGCCGCCGATCGACGCATAGAGCTTTCGAGAGGCCTTCGCCCGGGCCAGAGCGATCGATCCGGCGATCGCCCTGCGCAGGAGAGCCGGGCGGACGCGAATCACCTCGGGATCCGCAAAGAGACGATAGAGAAAGCTCGGGACGTCGGCGAGAGTCTCGGGGCCGCCGAGCTGCAGAAAGAGAATCGCCCTGCGGGTCACGGCGCTCGATCGGGGCTCAGAGCGTCCGCGAGAACACCGGCTTCTGCGGAGTCTCCTCGAGGTACGCGTCGAAGGGCATGGCGAGATTGCGCAGGAAAATCCGGCCCAGCGGCGTGGCGCGGATCTCGCCGTGCGACAGCTCCACCAGGCCGTCCTCGGCCGGCCCCTTGAGGCGGGCGATGGCGTCCGCGAAGGTCTCGTCGAAACGGATGCCGAAGCGATCTTCGATCTCGCGCTTGACGACGACGCCGTGGCAGAGCAGGTTCCCGATGACGGCGCGGCGCAGCGCGTCGTCGTCGGAGAGCCGTGCGCCGCGGAACGTCGCGGCCCCGCCGCCGAGCACGGCCTCGCGGTAGCCGGCGAGCTCGCGCCGATTCTGCACGTAGTAGGGACCGATCGCGCCGATCGCGCTCATGCCGAAGCCGAGCAGGTCCATGCCGGCCTTGGTCGTGTAGCCCTGGAAGTTGCGGTGCAGCGTCCGGTCCCGGCGGGCCCGGGCGAGCTCGTCGTCGGGGCGCGCGAAGTGGTCCATCCCGATGTACTCGTAGCCCGCCTCGGTGAAGCGCTCCAGCGCGGTCCGAAAGATGCCGAACTTGGTCGTCTCGTCCGGAAGGTGCGGCTCCAGGACCGCCTGATGCTTCTTCATCCACGGCACGTTCGCATAGGAGTAGACGGCCAGCCGGTCGGGTGAGATCTCGAGCACGAGGTCGATCGTCCGCGAGAACGTCTCGGGGGTCTGGTACGGCAGACCGTAGATCAGATCCATGTTGACGCTCGGGAAGCCCAGCGAGCGTGCGGCGGCCACGAGATCCCGCGTGGCCTCGTAGGGCTGGATGCGATTGATCGCCTGCTGCACCCGGGGGTCGAAATCCTGGACGCCCAGGCTCAGCCGGTTGAAGCCCAGGCGCGCCAGCGTCTCCAGGTGCCCCACCGTCGTGACGCGCGGATCGATCTCGACACCGATCTCGGCGTCGCGGGCGAAGTCGAAGCGCTCGCGGATCCGCCCGAACAGGCTCTCCAGCCGCTCGGGCGCGAAGTAGGTCGGGGTGCCGCCTCCCCAGTGAAGCTGCGTGACCGGGCGACCGGAGCCGACGGCGCCGGCGACCCAGTCGATCTCCCGCTCGAGCGGATCCAGGTACGGGAGCTCCGGCGCGTGGTCGCGGCCGGTGATCACCACCGTGCAGCCGCAGAAGAAGCAAAGCTTTTCGCAGAACGGGAGATGGAAGTAGAGCGAAAGCGGCGCGGGCGACGCGGCGGCCGAGCTCTCCGCGAGAATGCGCCGGTAGTCCTCGCCGTCGAACGTCTCCTTCCACATGGGCGCCGTGGGATAGGACGTGTACCGCGGTCCCTGCACGTTGTAGCGCTTGAGGAGCTCGAGCGGGAGGTCGGCGGCTCTCATGCCGGGACGGCGGCCGCGAGCGGCAGCCGGGCCGCCGCGAAGAACGCCTCGACGCAGTCCAGCCGCGAGGAAGGAAGGACGCCGTGGCCGAGATTGACGACGTGATGCTGGCCGCCGGACGTCTCCAGGAGCGACCGCGTGCGGCGGGCGACCTTCTCCGGGGTCCCGAGCAGGAGCGCCGGATCCAGGTTCCCCTGAAGCGGCTTTCCGGGCAGGCGCCGCCGCGCCTCGTCGAACGGCATGCGCCAGTCGATCGAGAGAACGTCCGCGCCCGTCTCGGCGAGCGCTTCGAGGAGGTGGCCGCAGCCGTTGACGTAGAGGATCACGGGCTCTCCGCTTCTGCGGATTCCGTCGATCGCGCGGGTTGCGGCGGGCAGCGCCCACTCCCGGTAGTCCTCGCGCGTCAGCTCGCCGGCCCAGGTGTCGAAGAGCTGGACCCCCCGGGCCCCCGAGGCGATCTGGAATGAGAGGACGTCGGCGGCCACGTCGGCGAGCAGATCGAGCAGGCGCCGCAGCGTCTCGGGGTCGCGGAGCATCATCTCCTTGATCGTGGCGAAGCTGCGCGATCCGCCTCCCTCGACGAGGTAGGACGCGAGCGTCCACGGGGCGCCGCAGAATCCGAGCACGGCGGCCTGCGAGCCGACCTCCCTGGAAAGCCTCGCCAGGATCTCGCCGGTGAACGGGATCTCCGCCGCGGGATCGAAGCGGTGCAGCCGGGAGACCGCGGCGGCGTCGCGGACCGGGTCCGGCAGCTCGGGTCCTGCGTCGCCGAACGCGACGCGAGCTCCCATCGCCTGCGCCGGCACGAGGATGTCCGAGAAGAAGATGACGGCGTCGGGAGCGAACCGCCGGAACGGCTGGAGCGAAACCTCCGCGGCGAGGTCCACGGACCGGCAGAGCTCCAGGAACGTCACTTTCTCGCGAATCGCGCGGTACTCGGGAAGGTATCGCCCCGCCTGCCGCATCATCCACACCGGCGGCCGGTCCACTCGGCGACCCAGGCACGCGGAGAGCAGCCGGTCTGCAGAAGGGGAGCCGGGGTCGGTCATTTCAGGAGTTGCCGCAAGACGTACGGCAGGATGCCTCCGTGTCGGTAGTAGTCCACCTCGATCGGCGTGTCGATCCGCACGCGCACAGGGATCTCTTCCACGCGGCCGTCGGGCCGGTGCACGACCAGCGGGATGGTCTGGCGCGGCGCGAGTCCCTTGGAGATCCCGGGCAGGTCGTAAATCTCGGTGCCGTCCAGTTTGAGCATACGCGCGTTCTGCCCTTCGGGCCACTGCAGGGGAAGCACGCCCATTCCCACCAGGTTCGAGCGGTGGATGCGCTCGAAGCTCTGCGCCACGACCGCCCGCACGCCGAGGAGCTTCGTCCCTTTGGCCGCCCAGTCGCGCGAGCTTCCCGTTCCGTACTCGTGGCCCGCGAAGACCATCAGCGGCACGCCCTCCCGCTGGTAGCGCATGGCCGCGTCGAAGATCGACATCTCTTCGCCGCTGGGCTGATGTCTCGTGACACCGCCCTCGACTCCGGGCACCATGTGGTTTCGGATCCGCACGTTGGCGAATGTCCCGCGCGTCATGACGCGGTCGTTTCCGCGACGGGCGCCGTATGTATTGAACTCATCGGGCACAACGCCCAGCGACATCAGATAGACGCCGGCCGGCGTGGTCTTCTTGATCGCGCCCGCGGGACTGATGTGGTCGGTCGTGACGGAGTCGCCGAAGATCGCCAGCGCTCGGGCGCCGGCGACGTCGGTCACGGGCGAGGGCTGGAGGGAGAACCCTTCGAAGAACGGCGGCTCCTGGATGTAGGTGTTGCGGATGTCCCAGGCGTACACAGTGCCGGTCGATCCCGGAATCTCCTTCCAGAGCGGGTTGGCGTCGGCCAGATCGGCGTAGAGCTTCGCGTAAGTCTTGGCGTCGACGGCTGAAAGCAGCGCTTCGGAGACTTCCGTCATCGACGGCCAGATGTCGCGCAGGAAGACCGGGGCGCCGGCCTTGTCGGTGCCCAGGGGCTCCTTGGCCATGTCCACGTCCACGCGGCCGGCCAGCGCGAACGCCACCACGAGCGGCGGGCTCATGAGGAAGTTCGCCTTGATCGACTGATGGATGCGGGCCTCGAAGTTGCGGTTGCCCGAGAGGACGGCCGCGGCGATCAGGTCCTGGGAGTTGACAGCCTCCTCGACTCCCGCGTCGAGCGGCCCCGAGTTGCCGATGCAGGTCGTGCAGCCGTATCCCACGAGGTTGAAGCCGAGGTGATCCAGATAGGGCTGAAGCCCGGTCTTCGCAAGGTAATCCGTCACGACGCGCGAGCCCGGGGCGAGCGACGCCTTGATGCGCGGAGACACCGTCAGCCCGCGCTCGACCGCTTTCTTGGCGAGGAGGCCGGCGCCCAGCATGACCGACGGGTTCGACGTGTTGGTGCACGACGTGATCGCCGCGATCAGCACGTCTCCGTGGCCGACGTCCACCTGGATCGGCGCCTGGACCTCGAGCGTCTTGACGTTGGGCGTGGGCCGGTTGTTCGCCATCTCCGACTCGGTCCAGGGGTTGATGTCTTCCCTGCGCGCCTTCTCGACGGCGGGAGGTCTCTGGCTGCCGCCTCCCGGTGTCGCGCGGCCCAGCTTCGCCGGAAAACGGCGCGAGAGCTCGGCTGGATCCTTGCCGTAGCCGCTTTCGGAGGCCGGGGCCATGAACAGGTTCCGGAACGTCTGCTTCAGCTCGGGCAGGTCGATGCGGTCCTGCGGCCGGCGCGGTCCCGAGACACTGGGTGAGACGGTCGCGAGGTCGAGGTGCAGGATCTCGCTGTAGTCGCAGTCCCCCTCGCGAGGGATGCCGAAGAGTCCCTGCGCCGCGTAATACGCGCAGAACGCGTCCACGTGCTCGCGAGCCCGGCCGGTCGAAAGGAGATATCGGCAGGTCTCCTCGTCGATCGGGAAGTAGCCCATCGTCGCGCCGTATTCGGGAGCCATGTTGGCAACCGTCGCCCGGTCCGTGACCGGGAGCGACGCCGCGCCCTCCCCGAAGAACTCGACGAACTTTCCGACGACCTTTGCCCTCCGGAGCATCTCGGTCACGACGAGCACGAGATCGGTCGCCGTCACTCCTTCGCGGAGCTTGCCCGACAGGCGCACGCCCACGACGTCGGGCGTCAGGAAGTACACGGGCTGCCCGAGCATCCCCGCCTCGGCCTCGATGCCCCCCACACCCCAGCCCACGATGCCGAGACCGTTGATCATGGTCGTGTGGGAGTCGGTTCCCACGAGCGAGTCGGGGTAGTAGACGCCGTTGTCGGCGAAGACACCGCGCGCCAGATACTCGAGGTTGACCTGGTGCACGATGCCGATTCCCGGCGGGACGACCTCGAAGCCCTGGAACGCCTGCATGCCCCACTTGAGGAACTCGTAGCGGGCGCGGTTTCGGTGAAACTCGATCTCCATGTTCATCCGCAGCGCATCGGGTGTGTTCCACTCGTCGACCTGGACCGAGTGGTCCACGACCAGGGCGACCGGTACGAGGGGCTCGATGCGCTTGGGATCGCGCTGGAGGCGTCCGACGGCGGAGCGCATGGCCGCCAGGTCCACGAGCAGCGGGACACC
This sequence comes from Acidobacteriota bacterium, assembly GCA_046725935.1. Taxonomy (GTDB): domain Bacteria; phylum Acidobacteriota; class Thermoanaerobaculia; order UBA5066; family Gp7-AA6; genus DAHUXD01. The sequence continues at coordinate 3,577 of JBKOZO010000216.1, read as the reverse complement.
GGTGAAATCCTGCAGGAGGATTCGGGCCACGACGAACGGGATCTCGGCGGTGCGTTCGCCGCGGGGCTTCCACGCCGCGAGGGCGCGGACGTCGTCTTCCTTGACGCGTTTGCCGTCGCAATTGCGCAGGAGCGACTCCAGCACGATGCGGATGCAGACCGGGAGCCGGGAAACCGCTCCGAGGCCTTCCTTCTCGAGCTGGGGGAGCGAGTAGAGAACGCCGGTCGACCCGCCGGGGAGGGAAAACGTCTGGCGCGCCCGCGTCAGGAAGCTCATCGCCGGTATCGTATTCCACGCGGCACTGGCTGATAAACTCCCTCTCTCCGATGGGACCGCACGTTCTGGGCTGGCTCGCGGTCGCCTGCTACTGCGGCGCCGAGGCCGTGGCGATCATTTCGCTCGTGCGCGGCCGCGGCGCCCTCTACCGCCTGGCGCCCGTGCTGGTCGCTGCGGGGCTGGTTCTCCACTTCATGGACCTGATGCAACGAGCCCGCGCGCTCCAGTCCGTGCCCTACCGCACGCTCGGCGGCTCGGTCTCTTTCTTCGGCTGGATGGTCGGCATCGCGTATCTCTTCCTGCTCCTCCGCCACCGCGAACGCGCGACGGGACCGTTTCTGATCCCGTTCATCATTCTCGCTACGGCCGTCGGTCTCATGCTCCCGGACGCCGCGGCCGCTCCGGGGCAGGGACTCCACGGCTCCGTGTTCGCCCTTCACGTGACGCTGGCGATCCTCGCGTACGCGGCGTTCGCGCTATCCTTCGTGCTTTCGGTGCTCTACCTCGTGCAGAGCCGCCAGCTTCGCCGCAAGCAGACCGGGCTCCTCTTCTCCCGGCTGCCGCCTCTGGACGTCATCGCGCGCCTGAATCGCACCAGCGTCACCGTCGGGCTCGCGGTCCTCACGTTCTCGCTGATCCTCGGGATCTTCTGGGCGGAGAAGATCTGGCCGAGCGTCGCGGATCCCAAGGTCGTGTGGGCCTTCCTCACGCTCGCCGTGTACGGCTTCCTGCTCTGGATGGATCGACGGGGATGGGAAGGACCTCGCGTGGCCGTGCTGTCGATCCTCGGATTCGGCGTCGTCCTCTTCTCCTACACCGTGGTCAACCTCTACTTCAGCCAGGCGCACAGCTTCCGATGAGCGCCGGGGAAGCCCGACTCCTGCTGCTGGGTTGGAGCCTCCGCGGAGGCAGCAGCCTCTCCCTGCGCGAGCGCATCGCCTTCTCGGCCGACGAGACGAAGGAGGCCCTGATGCGGATCCGCGACCAGGGCCTCGTGCGGGAGGGAGTCATCGTCGCGACCTGCCACCGCAGCGAGATCTACGGAGTCGCGGACGGCGAGGCGCCGCGGGAACGGATCGCCGCGCTGATCTCGGAATGGCGGGGACTGGACCCGGCGGAGCTCGCCGGGTCGAGCTTCTACCGCGAAGGCGCCGACGCCGCCCGGCATCTGTTTCGCGTCGCCACGGGGCTGGACTCGATGGCCCTGGGGGAAAGCGAGGTCCTGGGCCAGGTGCGCTCCGCGCTGCGCGTGGCCCGCGAGGCGAACGCCACGCGCGCCGTCCTCCACCGCATGTTCGAGAGCGCGGTCGCCACGGGAAAGCGCGTGCGGACCGAGACCGAGATCGCCCGACACCCTCTCTCCGTGCCGTCGATCGGGATGGAGCTGGCGACGAAGGTCTTCGGCCGCATGTCCGACCACACCCTGCTCGTCCTGGGGGCGGGTGAGACCGCTACGCTCTTCGCGGAGCAGGCCGTCGAGGCCGGCGTCGCCCGCGTGCTCGTCGCCAACCGCAGCCCGGGGAAAGCCGCGGCCCTGGCCTCGCGCATCGGTGCGGCCGCCGTCGAATGGAACGCGGTCCCCGCGTCGCTGTCGGAGGCCGACGTCGTCGTCGGAGCCACGGCCAGTCCCGAGCCGGTCGTACGGCGCGCCGATGTCGAGGCGGCGATGCGGGTGCGGCGCGGGCGCCCGATGTTCTTCCTCGATCTGGCGATCCCGCGCGACGTCGAACCCTCGGTCGGCGAGGTCTACAACGTGTACGCCTACGGACTGGACGACCTCGAGGGCGTGGCGGCGGAGAACCGGCGCCGCCGCGCACGCGAGATTCCCGTGGCCGAGGCGATCCTGGAGGAGGAGCTCGCGCGGTTTCTCAACTGGTTCGGGAACCTGGCCGTCGTGCCGACGCTCTCGGATCTACGGGGCCGGCTCGCGTCTCTCCGGGACGCCGAGCTCGCGCGAATTCCGGCCGAAGAGCGGGAGCGTTTTCGGGCGTTCGCGGACGCGATCGCGAACAAGCTCCTTCACGAGCCGTTGCGGCGCCTGAAGGCCGAACCCGACGCGGCGCGCAAGCTCGACCGCGTCGAGGCCATCCGCCACCTCTTCGACCTGGACGAATGAGACTGCGTCTGGGCGCACGCGGGAGCGCCCTTTCGCTCGCTCAAGCCGCTCTGGCGGAGCGGGCGCTCGCGCCGCACGCGGAAGTCGAGCGGGTCCTCGTGCAGACGACCGGCGACCGGCGGTCCGCGCGCGGAGAGCCGATCGGCTGGAAGGGCGACTTCACGAAGGAGATCGACGAGGCGCTGCTGTCGGGACGGATCGACCTGGCCGTTCACAGCCTGAAGGACGTTCCGTCGCACCTGCCGGAAGGGCTCGCGCTGGCGGCCGTGCCCGAGCGGGAAGACCCGCGGGACGTGCTCGTGTCGAAGTCGCGGCTGCCGCTGCTGGGGCTTCCCGGAGGCGCCCGCGTCGGCACGTCGAGCCCGCGCCGCCGCGCCCAGCTTCGGCGCGCGCGCCCGGACCTCGAGGTCGTCAACGCGCGAGGCAACGTGGATACGCGCCTGAAAAGGGTGGCCGAAGGAAAGTGGGATGCGGTGGTCCTCGCGCGGGCCGGACTCGCGCGCCTCGGCCGTCTGGAGGAGATCGTCGAAACGTTTTCGGAGGAGGTGCTCCTGCCGGCTCCCGGGCAGGGAGCGCTGGCGATCGTGACGCGCGCCGACGACGCCGAAGTGCGCGCTCTCGCGCAGCGCCTGGACGACGCCGCCTCGCACGCCGAAGTCTTGGCCGAGCGCGGGCTGCTCGCGCGCCTGGAGGCGGGATGCCGAGCGCCCCTCGCCGCGCGCGCGAAGGCGCGCGGGGGCAATCTCATACTCAGCGCCGGTGTCTTCTCCGACGACGGATCCTCGGCGATCATGGAGACGGGCGAGGGTCCGGTCGAGGCCGCGGAGCAGCTCGGACGCGAAGTCGCCGAAAAGCTGCTCGCCCGCGGCGCGGCCGGGCTGATCGAGGTGGACGGCGCATGAGTCCCGCCGTCCTCGTGGTGCGGTCCGGGTCGAAACCGTTTCCGCCCCCGGCCGGGATCGCGTTACGCGAGCTGGTCAGCCACACGGTGACGCCGGTTTCTCCGCCGCCGGCCGCGTTCGACGGCTCGCCGGACTTCGTCGTGTTCACGAGCCAGCCGGCCGTCGCGAGGGTCGCGGGGGAGCCGCGGCTGGCGCGAGTCCTCGGCGCGTCCCGGGTTGCGGCAGTCGGCGAAGCCACGGCGAATGCCCTTCGCCGGAGGGGAGTGGAGCCCGCGGTCGTCGC
>JBKOZO010000215.1:0-24721 GCA_046725935.1 Acidobacteriota bacterium | reverse complement strand
GCACGGCGGCAATGCGATCCTCGCGGCTCTGTCCCGGAGCGAAGCGCGCCGGGAACTTCCGGGATCCGATCACCAGGTCGAGGCCGCCTTCGTCGAGGCCGATGAAGCCGTCCAGGACCTGCCGGATGCGGGCCGAGTCGGTGATCTCGATGAAGAGCGTCGCGGCGACTTCGCCGGGGCCCGGCAGCAGCTCGTTGTAGGTCTCGACCTCGTGCTGCACCTTCTTCGGCTGGACGATCCGCTCGACACGGAGCATCTCCTGGATCTGGAAGCGCACGGTATCGCGGTTCTCGAAGACCACGGTCATCAGCGGGCCGAGCGGGATCCGGCGCCGGCTCTTCAGGGCGATGACGCGGTCGCGAAAGTCGCTCCGCTCGAGCTCGTACTCGTGGAGGTTCTTGATGTCGTCGAGTGTCAGAAGGTCCATGGGCTCTCTCTCGGATCAGGCGTCGTCGCGCAGGCCGTAGGCTTCGGCGACGATCTGGATCGGATGTTTCGGCGTCTTTCCGGTTCCCTGGCGGATCTGGATGCCGGCGAGCGAGCAATCCGTCGAGACGCGGTCGGGACGCTCCTTCTCGATGGCGTCGAAGACCGGCTTGCCGACTTTCATCGAAAGCGGGAAGTACTCGGTCTTCATGCTCCAGGTCCCGTCGTGGCCCGTGCATCGCTCGACGGTCACGACCTCGGCGCCCGGGATCAGCTGGAGCAGGTCGCGCGATTTGAAGCCGATGTCCTGGACCTTCAGGTGGCACGGCACCTGGTAGACGATCTTGCCGGGCGAGCGCGCGAAGTCGGTCGCGAGCCGCCCCGCGGCATGGCGGCGCATCAGGTACTCGCAAAGGTCCAGCGTGCGCGACGCCACTTCCTGCGCCTCGGTGTCCGGGCCCAGAACCGGATACTCCTTCTTGAGGGTCAGGCTGCAGGTCGGCCCCGGAACCACCACGGTGTAGCCGGCGCGGACGAACGGCAGAAGCGCCGTGACGTTGGTGGAGCGGCACTCGCGCGCCGAGTCGATGTCCCCGCTCTCGAGGAACGGCATGCCGCAGCAGCGCTGCTCCGGAACGGCGACCTCGCAGCCGTTGCGCTCGAGGACCGCCACGGCCGCGCGGGCGACCTCCGGGCTCGAGTCGTTGACGGAGCAGGTCACGAACAGCGCCACCCTCTCGCGATGGGTCGGCCCCCGCGACGGGACGGTCGCGCCTCTGCGCCGCTCCCACCACTGCAGGAACGTCTCCGACGACCAGGTCGGCAGGAGCCGGTCGCGGTGGACGCCCAGGGTCTTCTCCATGACGACGCGCGCGAACCGGCTGTCTTGCAGGGCGTTGACGAGCGGAGCTGCGGCGGTGGCGATGCGCCCAACGGCGTCGGCCGACGAGAGGACGCGCTCGCGGAACGCGGGCTTGCCGTCGGAGGCCACGCGGGCCGCCCGGTCGCGAAGTACCAGCCGCGGGATGTCCACGTCCCAGCGGTGCGGCGGGTAGTAGGGACAGTGCGGAATGCAGAGCTTGCACTCGTAGCAGAGCTCCGAGAACGCGTCGAGGTCCGCGGACGGCAGCTTCTCGACCTCGCCCTCCACTTCCGGGCGATCCAGCGCCCGGAAGAGGACGTCGAAGGACGGGCAGAGGTTGTAGCAGCGGCGGCACGTGTGGCAGATGTCGGCCACGCGGCGCAGCTCCTTGTCAACCGCGGCCCGGTCGAAGAACCCGTGCGCGGAGGTGTCGAACACTGTCGCGGAGCCCTAGAACTTGCCCAGGTTGTCGAGACCCTTCTGGAATCGGCCGGCGTGCGACTTCTCGGCCCGCGCCAGCGTCTCGAACCACTCGGCGATCTCGGCGAAGCCCTCCTCGCGCGCGGTGCGGGCGAAGCCCGGGTACATCTGCGTGTACTCGTAGGTCTCCCCCTCCACCGCCGACTTTAGGTTCAGGTCGGTGCCGCCGAGCGCATAGCCCGTCACCGGGTCTCCGACCTCCTTCAAGAAGTCGAGGTGCCCGAACGCGTGGCCGGTCTCGGCCTCGGCGGTGTCTCGGAACAGGCCGCCGACGTCCGGATAGCCCTCGATGTCGGCGCGGCGGGCGAAGTACATGTACCTCCGGTTCGCCTGCGACTCGCTGGCGAAGCCGTGCTTCAGGTTCTCGTGGGTCTTGGTGTTGGCCAGCTTAGGCATTCTTTTTTCCTCGGTCGAGTTACTCATTATCGATAACGATTCCTATTGTTAATGGCAGCGCCGTGTCAACCCAAGTGATTAGAGGGAGAGGATTCCATGCGACTTCCCCTCCCCCGTCGGTTGGCCCGCGCAGCGGGCCGCTGAGAATCTGAGTCAGTTCGCCTGCTAAAATCTCGGCGCTTGGAGACCGTCACCGCGTCGACCCTCGCCGGGAGGGACTTTCCTCTCGGCGTATCCGGCTTCACGTACCAGGACCTCCACCGGGAGGACCGCCTCGCGGAGCTCGACCGGGCGTTTCTGGACGCCCTGGCAAGCGAGGACGTCCCCTTGGCCGAGCGGCTGCGGGCCTACCGCTCCGCGCCCGATTCCCTGGATGCTCTCTCCCGCTCCCGACTGCTGGTGGAGGCTGCGCGCCCGCTGTCGCGGTTCGTGGCCCGGCTCTTCGGGATCGAGGCCGAGTGGCGCCGTCAGTCCGACGCCGCGAGGCCCGACGCCGTGCTGTTTCGCTTCAAGCGGGACTTTCTCCTCCGCCGCGCCGTCAAGACGAAGCTTCCCGAGGACCTCGCCGGCTTCCCCGTCGCGGCGGCCGAGGCCCGGGCGGCCGCGCTCGAGCGAGGTCTCTTCCCGAACCTGCCCTGGGAGGAGGACCCGGAGCTTGCCACCTCCCTGCTGGCGACCTCGTTGCTCGATCTGGAGGCCGAGTTTCTCGCGGTCCTGCGCCAGAAGAAGAAGCCCGAGATCGCGCCGTCCTCCCGGGACGCCGCGCGGGAGCTGGCCCGGGCCGCCGCCTCGACACCCGACTCTCTGCTTCCCCACACCGCGGGCGAAAGCGACGAAGAGCTTCTCGCGTTCATCGAGCAGCTCCTCGAGCTCTACGCGTTCTGGTGCCACCTGCGGCGCGAGCACTCGGTGCTGAAGGCGTCCGTGCGCCACTGGACCTCCTTCCGCCTTCCCGAGTCCCTGGACTACCAGAACCTGGTCAAGACCGAGCGGCCCAACCCGATCCTGCCCGAGGAGCGCGTCGGTCCCTACGACCGGCGCCGGCGCCGGCGCGGCTTCCAGCTCACGGATCCGCGGATGTCTCCGCGCGAGGTCCTGGGAGAGACGCACTACTGCCTGCTCTGCCACGAGCGCGAGAAGGATTCCTGCTCCAAGGGCTTCTTCGACGCCAAGACGGCGTCGTGGCAGAAGAACCCGCTCAACATCCCGCTGAAGGGCTGTCCGCTCGACGAGAAGATCTCGGAGATGCACCAGCTCCGGCGCGAGGGCGACGCGATCGGAGCGCTCGCCTTGGTCGCGATCGACAACCCGATGTGCCCGGGCACCGGTCATCGCATCTGCAACGACTGCATGAAGGCGTGCATCTTCCAGAAGCAGGAGCCGGTCAACATCCCGCAGATCGAGACCGGCGTTCTCACGGACGTGCTCGCGCTGCCATGGGGTGTCGAGATCTACGGCCTTCTGACGCGCTGGAACCCGCTGAACCCGCTCCGCCCGTCCGCACGGCCTTACAACGGAAAGAAGGTCCTGGTCGTGGGCCTCGGGCCCGCGGGCTATACGCTGGCGCACTACCTGCTCAACGAGGGCTGCGGTGTGGTCGGGATCGACGGCCTGAAGATCGAGCCGCTGCCCGCGGACTGGACCGGCGCCGACGGCGGCGGCATCCGGCCCATCCGGGACTGGTCCGAGATCGCGCGGCCGCTCGATCAGCGGCCGCTCGCCGGCTTCGGCGGCGTCTCGGAGTACGGGATCACGGTGCGCTGGGACAAGAACTTCCTGACACTGGTGCACCTGACGCTGGCCCGGCGGCGCCGCTTCGAGATTCTCGGGGGCGTGCGCTTCGGAGGCACTCTCGACGCCGAGCAGGCCTTCGCGTCGGGGTTCGACCACGTCGCGATCGCCGCCGGCGCCGGCCGTCCCACGATCATCCCGATGAAGAACAACATCATCCGGGGCGTTCGCAAGGCCTCGGACTTCCTCATGGCCCTCCAGCTCACCGGCGCGTTCAAGGAGGAGGCCCTCGCCAACCTGCAGGTCGAGCTGCCCGCGGTCGTCATCGGCGGAGGCTTGACCGCCATCGACACGGCCACGGAGCTGCTGGCGTACTACCCGCTGCAGGCCGAGAAGACCCTGGCGCGCTACGAGGCCCTCGCGGCCGAGAAGGACGAGGCGACAGTGCGCGCCGGCTTCGATCCCGAGGAGCGCGAGATCTTGAACGGTCTGCTGGCGCACGGGCAGGCCGTCCGCCGGGAGCGCGAGCGGGCGCGCGCCGCCGGCGAGGACCCGGACCTGGCGAAGCTGTGCCGCGAATGGGGAGGCATCTCGATCGTCTATCGCCGTTCCATGGAGGAGTCTCCGGCATATCGCCTCAACCACGAGGAGGTCATCAAGGCGCTCGAGGAGGGCATCTCCTTCGTCGAAAACCTGGAGCCTCTGGAGGCCGTGCCCGACGGCGACGGAAAGCTCTCGGCCGTGCGGTTCCAGCGCGGCGGTTCGGGCGAAGTCGTCGAGCTACCGGCGCGGACCTGCCTGGTCGCTGCGGGCACGACGCCCAACATCACCTACGCGAAGGAGTACCCCGACGCCTTCCCACTGGACGCCAAGCGCCGCTTCTTCGCCCCGCACCGCGCCGTCGCCCGGGACGGAGGCTTCGCGCTCGAGCCGGCAGCCGCCGAGGACGAGGAGGCGTTCTTCACCGGGTACTCCCGCCACGGCAAGTTCGTGACCTTCTTCGGCGACAACCACCCTGCGTACAACGGGAACGTGGTCAAGGCCATGGCCTCCGCCCGCAACGGCTACCGCCCCATCATGGAGGTCCTCGATGGCTCTGGTTCCGCGACATCGCCGGAAGCCGAGTGGGAAGCCTTTCGCGACCGCATCGCCGACGAGTTCTCGGCGACGGTCGTCGCCGTCGAACGGCTGACGCCGACGATCGTGGAGGTGGTGGTTCGCGCGCCCGCCGCCGCCCGGAACTTCGAGCCCGGCCAGTTCTTCCGGTTGCAGAACCTGGAGTCCTTTGCGCCGCGCGCCGGGGGCTCGCCGCTCCTGATCGAGCCGTGCGCGCTGACGGGAGCGTGGGTCGACTCTCGGAAAGGGCTGCTCTCCCTGATCGCCTTGGAGATCGGCGGCTCAACCCGCCTGTGCTCGGTCTTGAAGCCCGGCGAGCCGGTCGTGGTCATGGGCCCGACGGGCTCGCCGACGGAGCTTCCCGAAAACGGCACCGTGTTGCTCTGCGGCGGAGGACTCGGCAACGCCGTCCTCTTCTCGATCGGCAAGAAGGCGCGGGCGCTCGGCAACCAGGTCATCTACTTCGCCGGGTACAAGAAGGCCGAGGACTTCTACAAGCGCGAGGAGCTGGAGGCGGCGTCCGACGTGCTGGTGCTCTCGGTGGACCGCGGCGAGCCGATTCCAGCGCGTCGGCCTTCGGACCGCAGCTTCACCGGCAACATCGTGGAGGCGATGGCCGCTTACGCAACCGGAAAGCTCGGCGCCACTCCGATTCCGCTGTCCGAGGCCGAACGCATGATCGTCATCGGCTCCGACCGCATGATGTCGGCCGTGGCGCGGGCGCGCAAGCACGTCCTGGCGCCGCACCTCTCCCCGACCCACGTCGGCATCGCGTCGATCAACTCGCCGATGCAGTGCATGATGAAGGAGGTCTGCGCGCAGTGCCTCCAGAAGCACGTGGATCCCGCGACCGGCAAGGAGGAGATCGTCTTCTCCTGCTTCAACCAGGACCAGAAGCTGGACGAGATGGACTGGGGCAACCTCGCGGCGCGCCTGCGTCAGAACACCGTCTCGGAGAAGTTGACGAACCTCTGGCTGGACCGGCTGTTCGCGAAGGAGGATCTGAGGGTCGTCTAGCGGTTCGCCCGGCTCCTACAACCTGTCATCCCGAGGAGCGAACCGACGAGGGATCCCGGACTCGTCGGCGGCGAATGCCGTCGAATCCTCCATCCAACTCAGGGCCTGCCGAGGACGGGATCCCTCGCTATCGCTCGGGATGACCCGTAGCTACTGAACGGCCGCCAGGAACAGCAGGTACGGGTTGATCGCGACGCCGGCCTGCAAGTTGTCGTCGTCCTCGGGTAGGCGCGTGATCGAGAAGTGCAGGTGCGGACCGCCGATGACGTGGCCCGTTCGGCCGACGTAGCCGATCACGTCGCCTTTGGCGACCTTGTCCCCCGGCCGGATTCCGGCCTTGTAGCGGGAGAGGTGGCAGTAATAGAGCAGATACCGGCCGCTCGCGTCCTTCTGGTACAGCGAGATGCCGCCGCGGTTCTCGCGCCGGAGCTGGGCGATTTGACCGTCGGCCGCCGCCAGGACCGGCGTGCCCTTCGGCGCGCCGATGTCGATGGCGAGGTGCTTGCGGTGGCTGCCCCGGGAGTTCAAGAACGAGTCCCGAAGGCTGCTCGCGTCCACGCCCTCGACGGGGATCTGGACGCCCGCGGACAGCAGATCGGAGAGGTCCACGTCCTCGGGTCGAATCGTGGTCTCCGAGGACTTGGGACGCAGGAGCGAGCCCAGCGTCCGGGCCACCCGCGTCAGCGCATTGGCGGACTCAGGCCGCTCGACCGCGTCCGCCACGTTGTCGGGCTCCGGAGTGTCTTCGTCGGTCGTCTCGTGAAGGCGGGCCTCCACGACCGTGTCCTGCTCGACGCAGGGCGGGCGCGGGAAGTCGTACATCTCGGCCGGGAGAAACGGCCCGTACTCCATCGGAATATCGAGCTCGGCCGTTTCGAGGACGACGGCCTCCTTGCCGACCGCCGCCTTGATCTTCTTCTTCGGCGTCGACCGGTGGGCGTTCGACTTCGCCGGCGCCTTGGAGGAGACCGTCCGCTTCTTCGACGCGGACGCGCGCTTCCCCTCCGCGGGAGAGGCGAAACCGAAAAGGAAAACGGCGGCTACAAACGCCGCCGTAACGGCGAACCTGCGAGGAAGCACGAACGGATTATCTGGATGGCCCTGGAGGCCGTCAATCAAAAAAGTCTTGGAAATCAATGGGTTATGCTGTTCCAGCATAACCTCGCGAGCCGGCGATTCAGGCTCTTTCGAGGTAGCTGTCGTCGCGAGTGTCGACCTTGATCCGCGTGCCGGCTTCGATGAACTGCGGGACCATGACCTGCAGCCCCGTCTCGAGCGTCGCGGGCTTGTACGACGCCGACGCCGTCGCTCCCTTCATTCCCGGCTGCGTCTCGGTGACCTTGAGCGTGACCGTGTTCGGCAGCTCGATGCCCACCGGGTTTTCCTCGTAGAAGTCGACGTGGATCGCGGTGTTCGGCAGCAGGTACTTCATCTGCTCGCCGATCACCTCGTCGGAAAGCGTGACCTGATCGTAGGTCGTCTGGTCCATGAAGTGATGGCCCGCGGCGTCGGAGTAGAGATACTCCATCTCCCGCTCGTCCAGGGACGCCTTCTCGACCCGGTCGGTCGAGCCGAACCGATGCTCGTTCATCGCGCCCGACCGCACGTTGCGCATCTTCGCCTGAACGAAGCCGCGCAGGTTTCCGGGCGTCTTGTGGACCATTTCGTGGACGCGGTGCAGCTCACCGTTGAAGATGATGAGCATGCCGCTGCGCAATTGGGTCGCCGGAATCATCGCCATGGGTCTTACCCCCGAAAAAGACGGCGAAATCTAGCAGAACAACCGAAAAAGAAAAAGCCCCGAGGACGAACCCCGGGGCTCCGATTCTCGCGGATCCGGTCTCAGTCGCGAGGTCCGACGGTCCGGGTCCCGCGGTTTCCGGTGGGTCGCTCGGGCGCGAGACTCGGGAGGGAGACGGCCATATTCGGCATGGTCTGCGTGAGGACCTGCCGCCAGAGCTCGAAGTTGTAACCCCAGGGCCCTCCCCCTCTCACGGATCCAGTGGGCGCGGGGACGTTGGGGGTGAACAGCACCTCGGAGAAGTCGGGACGGGGGATCGCGGCGCCGCCGGAGAGGTTGAGCGCCTTGATGAACTCGTCCGCGATGACTGTGTAGCCGATCGTCGAAGGGTGTACGCCGTCGTAGGAAAAGATGCCGCCCGTCACGAAGGTCGTCGTCAGCGTCAAGCCTCCGATGTGGAAGCCGCGGGCCCGGATGTCGTTGAAGATCGCGTAGATGTCCACGACGATGATGGGATCGAACGAGGCGATGACCTGGTTGTACTCGACCACGCGCTGCTGAAGGAACGCGACCTCGTCCGGATAGAGCGTGACTCCGGCGTGTGCGCCGGTGGCGTCGATGTGGCCGTGCGGAAGAGGCAGGCCCGTCCCGCCCGCGGCGACGGGAATCCCGATTCCCTGCGCCAGCAGGGACGACGCCGGCAGCGTCACCAGGGTTCCCGTAGGCAGCGGGCACCCCTGATCCGGCGCCACCGGGACGCACGGAAACGCGTCGTCCCCCTGGCCGAGCAGCGGAACCGGTTGCCCGCCGATGATCACGGGTTGCCGTGTGGCCGGATCCACCAGGACGGGCGGAATCGTCGTCGTGAACGGGATCGCGGTCACGTCCGGAAGGTTCGCCCGGGCCATCGTCGAGGTGACCGGATCGATGGCATCGAGGATGGCGGCGTAGCTGTCGGTGAAATCCGCCAGCGTGGTGACGGTGACTCCGTCGACGACAATCCCCGACGTGGCCGCTCCGAGCACGTCGTTGTTGCCGATCCACAGCGTCACGATGTTGTTCGGCACCGGCGCGAGCAGCACCCCGGCCTGCTCCACGGCGTTGGTCCCGTCGAACGGAGAGCCCGGAACGTTGCGCAAGACGAGAGCCGCGGACTTCTCGGCGGTCGTACCGTCGGGATTGCCGTGCCGGAGCTGGGTCAGATCGGCCACGTTCGCTCCCGGCATGCCCAGGTTGTCGTAGGGACGCTGCAGAAAGAGATTCAAGGGAGATCCCATCTGAGACACGGGGCCGACGGAGATCGTGGAGGGAGGAATGAACGTGGCTCCGAGGCACGGGACGCCCACCAGCGGATTCGTCAGAGCGATCTCCTGGACCAGAGGCTGCTCGAAATCGTCGATCCCGAAGACTCGTGCCAGCACGGCCGGGAACGAGTTGACCTGGTTGCGCTGTACGACGCAACCGCTTTCCACTCCCGCCGTGAGGCTGTCGCCCAGAGCCACGTACTTGTCGAAGAACGGGGTCTGCTGCGCGCGGACGGGAACGACCGAGAAGAGCGCCAGTGCGCCTCCAAACGCGAGCGAGCGAAGCGTCTGCGTCTTCATGGCTATCCTCCTCAGAACGCCATCCGGAGGCCGCCCACCAGCACGAGGGCCGTCTCCGAGTAGGTGCCGAAAAATTGATCCGTCTGCAGCGGCGGCGGAACCGTGCGGTCCTTGAACTTGATCAGCAGGGCGCCCACGTCCAGGCCGAAGCGCTCCGTGCCGTAGCCGACTCCCAGGGAGTAGACGTTGCGGTCGTTGTCCGGGAGGATGGGTCCGGTGTCGAAGGTCGGCTGGGGCGTGTTGTCGTAGTAGTAACCGGCGCGGATCGCCCACTCGCCGAAGGTTTTCTCCAGACCCACCCGATAGGCCCAGGAGTCCTCCCAGAGCGTCGCGCGGTGGACGTCCCGGCCGACCAGCGTCGGGAAGATGATGTCGAGGCTGGCGAAGCGCGACCACTCCGTCCAGTCGGCCTCGAGACCGATGGTCCACCCGGACCCCAGGTGGATCCCGGCGCCGATGTTGATCGACGCGGGGAAATCGATCGTGGTCTGCACCGGAGGCGTGCCGGTGGGCAGCTGCGCGGCCACGGCAGCGTCGAAAGCCTCGTTGCCGGTGAGGCGCTGGATGAACTCGGCCGTCCCGTCGTAATCCACGTTGATCTTCGACCGGTAGCCGGCGCCGATCGAAAGCGCGTCGAAGGGCTTGAACATGAGACCGACGTTCCAGCCCCAGCCCGTGTTGTCGATCATGTCGGTGTTGAGCTTGATCTTCGCGACGTTATCCACCGCGCCCGTGAAAGGGTTGACGGCGCCCTGGATCCGCTCGAGCTGCACCTTCGAGAACCGCACGTCGGCGCCCGCCGCGATCGCGAGCGACGGGAAGAGCTGATACGAGAAGACCGGGTTCAGGTCGATGGACTTGATGACCGCGTTCTGGGAAATGAACCGGCCGCTCCAGGTCTCCGGGTTGTCCCAGCGGACTCCCAGGCCGTAGGGAGCGAAGATTCCGAGCCCGAAGTTCAGCTCCTGCGTCAGCGGGACGACGGCGTAGAGGTCTGGGAGCACGAACCACTGGTCCTGGATGTGCTCGACCACGCCGTCGCCGGGATACGGATTGAGGCCCGTGAATTCGGTCTCCGTCCGAGTCAGAAACTGGATATCGCCGTAGACCTCGAAGTGTTTCTGCCATCCGAGTCCGGCCGGGTTGTAGAAAATCGCCGAAGGATCGTCGGCGATGCCGGCAAACGCGAGGCCCATGCCGGTCGCCTTCGCGCCCTGCGACATGACCTGGAAACCGGAAGGATACGCGGGAGCGCTGATCAGGAAGATCGCGGCCGCGGCGGCCGCCAGAACGACCCGGGGCAGTGTCGCGCGGTGAGGCTGTGTCACAAGTTCTCCTCCCGATTTATGTGTGCGGAACCGGCGGGCGTTTGGGGAACGGCACGTTGCGGGCAATCTAGACCCCGACGCATGGAAAGTCAAAGGTTCCGACGCCGTAGAATCCAAGCGTGTCTCCCGACGGCGATCCCGCAGACGACGGCTCCACGACCCGGTCGGCCGGGGAAACTCCCGTCACCGTCGGCACGGTGCTGGGGTCGCGCTATCGCATCGACGGCGTGCTCGGCTTCGGCGGCATGGGCGTCGTGTATCGCGCGCGGGATCTGAAGCTCGACTCCGAGATCGCGCTGAAGCGCATCCGTCCCGACCGCGTGTCGCCGGAGCGGCGCGAGACTCTGCGGCGCGAGATCATCCTGTCGCGCAAGGTCACCCACGAGAACGTCTGCCGCATCTACGACCTCGTCGAGATCGAAGGCGAAGAGTTCGTTTCGATGGAGTACCTGCCCGGACAGACGCTCAAGGACATCGAGGAGAGAGAGCGCACGCTGCCGCTGGGCCGGGGCCTCGCCATCGCCAAGGGCATCTGCAACGGCCTCGCGGCGGCGCACCGGATCGGCGTCCTCCACCGGGACCTCAAGCCCGAGAACGTCATGGTCGGAGAGGACGGAAAGCCCCGGCTGATGGACTTCGGAATCGCGGTCGAGTCCCGCCTCTACAGCGGAGAGCAGGGCGACACCGTGCCGGGCACGCCTCAGTTTCTGGCCCCGGAGCTGCTGCAGGGCGACGCGCCGAGCCTCCGCACCGACGTCTACGCCATGGGGGTTCTCCTCTTCGAGATGTTCACCGGACGCGTTCCGTTCGACGACAACGACACGGCGCGTCTGGTGCGTCGCGTCATCTCGGAAAAGGCGCCGCGGGTCGAGTCGCTGCGGCCGGACCTTCCCCCGGAGCTGCGCGACGTGCTCGAGCGTGCGATCGCTAAGGATCCGGAAGCGCGGTTCGCCGACGCGACGGCGCTGGCCGACGCCATCGTGGCGTTCGAGGGGCAGGTCCTCGACCGCGTCATGGCGGAGGTCTCGGTCACGCGCGCGCGGATGGTCAAGCTCATGGTGATCCTGGAGGCCAACAAGTCGCTGGCGGCGACCTTCGATCCGACCGAGACGCTGCGCATCATCTTGAAGACGGCGACCTCCGAGACCGACGCCGAGCGCGGCACGATCTTCCTCCGCGAGCCCGGGAGCGACGAGCTCGTCAGCCAGATCCTGGAAGGAGGCGCCGTCAAGCCGATCCGGCTCCCGATCGGCCAGGGCATCGCCGGAGCCGCCGCCCAGACGGGCCAGGTCATCAACAGCGCGGACGCGTACCGAGACGTTCGCTTCGACAAGAGCACCGACAGCTCCTCGGGCTTCAAGACGATGTCGATCCTGGCGGCGCCGATGCGGTCGCCCCGCGGCGAGATCGTGGGCGTGGTGGAGATCCTCAACAAGCGCCGGCGCAACTTCACGCGCGAGGACGAAGAGTTCCTGGCCGAGGTCGCCACGCACGCGGCCCTCGCCGTCGAGAGCGTGCGCGAGCACGAGGTGGCGGTCCGGAGCGCGCGCCGGGCGGGAGCCGCCGCCGTGCTTCGCGGCGTCTCTCCCCTGCTGAACCCTTCCACCTGGCCCGAGACGCCGGGCTTCGAGAGCGCGCCGCTCCGATGGAGGTCGGAGGCGCCCGGTCTCTCGATCTACGCCGTCGAAGCGAGGCCCGGCGGAATGTCGCTGCTGCTGCTGGAGGACCGTCGGGAGCTCGAGGAGGCGGTGGGCCCCCTCGTGCGCGCGGCGCGCCTCGCCCGGCCTATGCTCGCCACGGCGGCCCCGGCAGAAATCGCCGCGCAGGTCTCCGCGGCCGAGCCTCTCTGCTCCGTGACCGCCGCCTCGTGGACCGGCGAACGGCTCGCGCTGGCGTCGCGTGAGGCTCCGGTGCCGTGGCTGCTGCGGTTCGGGCGCCCGGTTCCCTTCGAGATTCGAGAGTCTTCCGCGGCACACGAGGTCACCGTCGAGACGGGACGCGGCGACGTCCTCGTCCTCGGGTCCGCCGGCCTCTTCGCACTGGAATCCTCGGGCAAGCCCGCATCGCCTGAGAAGGCCGTGCAGCACCTCTCCCGCGGCGCGGAGACGCAGAGCCTCTCGGCCGCCTTCGCCGCGCTCGTTGCCGAATGGAAGAAGGCCGGGTTCTCTCCGGGAGCCCGCGACGTGCTGCTGCTGGCGGCGAAGCGGCTCGATTGAGCCCGCCTCAGCGAAACAGCTCTCCCCGGTCGTAGATCACGCGCTCGCCCTCGATGCGCGCGAACTCGGGCAGGCGTCGGGGACGGGCCTCGCGGGCCGATAAAATCTCCCGAACCTCCCATCCGCGCGCGAGGAAGGCGTCGGCGATCAGGGAGCGGTGGCACTTCCACGGAAGGGCCTCGGCGCACATCAGGGCCGATGGCGTCTCGCCGGCCAGAGCCGCGGCCCGCCCGAACCCCGAGGCGAACTCGGGCGTGTCCATGAAGTCGGCGTAGCCGCGGAAGGCGGCGTCCCTCCACGCAGTATGCGGCGAATCGGGCCGCGGGCGCCGCCGCCCGCCGAGCTCGGGCAGCCCGGTGTAGGCGATGCCGGCTGCCGCGAGCGATCCTTCCAGCGCCGCGGCGTCGAAGTGCGGCCACTTGCGCGAGACCGGATAGCGCCGCACGTCCAGGATTCGCTTCACGCCGTGCGCCTTCAGGATGCCAATGAAGTCATCGATGGACCGATTGGAGTGCCCGACCGTGTAGAGCATCCTGCAACCTGGAACCTGAAACCTGGAAGCTCCTCTACGGCAGCACCGCCACGGCGATCGCGCCCGGACCGCCGTGCGCCCCGAGCGCCGGCCCGCACTCGACGATCATGACGTCGGACTCGGGATAGCGCTGGCGGATCTCGCGAGCCACCTCGTCGGCCGTGTCCTCGGCGTCGCAGTGGGCGACTCCGAAGCGGCGCGACGCGGACACGCGTTCCCCGGCTTCGTCGAAGAGGAGCTTCAACATCTTCCGGCGCGCCGCGGCATATCCGCGCGCTTTCGCCGCGGCCTCCGCGACGCCTTCCCGCGTGATGGTGAGAACGGGCAGGAGACCCAGCATCCGGGCGATGAACCCCCGCAGCGGCGACACACGTCCGCCGCGCACGAGGTGCTTGAGGGTGGGCACCGCGACGAACGTCCGCACCCGCTCAGCCGCTTCCCGGGCGATCTTCTCGACCTCGTCGGCGCTCTTCCCGGCAGTTGCGGCCTCGGCCGCCGCTCGCACGACGAGGCCCAGTCCCACCGTCACGTTGCGGCTGTCCACGTGGTGGATCCGGGTCTTCTCCACGGGCCGCGCGCCGACGGTCGCCGCCTGGTAGGTCCCCGAGAGGCCCGCCGAAAGATGCACCGACACGATCGCGCCCGCGTGGGTCGCGACGTTCTCGTACACCTGGGTGAAGTCGGCCGGCGGCGGCTGCGACGTCTTCGGCGCCTCGTCGGTGACGGCGAAGCGCGCGTAGAACTCGGACGGCGAGATCGTGACCTTGTCGAGGTAGTTCTCCGAACCGAAGTACACGCGCACCGGAACCACGCCGATGCCGAGGTCTTCGAGCATCGTGGCCGGCAGGTCGCAGGTCGAATCGGTCACAACGCCGACCCGTGCCGCGCGGTTCTGGTCGAAGCGGGACTCGTGCTGCGCGCGCATGTCCTCGACCTTCGTCTGGGCGACGTCGGCGAAACGGGCCGCGACCGCGAAGAGCTTCTCGGGCTCGTTGGTGTGCACGTGAAGCCGGATCCGCGACGCGCCCCCGGCCAGAACCACCGAGTCCCCGAGCAGCGCCACCTCGCGCCGGAGCCCGTCGCGGGCGATCGCGTCGCCTTCCAGGAGCGCCTCGGTGCAGTACCGAAACAGAATTGCCTCGGGCGTGCGGTCGAAGACCGCGGCGCGAACCTCTTCGGGGGCGACGGGCGGAGGCGCCAGGCGCGCCGCTTCGCGCACGTACTTGACGATTCCTTCCAGCAGATAGACGAAGCCCTGGGCGCCGGCGTCCACGACGCCCGCCTTCTCCAGGACCTTCATCTGCTTGGGCGTGTTCTCCAGGGATGCCCGGGCCGCCGTGAGCGAGTCGGGAAGCAGGACGTCGAAGTCGCGGACCTCCGCGGCCTTGGCCGCCACGTGGCGCGCCCAGTCCCGGATGACCGTCAGGATCGTGCCCTCGACGGGCCGCGCGATCGCCGAGTAAGCCGACTCCGCCGCCTTGACCACCGCCTGGCCGAATCCGCGCGTCTCGACGCGGGGCGCGTCGGGAAGACCCTCGGCGAAGCCGCAGAAGAACTGGGCGAGGATCGCTCCGGAATTTCCGCGCGCTCCGCCGATGGCCTGGTCCGCGAGCGAGCGGGACAACTCGCGCACGTGGCGCTGGCGAATCCGCGAGATGCCGGCCGCGACCTTCTGGAGCGTCGAGGCCACGTTGGTTCCCGTGTCGCCGTCGGGCACCGGGAAGACGTTGATCTTGTTGAGCAGCTCGGCGCGCTGGGCGACGAAGTGGGCCCCGGCGATCACGGCCCGCGAGAGCCGGTTGCCGTCGAGATACCCGATCGCGATCAAGGCTTGATCGTAGCCGGGACGCCCTCCGGCGCGCGAACGCTGTTGCGCGAGTCTCGATATTCCTCGGCCACCGCGGGGAGGCGGTCGAGGTAGAAGAGGACGACCCCGCAGCCCATGCAGGCCCACGGGTATACGCGCTCGGCGCCGAATCCGAAGAACGTCCGACCCCAGGGCTTCTGCCAGAAATAGTGCGTGTAGCCCCACTTGTGGGAGCGCGAGCGCAGCATGTCGCCGCCGCAAAACGGGCACTTGCGCTGGAAGGTCTCGATCATCGGGCCGCAGCCGGCCGACAAGGATATCCCACGCGGTAAACGGACTCAGGTCCCAGGTCCCAGGTCTTGCGGGGGCCCGACTTGAGACCGGAAACCTGAGTCCTGAGAGCCGGCCCTCGAGGGCTTCGGTGCGGGCTTCGAGACGCGCTGCGAGAGCTCGGCGGCCTTCTCGCGGGCGGCCTTCGCGACGTCGGGATCGGCGCTCTCGCCGGCGATCCTCTGGAACGCCGCCAGCGCGCCCGCGAAATCGCGCTTGTTGTACAGGGCGATCGCGGCGTTGTAATCCTTGACGGCCCGGTTTCGGACGACGGCCTTCTTGAGGGATTCCCGTTGCTCCTCCAGCTCGGTCCGGATCTCTCCCGAGCTCCTGGCGACCATGCTGTCCATCAGCGCCAGGGCCTCGTCGTCCTTGCCCTCGTCCAGGAGTTTGTTGACGTTCTCCAGCGAAGCCTCCAGCGGCGACCGCTGCCCTCTCTTCGCGACCGCCTCGGTCGCGTCCGCCGACTTCAGGATCGCGTCGCCACGGGCCTTGTCCCCCTTGCGGTCGTAGAGGCTGGCAAGGTCCGCGGCGACGTCTTCGCGCGACGGGAGTTTGTTGCGAGCCGCTTCGAGCGCGGCAATCCCTTCATCCACGGCCGGACCCTGCTCGACGAGGTAGGTGCGCCCGAGCGCGGCCTTCGCTTCCGGGAAGTCGGGATTGAGCTCCGCACTCTTGCGAAAATCCGAACGGGCTTCGTCGAGAAGCGCGCGATTCTTCGCCAGCTCCTCGGGGCTGTGCGTCTCGCGCGCGAACTCATCCGACCGGACGCGGCCGGCGTAGAAGTAGACGCGGAAGTCGGCGGAGCCCGACGCGATGGCCTGCTGCAGGTATCGGTACGCGTCGTCGTATCGCTGCTGCCGATAACGAAGGAATCCCAGGCCCGCCAGAGCGTGAGCCGAAGACGGATTGGAAGCCAGCACCGCCTGGAAATAGCGCTCGGCCTCGGGAATCCGCGCTTCGGACTGATGCCCGAGGAATTCGCCCAGCCGGCACACGACGTCGTCGTAGCGCATCGGCGAAACCTTCGTCTCGGTCGGGAACTTCAGCTCCGAGAGCTTGAGCCGGTTGTAGGTGAAGCGCTTGTTCCGGACGTATGTGACGAGCTCCGACAAAAGCTGCGCATACTCCATCTGGAAGGCTTCGCGAAACGCCTCATCCTGCGGGCGACCCTGCTGGAGCAGCGCCAGGAATCGCCCCAGCTGCGGCGTGCGCTCCGGGTTTCCGCGCATCGTGTAATGCACGAGGGCCCACGACTCCGCGTCGGAGATGTCTCTCTTGATCACGTCCACGTATTCCGGAGACTTGCGGTCGATCGCGAAGAGGCGGTCGAGCGGAATGAGCACCGTACCCCGCAGGAGATCCAGGTAGTCCTCGCGGATCATCCCGGTCTGGGCCTCGTCCTCGGTCGACCGGAACGTGCTGTAGTAGCCGCCCAGACCCTCTTCGTACCAGGTCGGCTGCGGCGGGAAATTCGCGCTCAGGAAGTAGTAGATGTACGAGTGATAGACCAGACGGCGCGGATCCTCGTTCCACGCCGCCGTCAGGGCGATGTATATCCCGTCGTGGGAATCCAGGAAGTATCCGGCGAACTTGACCGTATTGCCCTGGCGCCGAGGAAGGTACGGATCCAGCGCGTCCTGGCTCTTGAAGACGTAGATCGACGTCGGCACCGGAGAGTTCGCGGTCAGGGTCCTCTGCATGAGGAGAAGCACGGCGCGCAGCTTCTCGAGATCGAGCCCGATCTCCTTGATCTTGGCGACCGTCGTATCGCCGTACAGCGTGAAGTTCTCGGTGCGGACCTCGTTCCACCGGTCGCCTTTCGGCGGCAAGTCGATCGTGCGATCCGCCGCGAACGCGAACGCCGCGAGCGCGGACGCGCAAACGAAGGCGGCCCCTGTGTACCCCTTCAGTACTTCTAGTCTAGCCGATAGGCGGAACCCGGAACCCGGAACCTCTCTTACGGTTTCCAGCGCAGGACGAGATTGCGCGCTGCCCCGACCTCGTCGACCCGCTTGACCGGTGTCGAGTGCGGAGCGTGCTTGACCAGCTCCGGATCCTCGGCGCACTCGCGCGCGATCTCTTTCATCGCGTGGATGAAGGCGTCCAGGCCGGCCTTCCCCTCCGTCTCCGTGGGCTCGATCATCAGAGCGCCGTGCACGATCAGGGGGAAGGAGACCGTCGGGGGGTGGAAGCCGTAGTCCATGAGGCGCTTGGCGATGTCCATGTTGGAGACGCCGTGCTCGACCTGCTTCTTGTCCGAGAAGACGACCTCGTGCATCGACGGCGCGTCGTACTTGAGGTGGTAGGTGCCCGAGAGGCCGGCGCGGATGTAGTTCGCGTTGAGAACGGCCCCCCGGGCGACCTCGCCGATGCGGTTGCCGTACGCCGCGATGTAGGACAGCGCGCGCACGAACATTCCGTAATTGCCGAGGAACGTACGCAGCCGCCCGATCGACTCGGGGCGATCGAAATCCAGGAAGAACGTGCCGTCCTCGCGGCGCTCCACGGTCGGCCGCGGCAGGTACGGGACCAGCTTCTCCGCGACGGCGACGGGCCCCGAGCCCGGTCCTCCCCCGCCGTGCGGCGTCGAGAAAGTCTTGTGGAGGTTCATGTGCATGACGTCCACGCCCATGAGCCCCGGCTTCGCCACGCCGACGAACGCGTTGAAGTTGGCGCCGTCGCAGTAGAGGTAGCCACCCTTAGCGTGGACGATTCGGGCGATGTCGAGGATCCGGTCCTCGAAGACGCCCAGCGTGTTGGGAACCGTCAGCATCAGCGCCGCGACGTCCTCGGTCATCGCGGCCTCGAGCGCCGAGAGGTCGATCGTGCCCTTCGCGCTGGACTTGAGTTCCTTGACCTTGTAGCCGGCAAAGTGCGCGGAGGCGGGATTGGTCCCGTGCGCGGAATCCGGAATGAGCACCGTCGTCCGCGCCCGGCCGGTCTTCTCGAGCGCCCGGCGGACTATCAGGATGCCAGCGAGCTCTCCCTGGGCGCCGGCCGAGGGCTGGAGCGTGACGCGCGCGAGTCCCGTCAGCTCGGCGAGAATCCGCTCCAGGCGCCAGGCGAGCTCCAGCGCTCCCTGCGAGACGCTCTCGGGCGCCAGCGGGTGGGCCGCCGCGAACCCGGGCAGCCGCGCCATCTCCTCGTTGGTGCGCGGGTTGTGCTTCATCGTGCAGGACCCGAGCGGGTAGAGGGCCTGGTCGATGGAAAAGTTCAGGCGCGAGAGGCGCGTGAAGTGGCGCGCGACCTCGACCTCCGTGATCTGCGTGCCGCCTTCGATGTCGGAGCGGCGCAGCGCCTCCGGAATCGCCATCGCCGCCGGCACGTCGAGCGGCGGAAGCGAGTAGCCGATCTTTCCTTCGCCCGAGCGTTCGAACACGAGCGCCTCGGCGCGCGGCTCGGGCCGCTCGCGCGTCCCGGCCGCGGAAGCCTTCTCCTGGATCTCGACGCTCACGACGTCTTCCCCGCGAGAGCCGCGACCATGTGATCCATCTCCGCCTTCGTGTTCATCTCCGTCACGGCGACCAGGAAACGCCGCCGGTCCTTCGCGTCGTACCGCGAGAGAGGGACGCCCGCCAGGATCTTCCGCGCGGCCAGCCTCGACAGAAGCGCCTCCGCGTCCTCGGGCGCCTCGACGGCGAACTCGTTGAACGAGGGACGCGCGTACGGGATCCGGTAGCCGGGGATCTTCGCGATCTCGCCCTTCAAGTACTCGGCTTTCGCGTGGCTCTGGAGCGCGACCTCGCGCAAACCGGTCTTGCCCAGGAGCGACATGTGGATGTTCGAGGCCAGCGCCATCAGGCCCTGGTTCGTGCAGATGTTCGACGTCGCCTTCTCCCGGCGGATGTGCTGCTCGCGCGTCGAGAGCGTGAGGCAGAAGGCCCTTCGGCCCTCGGCGTCGCGGGTCTGGCCGACGAGGCGGCCGGGGATCTGGCGCTGGTGCTCCGCGCGGCAGGCGAGGAAGCCGAGGATGGGTCCGCCCAGGTGCATCGGTACGCCCAGAGACTGCGCCTCGCCGCACGCGATGTCGGCGCCGTTCTCACCCGGCGGCGAGAGCAGCGCCATCGAGACGGCCTCGGCGACGACCGCAACCGAAAGCGCTCCGGCGGCGCGCGCGGCCGCGGAGCCGACCTTCCAGTCCTCGATCACTCCGTAGAAGTTGGGAGACTGGACCGCCACGGCGAAGGTCGCCGGATCGCACGCGGCCTCGAGCGCCCGGGAGTCCGTCGCGCCGTCGGCGCCGAGCGGCACCTCCACGACTTCGAGCCCCAGATTCTGGAAGTACGTCCGCACCGTCTCGCGGTACTCGGGATGGATGCCCGCCGAGAGGACCGCGCGCTTCTTGCCCTTCGACAGCCGCTCGGCCATCAGGAGGGCTTCGACGAGCGCCGAGGCGCCCTCGTAGAGCGAGGCATTCGCCACCTCGAGCCCCGTCAGCTGGCAGATGTGGGTCTGGAACTCGAAGATCGACTGGAGCGTGCCCTGCGAGACCTCCGGCTGGTACGGCGTGTACGAAGTCAGCCACTCCGCGCGATACAGCATCTGGTCGGCGATCGCCGAGACGTAATGGTTGTAGACGCCGCCGCCCAGGAAGAAAGCGGTGTCCCGCGCGTTGGCGTTTCGTGCGGCGAGGCCTCCGAGGAACCGGCGAATCTCGATCTCCGAGAGAGGCGCCGGCAGGTCCGGCGGCTGGCGGACCTCGGCCGGCACGGTGGCGAAGAGATCGTCGATCGAGGAGACGCCGATCGCGGCGAGCATTTGCTCCCGCTCGCGATCCGAGGTCGGCAGGAATTTCACCCGGCCTAGCCCTGCCCTTCCTCGCGCACGTACTTCGCGTAGCCGTCGGCCGTCATGAGCTTTCGGACCTCGTCGTCGGTCGAGAGCTTGACCTTGATCAGCCAGCCGTCTCCCTGCGGGTCGTCGTTGATGATCCCGGGCTCGGCCACGGCGCCCTTGTTCACCTCCACGACCTCGCCCGAGACCGGCGTGTAGAGCTCGGAGACGGCCTTGACCGACTCGACGGTGCCGAACTCGTCGTCCGCGTTGAAGACGTGCCCGACCTCCGGCAGCTCGAGGTACACGATCTCGCCCAGCTGTTTCTGGGCGTGGTCGGTGATTCCGATCGTGCCGATGTCGCCGTCCACGCGCACCCACTCGTGGCTCTGGCTGTAATGCAGGTCGTCCATCAGGCTTCCTTCCTCTTGTAGAACGGTGTCGGTACGACGCGCGCGGCGGCGGCCCGACCGCGAATCTCGACTTCGAACTCGGTCCCGACCGTCGTGGCGGCCGTCGGCAGGAGTCCCAGGCCGATCGGCTTGCCGAGGGTCGGCGAGTGCGTGCCCGAGGTGACCACGCCGGGGCCCGCGGCAGTCTTCGCCGGATAGCCGTGGCGCGCGATGCCCCGGTCCACCATCTCGAAGCCGACGAGCTTGCGCGGCACGCCCGCCGCCTTCTGCGCGGCGAGAGCGTCCCGGCCGATGAAGTCCCCCTTGCCCATCTTGACGATCCAGCCCAGGTCCGCCTCCCACGGGGTGACCGTGTCGTCGATGTCGTTGCCGTAGAGCGCCATCTTGGCTTCGAGCCGGAGCGTGTCCCGGGCGCCGAGGCCGCAGGGGACCGCGCCCTCCGGACGTCCGACCTCCAGGAACCTGCGGAAGAGCCGCTCGGCGTCCTCCGGCGGGCAGTAGACCTCGAAGCCGTCCTCGCCGGTGTAGCCGGTGCGCGAGACGAGCGTCGGCGCTCCCTCGACCTTCGTCTCGCGGAAGCCGTAGTAGGGCAGATCCGAGGGATCCGGGTTCGCGGCCCTCGCCATCAGCGCCGCGGACATCGGGCCTTGGACCGCGATCAGCGCCCATCGCGCGCTGTGGTCCTCGACGCGCGCGTCGCCGCGGGCATGCTCCCTCGCCCAGGCGAAGTCCTTCGGTGTGTTGCCCGCGTTGACCACCAGCAGATAGGAGTCCCCGGATCTCCGGTAGACGAGCAGGTCGTCGACGAACGTTCCCTTCTCCGTCAGAAACGCCGAATACTGGATCCGTCCGTCGGCCAGCTTCGAAACGTCGTTGGGCGTCAGGGCCTGGAGGGCGGCGAGGACGCCGGATCCCGTCACGGCGAACTCGCCCATGTGCGAGACGTCGAAGAGACCCACGCGCTCCCGCACGGCCCGGTGCTCCTCGAGGATGCCCGCGTACTGCACGGGCATCTCCCAGCCGCCGAAGTCGACCATCTTCGCGCCGAGCTCTCGATGCAGGTTATAGAGCGGCGTGCGCTTGAGAGCCGCGGGCGCGGCGACGGGGGCGGCCATGCGGAAGGGGAACTTAGCACAGACGGGACCGCAGACCGCAGACCTCAAACCGCAGATCGCAGACGGTAAAATCCCGACGGTGAGACCCCGGTTTCCTCTGCCGTCTGACGTCTGCCGTCTACCGATTGCGGCGGTGGGCTCGTGACCGACTCTCCGAGCGCGCGAGCCCGCGCGGCGGCGCGAAACTGCGAAGCGGCCGGCCTGACGTCGGAGGCGGACATCCTGTACCGGCTGGCCGAGACGCTGGATGCGCGCGATCGCGCCTCGGCGGCGTCCTCCCTGGCGCGGGTCCTGATCGGCGCGGGACGGGTCGACCAGGCGCGGCCCTACGCCCTCGACGGCAACGATCCCGTCCTCGTGGCGCGTCTCCTGCTCGAGGCGCACGACTTCGCACAGGCGCGGCGCCTGATGGACGAAGCGCGCGCCCGCGACCCCTTCGATCCGCGAATCGCGTCGGCGCGGGGGCGCCTCGCGTTTCTCGAGAAGCGGTTCGGCGAGGCCGTCGAAGACCTGCTCGAGGCGGCGCTTCTGCGTCCCGACGGCGCGCCCGACCCGACGGACCGCAGATTCCTGCGGGCGGCCCGAGCGCTCGCGCCGGGCCAGATCCCGAGCTGGAAGGACGCCGTCGCCGCCGCGCGCACGCGCCTGGCCGAGGAGGCGGAGAAGCGCGCGCCGGGAGTGGCCTGGCCGGACCGCTCCGCCGAGCTCCTGCGCTCGCTGATTCGGCGGGGAGGGGGCGCGACCAGCGGCGCGCTCGACCTTGCCCGCCGCATCGCGGAGATCCCGGCGTTGAAGGGGCTCGACGAGGCCGCGTTCTTCGCCGCCGCCGAGTTCGGTGAGCTGCGCCGGCTCGCGACCGGCAGCGCGCTCTATCGCGCGGGCGACCGCGCCGGTGAGATCTCCCTCGTCGTCTCGGGGTCGGTGGATCTGGTTCGGACGACTCCGGTCGGAGACCAGCCCATGGGCGAGGCCGGGCCCGGAGACTTCGTCGGCGAAGAGGCGCTCAGCGGCGCGCCGCGCACCGGCGACGTTCGGGCTCGCGGCGCGGCGACGCTGCTCGGGTTCACGCCGGACTTCTTCTCGCCCGATCCGGACCGCGCCGCCTGGCTGCGGTTCCTGCGAGGCCGGCTCGCGCGCCGCCTCCACCGGTTGAACGACCTCTTCCGGCAGTTTTTCCCCGACGAGCGCGGGCC
Source organism: Acidobacteriota bacterium (assembly GCA_046725935.1). GTDB lineage: Bacteria > Acidobacteriota > Thermoanaerobaculia > UBA5066 > Gp7-AA6 > DAHUXD01. Next base: position 1,638 of record JBKOZO010000215.1, on the reverse strand, counting down.
GGCGGGACGCGCCTCCGGCGCCGGACCCGCCGAAGGACCGGAACAGCTCTCTCTGGAAGACCGTTCGCGGTCGTTGACGTCCGTGGGCCTGTCGGAGGCCGACCGCTTCCTCTTCGCGGTCTTCGCCCACGAACGGCGCTACCCCGCGGAGGCCGTCATCTTCCGCGAGGGCGATCCGGGCGACGCGATCTGCGTCATCGCGCGCGGACGCGTGCGCATCTCCCGCCAGATCTCGGGCGGCGAAGAAGCCTTCGCCATCCTCGATCCGGGGGCGATCTTCGGCGAGATGGCGCTGCTGGATCCGGGTTCCGGGCGCTCCGCCGACGCGCGGGCCCACGAGGAGGCCGTCGTGCTCGAGCTGCCGCGCGATCGATTCGACGCGCTCGAGGCGGCCGATCCGGAGGGGTGCGCGCCGCTCTCCGCGCTGCTCTGCGGCCTGGCCGCCCGCCGCTGCGTCGAGACGGCGGAACGCCTCGCCAACTGGAGAGTGCTGGCAGGGCCCGGAGCCTAGGGCGCGTCGGGATCGCCGGGGGCGCGGAGCACGAGGCGCGGCGGCATCGCGAGGCCGGCGGGCGTGACCTTCACGGCGACCGGCTGAGGCGTCGTATATCCCGCGAACTCGCTGAAGACATTGTATTGCCCGACCGGCACGTCCGGGAACTCGTAGGCGCCGCCCTCTCCCGTCGTCACCGACTGAAAGACCTTGCCGTCCGCCGCCCGGAGCGAGACGACGATGCCCGGAAGGGCATTGCCCGACATGTCCACGGCGATCCCCCGCACGACGCCCACCTGCGACGGCGAAGGCGCGCTCGCGCAGGCCGCGATCCAAGCGCAGACAGGAACACCCAGGATCCAGCGCCCGACCCGCTTCGTCATGCGGCTACTCCTTCTTGAGCTTCTCGGAGATTTTCGCGCGATCGCGACCCGCGTTGCTCGCGACCAGGACGCGGACGAGCTTGGGGCGATAACCGGGCGCGGTCAGCGTCAGGTCGTGAACGGTGCCGGGTGAAAGCTTCAGCGGCGAGGCCGGACCGAACGACGACGCGGGACCCAGGGTCTTGTCGCCTTCGGTGATCACGGCCTCCGGGGGAGTGACGTCGAACTCCACCTCTCCCGTCGTCCGATCGGAGGGGGCGGGCAGTTTCTCGTAGGGAAGCTTCTGGTTGCGCTCGAGCTCTTCGTCGATGGACACGGATTCGCTGCCTTCCGATCCGACGTCGATCTCGAAACGCTTGGGGCGATAGCCGGGCAGCTCCATGCGCACGATGTGGCTTCCAGGCTTGTCGAACTGATATTCGCGGCCTCCGCCGCGGTTGTCCCAGTCGTCCGCGATCCCGACGTAGCGTCCGTCGACGTAGAGCCGCGCCTGTTCCGGGCTCGACGTGAAGCGCACGGCGCGCCGGGTCGAGTACGTGGCGTCGACGCGCGCGCTGCGATCCTCCGAGGCGGCCGGAGGCGGGGGCGCCGGAGGCTCGGCCGAGGCTACGACCGCCACCCTCTCTTCTTCTCGAGGCGGCGGGCTCGGCTTGACCCGAGCGGTCGGGCGGGCGGACGGCGCTCCGGCGACGCGAGGCGCGCCCACCACCGCGTCGGCCGCCGCCGCGGGACCCGGCGTGGGAAGCGTCAGCGGCGTGGGCT
>JBKOZO010000214.1:0-9016 GCA_046725935.1 Acidobacteriota bacterium | reverse complement strand
TTGCCGGGTGCGTCGGAAGCTTCGCGTGAGTCCCCGCTCGAGGTCCGGCGTCGAGTATTCGCGGGGCATCGTGACTTCCAGGGCGGCCGGGAGCGGCTTCAAGATCGGCGCGGCGCCCCCGAGGACTTTCGCCGGCACCGGCCGGTCCGGGCCCTCGCTCAACCTGGCCGCGAACTCCGCGGCCTCCACGAACAGCGCCGGGTCGTCGTCGGCCAGACCGGAGAGCGTCTGGAACAACACGTCGCGGTCGCGCAGGAGGCCGGTCTCATGGAACGCGCGCCGGAGCTCTTCGGTCATTCCCCGCGTGGCGGTGCGTCCGAGCGAGGGACGAAGAAGCGCGAGCACGCTGCGAGCCCGGCGGATGGACTTGCGGTACTCGTGAACCGCCTGCTCGGGATTCTCCTCCGCCGCTCGGGCGATGCGCCTCGCGGAGAGCACGATGCCGCGGAAGGCCGAGAGGATCGCCTCGCGGAGGGGAACGCCGCGGCGAAGCTTCAACTTCGCTCCCCGTGTCGAACTTCGGGAGCGGCGCGGCGGCGCTGCAGGCGCCCCTGCGATCGCGACGGGATCGCTCGCCAAGGCGCCGGATTGTAGCAAGTCGAGCGCCTACGGCGAAGGCCGGGTCGTGGGAGTCGGGACGGGCGTGACCATCGCGCTGCGGTTGGCGGCCAGAAGCTTGGCGAGGACTTCATCGTAGTAGGGCTTCTCTCGCAGGCCCGCGTACTTGCCGGGGAAGTAAGTCAGCGTCACGTCGGCGATCCCCCGGACGATGTCGAAGTTGTTCATGACGACGGCTAGCCGCTGGTCGTGCGGGAGTCGGACGTTGTCGATCATCGGAAAGTCGAAGTGGCCCATCCAGAATTCGGCGGACGTCGTGTCCACGGTCCTGCCCTCTTCGGTACGGACCGTGACTCGCAGCTGGACCTGCTCGGTCTCCTTGTCGACGTCGAGCGCCTCGAGCTTGAAGTTTCGGCGCATGCCGTCGACGACGAGGTCCTGGACAACGGCCGGAACCTCCCCGCGTCCGTCGGGCGACGGGAACGACAAGGTCTTCGTGTCGATCGTGGCGTCCAATTTCTGTCCGCCCTCCTCGATGATGAGCATCTGTTTCTTGGTGACCTCTTCGGCGACGCGCTTGAGGCGCGCCAGGTCGTCCTTGCTCTTCGGGGTTTCCTTGATCTGACGCTCGATGTGCAGGAAGAGCGGCTTCAAGTTGAGAGACTCGTGAAAGTTGTAGACGAGCAGCTCCAGGTTCAGGAGCTTCTGGTCGAGCGTCTGCGGTGCGGGGCCCAGGAACGAATTGATGATGGACGTGAACATGTCCTTGCGCAGGGCGCTGTCGGATTCCTCCCGCTTGCTGGTCAGCTCGGAATAGAGGCGCGCGTTGGTGTCGCTCTGCTGCATGCGTTCGCGCAGTTCCGAGTCGCGGCGCTCGCGCTCGCGCAGATAGCTCGAGGTCCAGAAGCCCAGGATCGCCACCGCGATGGCGGTCAGGAGCCCGCCGACCGGCTGCAGGATGATCTGGGCCTTGTCCCAGCGATCGCGTTGGGGATCGGCCATTACTTGCGCGAGAGCGCGAGCTTGCCGGACTCCTGTTTGACGGCGATGTCGTAACGGCTCGGCTTGTCGTAGACGGGGATCTTGAGGGAGCCGCTGGCGCCCTTGTAATCGATCGACAGCGTGCAGTCTCCGGTGGCCGCGACCTTCAGACTGTAGCCGCCGAATTCGTCGGTCGCGCCGGAAGCCGTCGTTCCACCGCAATCGAGCTTGAGTGCGACGCCCTTGGGGACCGGCTTCCCGTCTTCGCTGACGGTGCCGTGGATCTCGGCCGCCGCCGCGGCGAAGGGGAGTGCGAGGGTCAGCGCCAGAGCGCCGAGGATCGTCTTGGTCATGTGTTCCTCCTGCGGACAGCCTAACGGAGCGGAGGAGGGGCCGCATTCCCCGCTTCCGCCTCCGGGCGGACGCGCTTGCCGGCCGCCTCGCGATAGATCTCGAGTGTCGCTCTCACCGTCGCCTCCCAATCGAACATCTCCAGCCTCTGGCGGCCGGCGGCGATCAGTTTCTCCCGCAGAATCTCATCCTGGTCGAGGCGCATCAGCGCGCCGGCGATGGCTTCCTCCTCCGCCGGGCTGACCAGGACGGCGGCCGGTCCGGCGATCTCCGGCATCGCGCTGACGATCGATGTCACGATCGGCAAGCCGGACGCCATCGCCTCGACGAGCGGCAATCCAAACCCTTCGTAATAGGAGGGGTGGAGCAAGATCCGCGCCCGATCGTAGAGCGCGTTCAAGACTTCGCGGGGCACGTACGGCAGGCGAATCACCTGGGCTCTGGCCTGCGGCGTTTCGAGCAGACGATCGAGATCGCGGTCGGAGGCGAGCGGGCGCCTCACGAGGACGAGACGGTAGTCGGGCCTGTCCCGAAACGCCCTGAGGAAGCCGCGGACCGCGTGGAAGTGGTTCTTGTAAGGAGAGCCTTGGCCGACGATGAGCACGAAAGGTGTTGCGGGGTCGATCAGGTTCGCGAGCGTCTGAGCGGCCGACTCCTTGCCCGCCGGGGAAATGCGCTTGCGGTCGACGCCGTGGTAGACGACGCGGATCTTCGGCTCGTGCCACGGAGCGAACTCGAGGATCGCGTTGCGCGTCGCGTTGGAGATCGCGATGACGCGGGCCGCGTCGTCGATGGCCGTCCTCACGGCGTTGCGGTAGAAAAAGCCTCCCGCCCGGCGCATGAAGGCGTTGTTCGAGTTGTACGCTGGATTCACGACCCAGTTCACGTCGTGCACGGTCACGACGAGCGGCCGAGCGAGACCGCGCGGCGCCAGCTCGTACGGCGAGTGGAAGACGTCGAACCGCCGCCCGCGGAGGAAGTAGCGCAGCGCCAGCGGTGTCAGGGGAGAGTCGTGCGGAAACGGGACTGCGATCTCCTCGGCGGAGAGGTCTTCGATAGGCGTCCGGCGGCGCGCGTTCCGGAGCAGCACGAGCGCGAGGCTCGGGTCCTCCGCGCGCAGGCCCTGGACGAGCTTTTGCGTATAGTTGCCGACGCCGCTTTCTTCGCCGGTCCACTTCCGCGCGTCGATTGCGACCCTAAGCCTGTCGCCCGTCACCGGCTTTCCTCACGCCCGGTCATCCTGCCGGGGCGCCGGCAGTTCCGTGGCCAGACTACTTCCTGCCGCCCTTGCGCGGATCGTCCTTCGGATTGACGTAGGTGATCGAGAACGGCCCGACCCCGTGGATCTGGATCTCGGTGTCGCCCTTGAACCATGCGTAGTGGTGCATCTGCGCCGGCATGGAACCGAATCCGCCCGCAGCGATGGCGGAGCCGTTCGCCTCGTCGAGCTTGTCTCCCACCCCGATGTAGAAAGTCCCGGAGATCACCGTGATGTTTTCCCGCGTCGGGTGGAAGTGGGCCGGGATCTTGTAGCCGTCCGTGGCTTTCAAACGCACCGTGTAGACGCCGCCCTTGCTCGGGTCACCCTGGAGGACCGCCATCTTCGCTCCTGGCGGAAGGGCCGGAGGCGCGTCGCCCCACTGGATCTCGGACTCGTTCAGGATGACGTGCGAGGGGGCTTTGGGCGTCGGTTCCTGGCCCAGGGCGAGCGTGACGGCCAGGAAAGCGAGCGCCGCGAGGCCGGTCGTCTTGCGCATGGCGGGTCCTCCTGGCGCGGATGCTATCCGTTCCATCCGCGTCACGCCGACAGCGGTAGCGACTCTGTAGGGGGAGGAGGCTCCGGAAGAGCCCCTCGGGGCGGGTTAGGGCCCGGAAAAGGCACCCGTCTTGCACTCATGACCCACGGGGGTCGAATACCGTTCCGACGAAGGCGAAAAAGGGGGAACCAAATGGAGAACGGATCGCATCAAGCCTTCCAGATCTTGCGGCTCGGCTTCACCGTCGCGCCCATCATCGCCGGTCTCGACAAGTTCCTGGGTCTCCTGACCAACTGGGACAAGTACCTGGCGCCCCAGGTCTCGAGCACGCTGGGAATTCATCCGCACACGTTCATGATGATCGTGGGCGTCATCGAGATCATCGCCGGACTCCTCGTCGCCGTCGCCCCTCGGTTCGGCGGATACCTCGTCTCGGCGTGGCTCGTCGGCATCATCGTCAACCTGCTCCTCGTGGGTGGCTTCCTCGACGTCGCGCTGCGCGACCTGGGCCTCGCGATGGGCGCCTTCGCGCTCGCGCGCCTGGCCGAGGCCGAAGCGCATGTGAAGGTCGTGACGCCCGCACGAGCCTGAAGCGAAGCTTGGGACGGTCCTCGGATGCTCGCAGCGTGGGGGCGATGAGCTCCCGCGCTGCGGTGTGTCATGACCGTCGCGCTGTTCGTAGCGGAGCGGTTCGATCGAGGGCGCACGACGCACCGAAATCGCTAGCCTCGAAAGCCAGGAGCGGCGAAGAGTAGATAGAACCGATCTACGGGATCGCCCATCACGATGCGCCGAGCGATCGGAATCCTGCTCGTTGGGCTGGCAGCCGCGCCGACAGCGGTGAGCGCCTACTGGATCAAGAACTGCAGCTACAAGACCTTCTGGCAGAGCAAGACGGAGCTCGTCGCCGACATCAACCCCGGCCCCGCCAGCGCGGTGGACATCCTGTTCGGCTACTCGAACCGCGATGCCTTCCTCGTTGCCTACAACGGTGCGCTCTACTTCCAGGCGAACGACGGGGCCTCGGGTGCCGAGCTGTGGAAGGTCGCCGGCAGTGCCCCCTCGCAGGTGGCCGATCTCGCACCCGGGCCGCAAGGCTCGGCCCCGCATGCTTTCGAGGTGTTTGCCGGCAAGCTCTACTTTGCCGCGTCCAAGCCGTCGACGGGAGAGGAGCTCTACGTCTTCGACGGCAACGCGATCACCCTCGCCGCGCAGCTGGAGCCCGGGCCGGACGGAGGGGAGATCGCGGGTCTCACCGAATACGATGGAGCCCTCTACTTCGCGCGATACTCGTCGCAGAACGGCCATCAGGTCTGGCGTTTCAACGGCAGCTCGGCTTCGCTGGTGGCGGCGATCAACGCCCTGCCGGGCCATGTCCTCGCCAGCGACTTGATCGCCGATCCTTTCGTGGTCTTTCAAAACCGGCTCTATTTCGTGATGGACACATCGCTGCCCGAGCACTACGAGCTCTGGGCCTACGACGGGTCGGGCGTGACGAAGATCAAGGCGCTGACGTCCGGGCAGAACATCACCGAATACGGCTTCCATCTGGGGGTCTACCAGAACAAGTTGTACTTCGGCGTCGTCGTGCCGGTGTCCTGGTACGAAGAAGACGAGCTCTGGCGCTACGACGGTCAGGGCCAACCGGTCAAAGTCACCACGCTTCCCAACCACGCGGTTTCCTTCAGCCAGCCACAGGATTTCCAGACCTACAAGGGCAAGCTCTATTTCAGTAACGGCGCAAACAGCCAGTTCTTCCGGCTCGACTCCTCCGGCGTGCAGGAGCTGACGACCGGTAACGGGGCACTTCCTTACGGTATGGGCAACACGAGTCTCTTTCCCGCCGGCGGCCGGCTGTTCGTCAAGGGCTACTACTACGACTGGGTGCTCACGGAGCCGTACACCTTCGACGGAGCCACCGCGGCCTTGCTGAAAAACATCATGGTCGACGACGCGATCGAGAGCTATCCGGGCTCTTTTCCGACCCGCGCCGTGGAAGTGGGAGGCCAGCTCTACTTTTTCGCGAAGGACGAGCCTCACGGGCGCGAGCTCTGGCGGGTGACCGCGACGGAAATCCCGTTCCTCGACTGCTACATCGTGGTGGCGCCGATCTGGGAGAAGTGGTGGGAATGGGGCGTCGATCGGCGCGAGGTGGTCATTGCGACCTGGATCCTGGAAGGAAGCGCGGCGGCCCGCCTCGTCTCACGGGAGGTGGTCCCCGTGGCGCGCGGCAAGGAGGCACGCGTTCCGGCGATCGAGATCGACACCCGCGAGCGGGATCTCTCGCAGGGTTTCGCCCTGGCCTCCCTCGTCTTCGATCGCGCGACGGGCGAGATCCTCGATCGTGGCTTCGACGTCGTCGGCACGCCCGCGCCACGCCATCGCGCCGCGCTCGAGCGGGCGGCCGAGGATCTGCTGAAGAGGCGCTCCCTGAAGGAGACTCTCGCGGAGCCGGTTCGAGCCGAGAAGGCCGGCGCCAAGACGCCGAGCGACAGGAAATAGCAGAGGGGTAGAGTGGCTCTGGTAGCGGATTACGTCTTGCTTGCCATGGAACCGTTCGTTCTCGCGGCGGACGTCGACACGCTGAAAGAGATCCCAGTCGAACTGCCTCCCGGTTTTCACGGAGGCTCGCGCGCGATCCTCGCTTACGTCATCGACACAGCCGGCTCGCGGATCGACCTGGCGGTTGAAGTTGAGGTCAACAACGAGTTCGTCCACACGGTCCGCTTCAGTCAGGACGGCGCCCACTCGATGCACGTCGTCCTGCCGGAGCGTGCCTTCCGGACACAGGGACCGCATGAGCTTCGCTTCCGGTTGAAAGACAACAGCCTCGGCGAGGTGCGGATCTCCCAGGTGATCTTGGTCTGTCGGGTGAGCGCCTAGCAATCTCACAGACAGATGTGAGAGGAGCTTTGAAGTGCGTGGAGTCGTGAGCGACTTCCTCGGCCTGAAGAGTGAGATCAAGCTGATCGGCCCGTCGTCGTCGGAGCACGTCAACTTTCACCTGGATTCCGATGCCGTTGTGGAGGCTGGGGAGCAGGCCGTGCTGACCTACATAGCGAGTCCCCCCGGTGAGTCACACCTGGAGGTAAAGATCAACGGAACGATGGTGCAGATTTTCGACTTCGAGGATGCAACCGTTCGCGGGCTCCACAAATTGTTCTCAGCCGACCGGCTGCGTCGGGATCCTGGACCGTTCGAAGATCCGAGTGACCCGATGTTTGGCGAGAACGAGGTGGAGTTCTCGTGCGAAGACGTCGACGAGACCGATGCCATCGATATCCGGAACGTCGTGCTCTGGTTCAAAGCGCGAACAATGGGGCGCGGAAGCGTAAGTCTGTCCCAGCCGTGAACCCCATCGTGGGATCCGCTCCGCGAGACGAGCGCATGCCGGCCAGGAGGCTTCGCCGACGACGTCTGCCTTCCGCTCCGGAGTGAGCGGATCGTTGAGGAAGATGGTGCGCCCGGCGCGATTCGAACGCGCGACCTTTGGCTCCGGAGAGCAGGACGGGAAGGAGCTGATGGGACCTGTCGACAGCTGAGCTGAGAGTAGACAGATCAACGAGTTGGACTCAGGCATCTGCCGTGGACTTTCCGGAACGTTCGGCAACACGCGGAGAAAACACGGAGAATCGCACCGGCCACGTCCCCGGACTGGGTGCGCGCTCTCTAGCGCCGATGTCTGATCTGGGGTCCTGCCGAGGAGCGATGGTCGTATGCTCCTTCATGGAATTTCCTCGCGGCAGTCGAGCAAATGACCGATGACTTTGGCACCATGACGCCGTCTGGTTCACGGGCGACCCAGCGACGGCGATGCGCCTGATGTTGGGTCCTGGTAATCGCGTCGCCCGCTACTTCCTCCGGTCTGCCTTGTCGTCTGCGCTTCTCGTAGGCAGCAGCATGCGACCTTAACCCGGTTTGGAGTGAGGGCTTCCACCTGAACGACAAGCTCGTCGATGTCATACAGAACGAGGCCCGCCTCGAAGCGTTGAGACGGACGTCGCTCCTCGATTCCCCGCCCGAGGAGGCGTTCGACCGGTTGACACGGGCGGCGACGGCCGTTCTCCGCGTGCCGGTGGCGCTCGTTTCGCTGGTGGACAGTGATCGGCATTTCTTCAAGAGTCAATGCGGACTGGCCGAGCCTCTCGCGTCCTCGCGACAGAACCCCCTCACGCACTCGTTTTGCAAGCATGCCGTAAGATCGCGCGAGCCGCTCGTCGTGGCGGAGGCCCGAGGGGATCCGCTTTTCGGGCCGTACTCTGACGTCACCGGCGTGAGGGCGTACGCGGGAATTCCGCTGATCACCTCCGATGGGCACGCCCTCGGGACGTTCTGCGTCGTGGACTGGCGGCCTCACGACTGGACGGAGGAGGAAATCGGGATTCTCCGAGTCCTCGCGGCGTCCACGATGTCCGAGATCGAGCTGCGACGGCTGGTGGGCGAGCTCCGATCCATGACTTCGAATTTGCAGAGACTCGTCGATTCCCGGACATCCGAGCTCCGGTCCTCCGAGGAGCGCCTGCGTGTCCTCCTCGACGTCAACAACGCCATCGTCACCTGTCTCAGCCGGGATTCCCTGTTCTCGGCGACCACGGCCGCGCTGCGGCGTGTGGTCCCGTTCGATCGTGCCGCGCTCCACCTCTACGATCCCGTCAAGGACGTCTTCCGGGTGCTGGGTGTGACGGGCCCCGTGCCCTCGCCTCCCATCTTCCCGATCGGGACCGAATGGCCTCGAAAGCAAAGTCGCGGTGGATGGGTCCTCGATCACCGCGAGCCCCTCCTGACAGTGGACCTCCGGGATCCCCCGTCGTTCCCCGAGCACGCCGCTCTGCTCAAAGGAGGGCTTCGCTCTGCGGTTTCGGCTCCCATGGCGATCAAGGGGAAGATCATCGGAACGCTGAACATCGGGAGCCGCGTGCCCGGTCAGTACGGGACAGAGGACGCCTCGCTGCTCGCCGCAATCGCCGAGCAAGTCGCGCTCGCGATCGAGAATTTGCTCGCCTACGAGGAGATCGCCGCCCTCAAGGCGCGCCTCGAAGAGGAGAAGGTCTACCTTCAGGAGGAGGTCCGGACGGAGGCGGCATTCGGCGACATCATCGGCGAGTCCCCTGCGGTACTCGGCGTCCTGGCGAGCGTGCGTCATGTGGCGAAAACCGATTCCACGGTATTGGTCACCGGCGAGACGGGCACTGGAAAAGAGCTGATCGTCCGCGCAATCCACGATCTGAGCCACCGTAAGGACAAGCTCCTCGTGAAGGTGAACTGCGCCGCCCTTCCGGCCGGCGTGATCGAAAGCGAGCTCTTTGGCCACGAAAAGGGGGCGTTTACCGGTGCGCTCGCGCGGAAAGTCGGCCGGTTCGAGCTTGCCA
>JBKOZO010000213.1:0-3713 GCA_046725935.1 Acidobacteriota bacterium | reverse complement strand
CCCGCATTGTTGAAGGCACAGTCCAAGCCGCCGTAGGTGTCGGTCGCGACCCGCACCATCAGCGCGGCGTCGGCGGCGCGTGACACGTTCGCCTTCGCGCCGGTCGCTTCACCACCGGCATCCTTGATCGCACGCACCGTGTCGTCGAGGGCACCCTGGTCGAGATCGGCGACCACCACGCTTGCGCCTGCCGCTGCGAATGCGGTCGCCGTCGCGAGCCCGATCCCCGATCCGCCGCCGGTGACGATCGCGACCTTGCCAGCAAAGTCGTGCTGCATGCTGTCCCCCGTTCAATGCTGGTCGAGCGTGATGTTCGAGTACTCGCCACGAGCGAGTGTCTCCATGGCGCTACCGAGCGCGCGGGCGACCTCTTCGTGCACTGACGTCACTGCGCCGCCGCGGCGACAGCGCGCCACACGCGCTCGGGCGTCATGGGCATGTCGAGGTGGCGAACGCCCAGGGCCGCTAGCGCGTCCACCACCGCCGACTGCACCGCCGGTGTCGAGCCGATCGTGCCCGACTCGCCCACGCCTTTGGCTCCGAGCGGGTTGTACGGCGTCGGGGTCTCCATGTGCACGATCTCGAAGTTGGGCAGCTCGACCGCGGAGATGAACGTGTAGTCGGCGAGGTTCCCGGTGACCGGGTTGCCGTCCGAGTCGTAGGAGAACTCCTCGACGAGCGCCTGCGCCGCGCCCTGTGCGATCCCGCCGTGCACTTGGCCTTCGAAGAGCAACGGATTGAGCACAGTGCCGGCGTCGTCGCACGCGATGTGGCGGACCAGCACGACCTTACCGGTCTCGACATCGACCTCGACGACTGCGACGTGCGCACCGAACGGAAAGGTCGGCCCCGCGGCGACGAAGTTCCCCTCGACGTCGAGCGAAGCGCGGCCCTGACCGGCGGCGGCAACCGCCAGCTCACCCCATGTCTTGGCAACCGCGGGCGTGCCGGTCACGTGGAAGGTACCGGCGGCCTTGTCGAGCACGACGTCGTCGATGCTCGCCTCGAGGAGCTCCGCCGCCAAGGCGCGCGCCCGTTCGAGCACTTCGATGCTGACCTTCTGCACCGCGGCGCCCCCCTGCTGGAGCGAACGCGACCCGAACGTGCCGGTGCCGACGGGGACTCGATCGGTGTCGCCGTGGACGACCTCGATGCGGTCCATCTCGATGCCGAGCTCGGAAGAAGCGATCATCGACCACGCGGTGTCGTGTCCTTGACCGTGCGGCGAGGTTCCGGTGAAGACGGAGGCCTGGCCATCCCCGTGGATGACCACCCGCGCGACCTCCTGGGGGTCGGATCCAGGCAATGACTGACCAGTGATCTCGACGTAACAGCTCACGCCGATGCCCATCTGCACCGTGTCGCCGCCGTCGCGCCGGCGCTGTTGCTCCTTCCGCAGCTCGGCATAGCCGGCGCGCTCGAGTACTGCGTCGAGCGCCGCTTCATAGTCTCCGACGTCGTAGACCGCACCCGTTGGCGTCGTGTACGGCTCGGCGAACCGAGGCAGGAGGTTCCTCCGACGGACCTCCACCGGATCCATGCCGATCTCGACCGCGAAGAGGTCCATCGCCCGCTCGATCGCCGCGACCGCTTCCGGTCGGCCTGCACCGCGGTAGGCCGCGACCGGTGTGGTGTTGGTGACCACGCTCTTCGAGGAGCATTCGACGCGTGGGATGTCGTACACGCTCGGCGCCATCGTGCGGGTCATCATCACCGGGATGATTGCGGCGAACCCCGGATACGCACCGGCGTCCTGGACGATGGCGAGGCGGTACGCGAGGACCTTCCCGTCCCTGGTCCCGCCGATGGTGATCTCGTGGTGCTGGGCGCGCCCGTGCTCGAGCGCCTGCATGCTCTCCGAACGGCTCTCCGTCCAGCGGACGGGGCGCTCGAGCGCCGCCGCGAGACCGCCGAGAATGATCTCCTCGCCGTGCAACCCGGACTTCGGCCCGAACCCACCTCCGACCGCTGGGGCGACGACCCGGACGCCGGCAGGCGCGTACACCATTGACAACACGCCGTGCACCGCGTGCGGAATCTGCGAGGTCGCCCAATGCACGAGCTTGCCATCGGCGGTCCAGGCCGCCGCCGCCGAGCGGACCTCGAGCGGGCACGGGGCGAGGCGTTGGTTCACGAGCCGTTCCGAGACCACCACCTCGCAACCGTCGAACAGGCCGGGACTGTCGGGCGGCACCCCCATGTGCGCCGAATCGACACAGATGTTGGTGCCGGCATCAGGGAAGAGCAGGTTCTCGTCCTCCAACGCGACCAACGCATCGACGACGACCGGCAGCGGCTCGTAGTCGACGACGACGAGCTCGGCGGCGTCCTCACCCTGCTCGGGTCGCTCGGTCACGACCACCGCGATCGGCTCGCCGACGTAGCGCACGACGTCGATCGCCAACGGGCACGTCATGAAGGGAGGCGAGAACGGAGACGGCTGGGGGCTGAGGCCCAGATCGGCGGCGGTGAACACCCCGACGACACCCGCGGCGGCGAAGGCCTCTGATGTGTCGATCGAATTGATGCGAGCATGCGCCATCGCCGAGCGCACGTACGTGACGTGCAGCGCACCCTCGAGCAGCGGATCGCGGATATCGGCGACGAACGGAGTTGCACCGGTGAGGAGCCCCGGATCTTCTTTCCGCACGACCCGATTGCCCAGGACGCTCATCTCAGCATCAACCCTTCCGAAGTGTGCACGAGGTGTGGTGAAGGGCCACGAGCCTCGAGGGCGACGGCGTGCATTCGGAGCCGGCCGCTCAGAGCATCGGTGACGGCGGGACAGGGAGACCCAGAAGCAGGTTGCCGTAGGTGCCGTAGGCGTTGTCGACACCGAAACCCACGTGCGCGGCGACACCGTGGACGTCGCGCCAACCTTGCTGCACGGGATGGATCTCGAACAGACCCGTCCCGCCGCTGAACTGCATGCAGCTCTCCACCACGTCGACGCACAGCCGCACTGCGTACGTCGCGTTCCGGCCGGAGCGGACGCGGAGCTCCTGGTCGAGCGGACCGTGCAGGATGGCTTCGTCGATCGCGCGAGGTGTCGTCGTCATGAGGAGGCGGGCCGCTTCGAGCTGGGCGGACATGTGGCCGGCGCGAATGAGGGTCGGCGCCTGCTTTCCGACTTCCGCGCCGGTGAACGCCTGGCGTTTCCCGGCTATGTACTGCAGCCAATCGGCCAGCGTGCGCTCGGCGGCGCCCAGCGCGGGTGCCGAGAGGTAGTAGGCCAATGCAGGACCGAACGGCAGCCGGAACAGTGGCGAGGGGTTGATCTTGGTACCGGGCGCGGTGCCCGCGCTCACCTCCCAAGGGTTGATGCACCGATGGTCGGGGATGAACGCGTCTTCGACCACAAGGGTGTGCGATCCGGTGCCGCGCATGCCGACCGTGCGCCAGTCGTCGTCGACGATGTATTCCGAGCGCGGCAGGAGTCCCCAGACAAGCGTGGGCGGTTGGTCCGGGCCCTCGGGCGGGAGCGCGAACCCGAGCATCGCCCAGCTGCAGTGATCGGAACCGCTAGAGAACGGCCAACGACCGCTCACCCGGTAGCCGCCGTCGATGCGCTCGTAGTGACCTTCGGTGGCCACGAACGACGACGACATCATGACGCCGGGGTCCGATCCCCACATCTCTTCCTGCGCCTCGGGCGGGAACAGGCAGACCAACCAGAAGTGACTCGCGATGAGACCGAACACCCAACCTGAGGA
>JBKOZO010000212.1:0-3624 GCA_046725935.1 Acidobacteriota bacterium | reverse complement strand
GCGCGCCGCCCGGGCGCTGGGAGAGCTCTTCATGCAGAGCAATCAGATGAACCTCGAGCAGGCTTCGGCCTTCGCGTGCGCGAACACTCCGCGGGGCTGGCTCTCGATGGACGGAAGGCTCGTCCGCGGAGAGCAGCACCTCTATCTGCAGCAGCCCGGCTATGGCACCTGCTATCTCATCGGCAAGATGGAGATCGACAAGTTGATCTCCGAGAAGAAGCAGGAGCAGGGCGAGCGCTTCGCGATGAAGACGTTCATGGACGACTTCAACTCGCGCGGCTTCGTCCCCGCGGCGCTCCTTCGCTGGGAGATGACCGGGAAGAAGTCGCCCGAGATCGAGCGGATGTTGAAATGACCCCTCCGCGGTGAACGCCATCCTCTTCGGCGCGACCGGGATGGTGGGCCAGGGAGTCCTGCGGGAGCTTCTGCACGATCCCGCCGTCAAGCACGTCCTCGCGGTGACCCGCCGACCGACCGGCGTCGAGGACGACAAGTTCCACGAGCTCGTCCTCGACGACTTCTACGACTTTTCCTTCGTCGCGAACGAGCTCACCGGCTACGACGCCTGCTTCTTCTGCCTCGGAGTCTCGTCGGCGGGAATGAACGAGAAGGACTACCGGCGGCTCACTTACGACCTCACGCTCGCCGCGGCCAGCGTGCTCGCCGAACGAAATCCCGGCATGCGGTTTCTCTACGTCTCGGGCACGGGCACCGACAGCTCCGAGAAGGGACGTGTCATGTGGGCGCGTGTCAAGGGCGAGACCGAGAACGCGCTGATGCGACTTCCGTTCAAGGCGGCGTACATGATCCGGCCGGGTTACATCCAGCCGCTCCACGGTATCCGCTCCAGCACGAAGTGGACCCGCGTGGCCTACGCCGTCGCCGCGCCGCTCTTTCCCGTGTGGAAGTCGCTGTTTCCCGGCTACGTGATCACCACAGAGGAGCTCGGCCGAGCGATGATCCGAGCTGCCCGAGTGGGATGTCCCAAGCGCATCCTCGAGATACCCGATCTGATCGAGCTGGGGCGGGGATAGGGATGGAGCGTTGACCGTGGAAAATATTCAGTAATGGCCAAGATCCCGATCGTGCTCGAAGCGGAGCTCTTGCAGGCCGCGGGACCAGATCGCACGGCGTCTCAAGATCAGCCGATCGGCTCTATTTCGCGATGCGCTTCGTGCCCATCTGGAGAAACTCGAGACCAAGGATCGTGAGGCGCGCGATCGGGAAGGCTACTTGCTCCATCCGGATTCGCTCGATGGGGCCTCGGCCTGCGACAACATCGCGGATTGGCCGGAGGAGTAAAGCGGGCGAAGTCCGCCTCTATTGAGCTGGGCGAGCATCGTGGGACCCAGATCGCGGCGTCCTCGTCTCCGAAGGCCTCGGCTTTCTTTCTCACGAACTCCGCCCCAATCCAGGTGCAGATGAGGGCATCGAGTGTGTCCTCGACGGCCTTGAGCCGGCTCACTCTGAAAGATGCGAGGTCAGCCGGCAGGAACGCGCCCGCGCCCTCGACGACTCCTTCGAGCGAGCGGGCAATCCTCCTCCAGGTTCGAAGTAAGCGCACTTTCCGCTCACCGGCCGGTGCGTTGGGATGGTACTGGCGCAGGCGCGAAACCTTGTAGGGCAGACGTTTCTTTTCTCGGGTGAGTCGGACGAGCGCGGCGTGAGGGTGGACCTCGATCAGAGCGCGATCGCTCGACCGAGGCGCCGTCGTGGCGAGGGGAAATCCCAGCTCCTCGAACTGCCGCACGAGCCGGAGCGACACCTCGCCCGGTCTGGACGGGTTCGGAGAGTGCGTTCCGCACCAGGCGGCGCCGAAAGCACTGGACACGAGGTTGTCGGCGGCTCGGCGACCTGTGATCGCGGTTCGGGACAATGCCATGTCCACGGAGACGCATCGAACGGGCAACGGAGTGAGCCGGCGCGCCGCCTCGAGCAGCGCCGCGGCGTCGCAGAAGTCTCCGGAATGCCGCGCCTGCCAATCCATTTCTCCGCGGACGAACGCTTCATAGCTCGGAGCCGCGGCGATTGCGAGAGGCCGGGATCCCTTCACCTCGACGAGAGCCACACCGCTCGGATTGCGCGCGGTCCAGGCGGCGTCGATGCCGAGAACGGCCCATCCGCTCGTCATGCGTCGTGGTTCCTGACCCGCGCGCGCGTTTCCTTGATCCTGCCGCGCCGCACCTTTCCCTCGATGCGCCGCTCGCGCGCGGCGGCGGTCGGTCTCGTCTTCCGCCGCTTTTTCGGCTTCGGCGCGGCGCGCCGCAAAAGATTCGCGAGACGCTCGCGCGCGGCCGCGCGGTTCTGCGCCTGGGTACGGTGCTCGCGGCTGTCGATGACGAGCACCCCTTCCGCCGTCATCCGGCTCCCGGCGAGTGCTTTCAGCCGCGCCTGGACGTCCTCCGGCAGACCGGACGCGCCGACGTCGAACCGCAGCTCCACCGCCGTCGCCACCTTGTTGACGTTCTGCCCGCCGGGACCGGACGCGCGGACGAATCGCTCCTGGATGTGGGGGTCGCGACTCAACGGCCGCCCTTGTACACGACGCCGTCCTTGACGACGACCTCGACGCTCGAGAGGGCCGTTACGTCGAAGAGGGGATCTCCACGGACGACGATGATATCGGCGAGCTTGCCGGGCTGGATCGTGCCGAGATCCTTGCTCTTGCCGAGAATGTCGGCGTTGACGCGGGTGGCGGCGCAGATCGCGCGCAGCGGCGACATGCCCGTGTCGACGTGGGCCTTGATCTCGCGCCAGAGGGCCTCGGTGTGGAAGTTCATCGGCGTGCCCGAGTCGGTGCCCATTCCCATGATCGCGTTGGACTCGATCCACTGACCGAGCGACGCCTTCGCGAAGCGCATCTCCTGGTCCGTCGCGGAGAAGTACGAGAGGCGCTGGAATCCCTTCAGCGAATTCTGGACCTCGTCCCAGATCTGCGGCCCGAAATCCGCCTTGAGCTGCGGGTCCTGGAGCCTTTCGGGAAACTCCACCGTGGCCGGGAAGAGGAACGCCCGATGCGCCGCGGTCACGACAACAGGAGTCCCCTTCGCCGCGATCGCGCGCACCAGCTCAGGGCTGTACGTCGGCATTCCTGCCGAGCCGACGTGCTGCAGCACGTCGATCCCGCCCTCGAACGCGTCGCGCACGTTCTTCTCGTCGTAGACGTGCGCGTGCACCTTGATGTGATGCCGGTGCGCCGCGTCGGCGATTGCTTTGTAATGCGCGGGCTCGAGCTTGACGTACGCCTTGATCACGTCGACGCCCTGCTTCGCGAGGTCGTCGACCGCGCGCGCCGCTTCCTCGGGCGTGTGGACCAGGTACTGGTTGGGCAGAACGGGGGAGTAGTCGCCGAGATCGCGCGTGATCCACGGTCCGGCCATCGACATCCGGGGCCCCGGAATCGCGCCCTTGTTGATCCGGTCGCGGATGCTGAGACTCTCCTTGAGCGTCCCGCCGAGGTCCACGGCCGACGTCACGCCCGCCATCAGGAGCTGTTTCGCGGAGATCTCCGAGACCTTCTCGACGAGGTTGTTCTTCGCGATCCACGGATCCCAGCGGTCGTAGTCGCCGTGCCCGAGGATCTGGAGATGCACGTGCACGTCGATCAGGCCCGGAAGCATCACG
>JBKOZO010000211.1:0-32945 GCA_046725935.1 Acidobacteriota bacterium | reverse complement strand
GCCTGGATCAGCGCGGTCGTCGGGGCCGCGCCATCCCATCCGTGGAAAACGTGGAGGGTGGTGAAGCCGCCGCCGAGCTCCATTCGGAACACCGCCCCTCCGCCCGCCCCTCCCTCGCTCGTCGTGCCGTAGAACTTGCCGTCCGCAGCCAGCATGAGCGCGGAATAGGGCCAAAAGCCCTCGGCGACGCTGAAGCAGTGGAGCACGTCGAGATCGAGGGAGTTCGGAGGAATCAGAAAGATGTTCCCGAGCAGCGCCTCGCAGCCGTAGACCGTGGTGCCGAACAGCAATCCATCAGAAAAGATGAGACCGCCCTCGGGGTCGTCGCCATCGTCGCCCGTAAATCGGAAGAAGGTCGTGACCTCGGGAGTGGCTCCCGCGCCGTTGATGTTCATGCTGAAGATGGTTCCAAGCGCGTCGTCGCTTTCGGCAGTCGTGCCGTAAAAGAGTCCGCTCGAAGATTCGACGAGGGGGCCGCTGGGGTAGTTCCCGTCCGGAAGCGACCCGAAGCTCCACAGGGACGTGAAGTTTCCGGCGGTGTCCAGCTTGAAAGCCGAACCCTTTCCGAGGACACTGCCGCCATAGCGGGTCGTCCCGTAAAAGTTTCCGTCGGTCGATTGGATGAGGTCGGACGGATCCACTGCGGTCTCGGGAAAATCGAATAGGGTGGTGAAGCCACCGGACGCGTCCATCCGGAAGAAAGTCCCGGCGCCATTCGCGCCGCCGAAGGCGGTGCTGTAGAAGTACCCGTCCGTCGCCTGAATGAGACGACGTGGAAAGTCGCCGTCGAGACCGTTGAACGTGTGGAGTCGGGTCACGCTTCCCGAGGAGTCCAACTTGAAAATCGTGCCGGCGTTGCCTTCGCCGCCCCGGTCGGTCGTGCCGTAGAGGTTGCCGTCCGTGGCCTGCGTGAGCGCGGCTTCGGGGTCGGCGCCGTCGCTCCAGCCGAAGCGGTGCAGTGTGGTGAGAGCGCCCGCCGCAGTCATTCGAAAGAGCGTTCCGGCGATCGCCTCAGGGAAGGGAAAGATCGAGGTGCTGCTCGTCGCCCCGTAGAAGTACCCGTCGGAAGCCTCGACGAGACCGACGGCGGGACGGGCGCCATCCGTTCCAAGGAAGGTGTGGACCACCGTGAAATCTCCGGAAAGGTCGACCCGGAACACGGTCCCCGCCTCGAGACCTCCGGAACCATGGGAAGCCGTGCCGTAGAAAGCGCCGTCGGAACCCTCGACGAGCGGAGCCATCGGGTACGAGCCGTCCGTCTGGGGATTGAGGCTGTGAAGGGTTGTCAATTTGTCCGATGCGTCGAGTCGAAAGACCGTTCCGTCCCAGGGCCCGCCTCGGGACGTCGTTCCGTAGAAATCGCCTGAAGCAGCCTGAATGAGGGCTCCGAATGGCCGTCGACCGTCCGCGTCCTGGAAGACATGGATACTCTCCAGGCCCCCGGCAAAGTCTATGTGGAATAACGTTCCCTGATCGTTCGCCCCTCCCTCGCTTGTCGAACCGTAGAGTTTCCCATTGGCCTCGAGCAGTTCGGCGGCGGGGACGGCGCCGTCCACGAATCGATCGAAGCTGTGAAGAAGCGCGAAGTCGCCGGAACTGTCGATACGGAAGATAGACCCTACTCCGTGGGCGCCTCCGTCGCTCGTGGTGCCGTAGAACTTGCCGTCGGAAGCCTGGATGAGCGACGCGAACGGGTATTGTCCGTCGGGGCCCTCAAAGCTGTGCAGCCGGGACACTGAGCCGTCGGAGTTCATCCGAAAAACGGCGCCCAGGTTGTGCGCTCCGCCGAGACTCGCCGTGCCGTAGAAGTTGCCATCGGATGCGCGTACGAGCCCTGCGAGGGGAACCGCGCCGTTGGTGTAGGCGAAGCTGTGCAGCGTCGTCACGCCGCCTGACGAGTCCATTCGGAAGATGGTGCCCACGCCGCTCGACCCTCCCCAGGACGTGGTCCCGTAGAAGTAGCCGTCGGGGGCCAGGATCAGGCGGCTCTGGCTCGCCCTGCCCAACGGCGCCGGCTGTCCCGAGTTACGAAATGCGTGGACGAGCTCGTACGTCTGCGCCGCGGCGGCGGAGGCCGTGAAGAAGCCGACGGCCAAAGCAATACCGATGTCCAGACGATTCGGGCGCGATCCGGAACCTCGCGGTTCGGCAATCATCGACGCCTCGGCTTCCTGTCCCGGCAGGGGTACCTGGGGGGGCCCTTTGATTCTCCCACTTTCGCCCGGCGAAGTCTTGATTCGAACGCGCGGCCAAAGATGGGAAAATCGCGCCGTCGCACGTTTTCCCCGCGAGAGTGGCGGAACTGGCAGACGCGCGGGACTTAGGATCCCGTGGAGGAAACTCCTTGAGGGTTCAAATCCCTCCTCTCGCACCACACGTCGCCTACGCTTGCTCGGGAGTCTGGCTGCGCCACCGGCTCGCGGCTCGTGGACAGCGCTCGACCGCGAGCCTGACTCCCTCGCTGCGCTCCGGCTCCCGCGGCGCGAGCCTCCTCCCTCCCTTCGGTCGGGAGACTTCTCGCGCCGCGAACTGATGGGGGAGTGCCGCTGAACTCTTGTTACCCTGACTCGTGATGCTGGGTCTGTTTCTCGTCTTTCTGACCAGCCGCGTCGGTCCGGCGCCGATCGATGCGCGGATCTTCGCGGGCCGGGTACTCGGTGAGCGCGCGTCGTTTCTGGTGGTGCTCCGAGAGCAGGCAGACCTTTCGGCGGCGTCGGCGATTCCGGACCCGCTCGCGCGGCGGCGATTCGTCTACGAGACTCTTCATGCGCACGCGGAAGCTTCGCAGGCGCCGCTGCGTGGGCACCTGGCGCGAGCGGGCGTCGCGTTCCGGCCGCACTTCCTGGTGAACATGATCGAGGTCGAAGGAGACGCCAGGCTGGCCCGGGAGCTGGCCGCGCGACCCCAGGTCGCTTCCGTCGCGGCGAACCTGCCGGCGCCGATCGAGCGCGCGGCGGCGGAGGACGACCTGCGTCACAAGGCGAACGGCGTCGAGCCGAATCTGGTTCTCATCGGCGCGACCGAGATCTGGGCGCGGGGGATCACGGGGCAGGGAATCGTCGTCGGGGTTGCCGATACGGGGTTCCAGTGGGACCACCCGGCCCTGAAGAACGCCTACCGCGGTTGGGACGGCGCGGCCGCCTCGCACGAGTACAACTGGCACGACGCGGTCCACGATGCGCTCGCCGGGAATACGTGCGGTTCGGATTCCCCCGCGCCCTGCGACGACAACGGACACGGCACCGGCGCGGCCGGCTTTGCGGTCGGCCGCGACGGCGATCACGTCATCGGGGTGGCGCCTGGGGCGCGGCTCATCGGCTGCCGGAACATGGACGCCGGCAACGGCACGCCGGCGCGCTACACCGAGTGCTTCGAGTGGCTGCTGGCGCCGACCGACGCCAATGGCGAGAACGCGCGGCCGGACCTCGGCGCGGACGTCATCAACAACTCCTGGACCTGCCCGGTCGCCGAAGGCTGCACTGACCCGACCGTCTTGAACGGCGCGGTCGCCACGCTTCGCGCCGCGGGCATCGCGATGTCGTTCGCGGCGGGAAATCGCGGGGCCTCCTGCTCCACGCTGGCCGACGCTCCGGCGATCGCCGAGGCGGCGTTTACGATCGGTGCGACGGCGCTGGACGACACGATCGCCCTTTTCAGCGCCTGCGGACCCGTGACGAGCGACGGCTCGGAGAGACTCAAGCCGGACATGACGGCGCCCGGCGTCTCGCTTCGGACGTCCGGGCTGAACGGCTCTTATGTGCCCTTCTCGGGCACCTCCGCCGCGGCGCCGCACATCGCCGGCGCGTTTGCGTTGCTCTGGTCTGCCTATCCCCGCCTGGCGGTAGACGTGGACGCGGCCGAGACGTTCCTGACGCAGGGCGCGAAGCCCCTCCTGGCGGAGTTCGCGTGCGGTCTCTTCCCGCCGTCCGCCGTTCCGAATCCGGTCTTCGGATGGGGCCGCCTCGACCTCGTCGACGCTTTCGCACTCGCCGCCGCAGAGGAGACTCCGGACCGCGTCGACGCCTCCAGACCCCCGACGAGAACGCTTTCTCCCAGACCCTGATGCGTACCCGCCCGACGCGATAGACTCGGCGGCTTATGGCGATTCTGTCCACGAAAGATGAATCCGCGACCCGCACCACGCTCGAGATCGAGGTTCCGGCCGAAGAGGTCGAGAAAGCCTTCGCGGCGGTCACCCGCGCCTATGCGCGCCGCGCCGCGATCCCCGGGTTCCGAAAGGGAAAGGCACCCGAGAGCGTCATCGCCAAGCGCTTCGGTGACGAGATCAAGGGAGACGTCCTGGAGGCGGTGCTGCCCGACGCGGTCGCGTCCGCCATCGAGGAGAAAAGGCTCTCGGTCCTCGGCCGCCCGCACGTCGAGGACCTGCAGTGGGAGCCGCCCGGCCCGATCCGGTTCACGGCGCGCATGGACCTGAAGCCGCCGGTGGATCCGGGGGAGTACCGGGGCGTGCCCGTCGAGGATCAGCCGGTCGAGCCGGACGAGGCGGACGTCACCAAGGTCGTGGATCGGATCCGCGAGGCGCACGCCGAGTTCCATCCGATCGAGGGGCGCGCCGCGGCCCCCGGCGACTACGCGGTGGCCGACATCGAGGGCACCTTCGTCGAGATCCTGGCGCCGGGACAGAATCCCCGAACGTTTCGCGACGAGAAGATCACGCTCGAAATCGGGCATCCGGACTCGATGTCGGAGATCAACGAGGCGCTCCGCGGAGCGCTGCCGGGGGACACGCGCTCCTTCCGCAAGACCTTCGCGGACGACTTCCCCAACGACGAGTTTCGCGGCAAGACGGTGGACTATCGAGTCACGCTGGCGGCCCTGAAAGAGAAGAAGCTGCCGGCGCTCGACGACGAGTTCGCCCGAACGGTCTCGGACGGAGAGACGGTCGAGACGTTGCGCGACCGGGTGCGGGCGAGGCTGCGCCGGGAGAAGGAAGCCGACCGGCGGCGCAAGTTCCGGCGCGCGATCCTCGACGCCCTCGTCTCGCGGCGCGAGATCCCGGCCCCGGAGGTCCTGGTGGAGTCGGAGACCCAGTCGGCGCTGCGCGACTACGCCCGGTATCTCGCGGCGAGCGGCGTGGATCCGGAGAAGGAAGACTGGCAGAAGCTCGCCGAGGAGGCGCGGCCCGGCGCGGAGCGGCGCGTGCGCGAGTACCTGCTGCTCGACGCGATCGCCGACCGCGAGGGTCTCACGATTTCCGAGACGGAGCTCGAGTCGGAGTTCAAGCGCGCCGCGCAGGAAAGGGGAGTCGAGCCCTCGGCCCTCCGGGAACAAATGAGCAAGGCGGGGGGTCTGGAAGCTCTGCGAGACGAGCTTCGCCTGTCCAAGGCCGTGGACCTCTTGATTGCCAGTGCGAAGGTGCTACCCTCGGGAATGCCGGTCGAGGCCAAGTGATTTCGATGGACGACGACTACGAGGGAGGCGGCATGGTCCTGGTTCCGATGGTCATCGAGCAAACGAGCCGCGGGGAGCGCGCGTACGACATCTACTCGCGCCTGCTGAAAGACAACATCATCTTCCTCGGCCAGCCCGTGGACGACACGATCGCCAACCTGATCATCGCCCAGATGCTGTTCCTCGAGTCCGAGAACGCCGAGAAGGACATCTCGTTCTACATCAACTCCCCGGGTGGCGTGATCAGCGCCGGCCTGGCGATCTACGACACGATGCAGTACGTCAAGAACGACGTCTCGACGATCTGCGTCGGCCAGGCCGCTTCGATGGCGGCCGTCCTGATGGCCGCGGGCGCGCGGGGAAAGCGCTTTGCGCTTCCGAATTCCCGTTTCCTGATCCACCAGCCCCTCGGTTACGGTCTCCAGGGACAGGCCACCGACATCGAGATCCACGCTAAAGATCTGCTCAAAATGCGCGAGCGCATCAACCAGATCCTCGCGCAGCACACGGGCCAGCCGATCGACAAGATCGCCAAGGACACCGACCGCGACTACATCCTCGAGGCGGAGGACGCACGCAAATACGGCCTGGTAGACTCCATCTACCACCGCCGCGACGACGTGACCCTCAAAGCGGCGGGTTAGCCGGCGAAATCCGCGAGTCCGGGGCCGAAACGGCGAGGACACCTTTTTGAATCGGGCCCTCGGCTTCGCGCGTACTCTCTGGGTGTCGGAATACCTTGTCGGAAGGCACGTTACCCCGGTTGTGGGTATGTTAGATTTCATGGCGGAAGCGGTTGACGTGGGGGGAGAGGCGACCCTAGAATTTCCTCATCCCTCCGGAGGCTGAATGTCGAAGAAAACCGGGAACGGCGATGTCTTGCGCTGCTCCTTCTGCAACAAGAGCCAGCGGGACGTCAAGAAGCTCATCGCAGGTCCCACGGTCTACATCTGCGATGAGTGCGTCGACATCTGCCTCGACATCATTGCCGAGGACCGGGTCTTGGAGACCCAGGCCCCCGAGACCAAGCTTCCCAAGCCGAAGGAGATCAAGGAGTTTCTGGACGGCTACGTGATCGGCCAGGAGCAGGCCAAGAAGAAGCTGGCGGTCGCGGTCTACAACCACTACAAGCGGATCGACTACCTCGAGAAGAACCGCAAGCTCGACGTCGAGCTCCAGAAGTCCAACATTCTCCTGATCGGCCCGACCGGCACCGGCAAGACCCTCCTGGCCCAGACGCTGGCCAAGCTCCTCTCGGTCCCCTTCACGATCGTGGACGCCACGACGTTGACCGAGGCCGGCTACGTCGGCGAGGACGTCGAGAACATCATCCTCAAGCTCTACCAGGCGGCCGGCAACGACAAGGAGAAGACCGAGCGGGGCATCGTCTACATCGACGAGGTCGACAAGATCGCCCGCAAGGGCGAGAACCCGTCGATCACCCGTGACGTCTCGGGCGAGGGAGTCCAGCAGGCGCTGCTGAAGATCCTCGAGGGCACGGTCGCCAATGTCCCGCCGCAGGGAGGCCGCAAGCACCCCCACCAGGAGTTCATCCAGATCGACACGACCAACATTCTCTTCCTGTGCGGCGGCGCGTTCGTGGGCCTGGAGGAGATCATCAACCGGCGCATGACCGAGAAGTCCATGGGCTTCGGCGCCAAGATCGTGTCGAAGAAGGAGAAGCGCCAGAGCGCTCTCCTCGAGAAGGTGCACCCCGAGGACCTGATCAAGTACGGCATGATCCCGGAGTTCGTCGGCCGGCTGCCCGTCGTGGCCACGCTCTCCGAGCTCGATCAGTCCGCCCTGGTAGAGATCCTCAAGGAGCCCAAGAACTCGCTCGTCAAGCAGTACCAGACGATGCTGGAATTCGAGAATGTCCAGCTGCGTTTCACCGACGACGCCATCGAAGCCATCGCCGAGGAAGCCCTGGCCCGCAACGTCGGAGCGCGGGGCCTGAAGATCATCATCGAGGACCTGATGCTCGACGTGATGTACCAGATCCCCTCGGACGACGACATCGAGGAGTGCGTCATCACCCGTGACGTCGTCAAGCATCACACGAATCCGATCACGATCCTTCGCAAGGCCGGCTGAGCCCCACGGCCGAGCCCCGAGGGGCGCAAAGGACATTTCGCACCAATGAAAACCGCCGATCCGACCAACCGGGAGTTGGAGAGCCTGCCGCTCGTTCCGCTCCGGGACATGGTGGTCTTCCCTCACATGATGCAGCCCTTCGTGGTGGGCCGCGAGTCGTCCATCCGGGCGCTCGAAGCCGCCCTCGCCACGCCGGTCAAGCGCCTGTTCCTCGCGGCGCAGCGGGACCCGCAGCTCGACGAACCCAAGCCCGAAGACATCTACGACGTTGGCGTGGTTGCGACCGTCGCCCAATCGCTGAAGCTCCCCAACGGCCACATCAAGGTCATGGTCGAGGGCGTGCGGCGCGGGCGCATCCTCGCGTTCGAGCGGCGCGGCGCGCACCTGACGGTGGCGGTCGAGGTCCTCCCGAGCCGGCCCGTCGACGCCGAGGCCCTCAAGGACTACATGGGAAAGGTGCTCGCGCTCTTCGAGCAGTACGCCAAGCTCTCGCACCACCTGGCGTTCGAAGGGCTCGCCGCGTCGTTGAAGGTCGACGACCCCGAGCGCTTCGCCGACACGCTGTCCGCGCACCTCGCCGTCACGACCGCCGAGAAGCAGGCGCTTCTCGAGGCGGAGTCTCCCTACGAGCGTCTCCAGAAGCTTCAGGATCTGCTGGAGGTCGAGATCGACAAGGTCAACATCGACCGGCGGATCAACAACAAGGTCAAGAAGCAGATGGAGAAAGCCCAGAAGGAGTACTACCTCAACGAGAAGATCAAGGCGATCCACCAGGAGCTCGGCCGCAAGGACGACCGGACCGACGAGGTCGAGGAGCTCAAGAAGAAGATCGAGGCCTCTGGCATGCCCAAGGAGGTCCGGGAAAAGGCCGAGACGGAGCTGCGGCGCCTCGAGGCCATGCCGCCGGTCTCCGCCGAGGCGACGGTCTCGCGCAACTACATCGAGTGGCTCGTGGGCGTGCCCTGGAAGAAGGCCTCCCGCGAGTCCAAGGACCTCTCGCGCGCCGAGAAGATCTTGAACGACGACCACTACGGCTTAGAGAAGGTCAAAGAGCGGATCCTCGAGTTCCTGGCCGTCCGGCAGCTCGTGCAGAAGACGAAGGGCTCGATCATCTGCTTCGTGGGCCCTCCGGGCGTCGGTAAAACGTCGCTCGCCAAGTCGATCGCCCGCTCGCTGAATCGCCAGTTCGTGCGGCTCTCGCTCGGAGGCGTGCGCGACGAGGCCGAGATCCGCGGCCACCGCCGGACGTACATCGGCGCGTTCCCCGGCCAGATCATCCAGATGATGAAGAAGGCCGGGACGGTCAACCCGGTGTTCCTGCTCGACGAGGTCGACAAGATGTCCTCGGACTTCCGGGGCGACCCGGCCTCGGCGCTGCTCGAGGTCCTGGATCCGGAACAGAACCACACGTTCGTGGACCACTACCTCGACGTCGAGTACGACCTGTCCAAGGTCATGTTCATCGCCACCGCGAACATCGCCGACCCGATCCCGCCGGCGCTGAAGGACCGGATGGAGCTGATTCCGCTCTCCGGCTACACGCCCAACGAGAAGGTCGCGATCGCGCGGCAGTTCCTGGTGCTCAAGCAGCGCGAGGCCAACGGGCTCAAAGAAGACCAGATCGAGATCAAGGACGACACGATCCTGGCGATCATCGAGCACTACACTCGCGAGGCCGGCGTCCGTAACCTCGAGCGCGAGATCGGCGGCGTCTGCCGGAAAGTCGCGCGCCGGATCGTTCAGAAGAAGGCGGAGACTCCCGTCGGCGTGACGCCCGAGAACCTCAAGGAATTCCTGGGCAAGCCCCGGTTCCGCAAGCGCGTCAAGGGCGAGGTCTCCGAGGTCGGCATCGCCACGGGCCTGGCCTGGACGGAGGCGGGCGGGGAGATCCTCATGACCGAGACGAGCCTCTTGAAGGGCAAGGGCAACCTGACGCTGACCGGATCCCTCGGCGACGTCATGCAGGAGTCGGCGCGCGCCGCCGTCTCCTACGTGCGCAGCCGCGCCGAGATGTACGACGCCGATCCCAACTTCCACGAGAAGTTCGACATCCACATCCACGTGCCCGAGGGGGCGATCCCCAAGGACGGTCCGTCGGCCGGGATCACGATGGCGGCGTCGCTCTTCTCGGCGGTGACCAAGATCCCGGTCCTCAAGGACGTCGCCATGACGGGCGAGATCACGCTCCGCGGCAAGGTCCTCCCGGTCGGCGGGATCAAGGACAAGGTCCTCGCGGCCTACCGGGCCGGGATCCGCACGATCCTGCTGTCGGCGGAGAACGACAAGGATCTCGACGACCTGCCGGAGGAGATCCGCACCGAGATGGAGTTCCACCTCGTTTCCACGATGGACGAGGTCATCAAGATCGCGATGGAGAACCCGCGCCCCACGCCCTCCACCCTGGAAGGGGAAGGCAAGTCCGCGGAAGGGGGCATAGTCGCGAACTGAGGTTCGACCCCGTTTGATATAGAGTTCCGCGCCGGGAGCCCTCCCGTCCGCTCGCCCCCAACTCCCGGCTTCGGCTTCCCTGGATCACACCAAGAGGACAAACAGATGGCCAGACGAAAAGGCAACAACAACGACTCCGACGTCGAGACACTCGAGGCTCCGCCCGAGGGTCTTCCCGACACCGCGGGCGAGGAGGCCGCCGTCGAACATGGCGACACCCTCGACATCCGTGCGCTGCACGAGATCAAGATCCCGCAGCTGCTGAGGATCGCCAAGGACCTGGAGGTCGAGAACGCCACCGGAATGCGCAAGCAGGACTTGATCTTCAAGATCCTGCAGGCGCAGACCGAGAAGAAGGGTTTGATCTTCTCGGAAGGGGTCCTCGAGTGCCTGCCCGACGGCTTCGGTTTCCTGCGCGCTCCCGAGTACAACTACCTGCCGGGTCCCGACGACATCTACGTCTCGCCCTCCCAGATCCGCAAGTTCGATCTGCGCACCGGCGATACGGTCTCGGGCCAGATCCGGCCCCCCAAGGAGGGGGAGCGCTACTTCGCCCTGATCAAGGTCGAAGCGGTCAACTTCGAGCACCCGGACGTCGCGCGCGAGAAGATCTTCTTCGACAACCTCACGCCGCTCTACCCGCAGGACCGCATCCGGCTCGAGGTCCCGACGAACATGACGTCCCGCGTGCTCGACCTCGTCGCTCCGGTCGGAAAGGGTCAACGCGGACTGATCGTCGCGGCGCCGCGCACCGGAAAGACGATGATCCTGCAGTCCCTGGCCAACTCGATTTCGACCAATCACCCCGAGGTCACGCTCATCGTGCTGCTCATCGACGAGCGTCCCGAGGAGGTCACGGACATGCAGCGCTCGGTGAAGGGAGAGGTCATCTCCTCGACCTTCGACGAGCCGGCGGCCCGCCACGTACAGGTCGCCGAAATGGTGATCGAGAAGGCCAAGCGCCTGGTCGAGCACAAGCGCGACGTCGTCATCCTGCTCGACTCGATCACGCGGCTCGCGCGCGCCTACAACGCGATCGTGCCGCCGTCGGGCAAGGTGTTGTCGGGCGGCGTGGACTCCAATGCCCTCCAGCGGCCCAAACGCTTCTTCGGCGCCGCGCGCAACGTCGAGGAGGGAGGCTCGCTGACGATCATGGCAACGGCCCTGATCGACACGGGCTCCCGCATGGACGACGTGATCTTCGAGGAGTTCAAGGGCACCGGCAACATGGAAGTCCACCTCGATCGCAAGCTCATGGACAAGCGCGTCTTCCCGGCCATCGACATCAACAAGTCGGGCACGCGCAAGGAAGAGCTGCTCATGGACAAGCAGGAGCTCAACCGCGTCTGGGTGCTCCGCAAGGTCCTCAACCCGCTGTCGGTCGTCGAGGCCATGGAGCTGCTGACCGAGAAGCTCGAGAAGACCAAGACCAACGGCGAGTTCCTGAACATGATGACGCAGGGGTGACCGCGCTCCGCGTCTCCGTCGTCGACTTCCTGAATGCCCGGCCCCTGACCTGGGGCCTGCTCCACGAGCCTCCCGAAGGCGTCTCCGTCTCGCGGGACGTCCCGTCGGCCTGCGCCGCGAAGCTAGCGGCCGGGGAAGCCGACGTCGGCCTGATCCCGTCGATCGAGTACGCCAGGATCCCGGGGCTGAAGGTCGTTCCCGGGCTCGGGATCGCCGCCTCCTCGGAGGTCCGCTCGGTCCTCCTCGTCTCCGACGTCTCGCGCGAGCGGATCCGGTCGATCGAGCTCGACCCCGCGTCGCGAACGTCCGCGGCGCTGACCCGGATTCTGCTGAAGCGCGTCTATGGGCTCTCCCCCGAATATCGCGAGCGGGGAGGGCAGGCCGACGCTCGCCTGATCATCGGCGATCCCGCGCTCAAGACGCGCCTCAACGGGCACGTCGTGCTGGACCTGGCCGCAGAGTGGCGGGCGTTCTCCGGACACCCCTTCGTGTTCGCCTTCTGGGCAGTCCGTTCCGAGACGGCCACGCCCGAGGTCGCGGCGATCCTGCGCCGGTCCTACGAGGCCGGGCTCCGTCAGTTCGATTCTCTCGTCCGCGATGAGGCGGCGTCATCGGGCCTCTCGCCGGCCGTGGTCGAGGACTACCTGCGCCACGCCCTCCACTTCGAGCTCGACGCTGGGGATCTGGACGGGCTCGAGGCTTTTTTCCGCATGGCCGCCGAAGACGGCTTGATTCCGGCCGCCCGTCCCCTCCGCTTCCTCTAGCCCTCGCCCTCCGCCGCCGGCCGGCACACGGCCCGCGAGCCAAGAAAACTGTTGACACGTGCCCGCTTATGAATGAATATTCACTATTGTGAATGAAAATTCTGGCGCGGCGCTCCGCCGCCGCGAGGCCATCCGGCGTCTGATTGCCGGGCAGGCGATCCGGTCCCAGTCGGAGCTCCGCCGGCTTCTCGCCTCCGAGGGCCTCGAGGCTGCCCAGCCGACGCTCTCGCGCGACATTCGCGAGCTCGGCCTGGTGAAGGGACCCGACGGATACCGGCTGCCGGACGCGCCGCCCGGAGAGCCCGCCGGGGAAGCGGAGGCGAGCGTGGCGGGGCGGCGGCTGGAGAAAGTCGGGCGCCTGGTCCGGCAATACGTCCTCTCCGTCGAGCCGGCCGGCACGCTCGTCGTGCTGCGCACTCCGCCGGCCGACGCCCAGCCAGTCGCGCTCGCCATCGACGCCGCCTCGCTCGACGGCGTCGTCGGAACCATCGCCGGCGACGACACGATCTTCCTCGCCGCCCGGTCGGAGGCGGACTCCCGCGACCTGGCGGGGCGGCTCCACGCGCTCCTGCGCGCCGGCGACGAAGAGCGTCCGGCGCGGTTCCCGTCGCGGCGCCGACCGGCGTCCGCGCGCCGCCGCGCCTAGGCCGGCGGACGCTTTTTCTGCCATGTCGACGCATTCGACTCGTCCGTCCGTTTCCGTCGTGGGCGCCACCGGCTATGCCGGCGGAGAGCTCGTCGCGCTGCTGGCGCGCCACTGCGGCGCGACGCTCGGGCCGCTGTTCTCGGGAACCGGCGGCGCGCGGGTGCCGTTCTCTCAGCTCCACCGGAGCCTCGCCGGACAGAGTGGGCCCGATGCGGCGCCTCTCGACATCGACGCCCTGCTCGAGGCCGGGCCGGACGCGGTGTTCCTCGCAACGCCCAACGAGGTGTCGGCCGAGATTGCGCCGCTGCTGCTCGACTGGGCCCCGGAGCTGAAGATCATCGACCTCTCCGGGGCCTTTCGCCTCGTGCGCGCCGACGATTATCCCGCCTGGTACGGCTTTCCGCACCCCCGCCCGGAGCTGCTCGGCGAAGCCGTCTACGGCCTGACGGAATGGTCCCGCGCCTCCGTGCCGGGGGCCCGCCTGGTGGCCAACCCGGGTTGCTATCCGACATCCGTGTTGCTGGCCGTCAAGCCGGTGGTCGATCTGCTCGACGATGCGCAACCCGTCGTCTGTGATTCCAAGAGCGGGACCTCCGGAGCCGGCCGCCGCGGCGACGTTGCGTGGTCGTTCTCGGAGCTCTCCGGCAACGTAAGGGCCTACGGCGCGGGCACGCACCGCCACGAACCGGAGATGCGACAGCAGCTCGGCCTGCCCGTGCGGCACCCGTTCGTGTTCGTACCGCACTTGATGCCGACGGTGCGCGGCATTCTTTCGACCGTCCACGTGGCGTTCGCCCGCTCCGTATCTCCGGACGAGCTCTCGCGCCGTTATGCGGATGCCTACGCGGACTCGCCGCTCGTCGACGTGCGGCCGGCGGGCGTCCTGCCGGAGCTCAACGAAGTGGTCGGCACGCCCCGAGCGGCGATCGGGTTCGCCCTCCTGGATGGCGGCCGCCGCGCGGCGCTGGTGTGCGTCATCGACAACCTGCTCAAGGGCGCGGCGTCGCAGGCGGTGCAGAACTTCAACCTGCTCTTCGCAAGGCCGGAAGCCGAGGGCCTTTCGTGAGCGACTCAGCGCGGGTCGTCGTCAAGCTCGGCGGAAGCCTCCTCGAAGACCGTGCGGCCCGCGGGGCGCTGCTCTCGGCGATCGCCGTCCGTGCGGCGGCCGGTGAGTCGCTGGTGCTCGTGCACGGCGGCGGCAAGAGGATCGACGCGGCCGTCGCGGCCCGCGGCATCCCGAAGCGGACCCATGCGGGTCTGCGGATCACCGATCCCGAGACGCTCGAGATCGTCGTGGCCGCGCTTTCGGGCGTGAACCGGAGCCTCGTCCACGAGCTCCAGGATCTGGGGACGGCCGCGGCAGGGCTGTCCGGTGCCGACGTCGGCGTCGTGCGGGCCGACGTCCATCCGCCGGTCGACGGCATCGACCTCGGCTGCGTCGGGGTCGTCACGCGGGTGGACCCGCGGATCTTCGAAGCGATGCGCTCGGCGGGATTCCTCCCGGTGCTCGCGCCGCTCGCGGCCGGGCCCGACGGCAGTCCTCTGAACGTCAACGCCGATGCGGTGGCGGCGGCGGTCGCCGCGGCGCTCTCCGCGCGCCGCCTGGTCTTCCTGACCGACGTCGAGGGCGTCGCCGACGGACTCGGACGTCTCATCGAGGACCTGGACGCCCCGGCCGCTCGTCGGCTCCTCGAGAGCCCTGCCGTGACGGGCGGGATGCGACCCAAGCTGACGGCATGCCTCGAGGCCGCCTCGCGGGGCGTCGGCGAGGTCGTCATCGCGGGGCCGGCCCGGCAAGAGGCGGCGTTGTCCGGGGGGCGGGGAGGAACTCATGTACTTCCCGCCTGAGAGCGCCGCGGGCGTGGAAGCGCGCGAGGCCGCGTCCGTCGCCCGGACGTACGCGCGTTCGCCGTTCCATCCGCGCCGGGGCCGGGGCGCCCGCATCATCGACGCGGAGGGGCGGGCGTATTGGGATCTGCTCGCCGGCATCGCGGTCAGCGCGCTCGGCTACGACCACCCGCGCCTCAAGCGGGCGCTGCGCGAGGCGTCGCAGGGCGTCTGGCACGTCTCGAATCTTTTCTATCACCCGGCCCAGGGCCTTCTGGCGGAAAGGCTGACGCGCGCCGCCGGGCTGTCGCGTGCGTTCTTCTGCAACAGCGGCACCGAGGCCAACGAGGCCGCGTTGAAGTTCGCGCGCCTGCGGCGGCCCGGCCGCACCGGGATCGTCGCCCTCGAGGAAAGTTTCCACGGCCGGACCCTCGGATCGCTGTCGGTCACGGGGCACGCGCCCTATCGCGAGCCGTTCGGGCCGCTGATTCCCGGCGCCCGGTTCGTGGCGCCCAACGACGTGCCGGCTCTGGAGGCGGCCGTCTCGGAGGAGACCTCCGCGATCCTGCTCGAGCCGGTGATGGGGGAGGCCGGCGTCGTCCCGCTCGAGGAGAACTTCCTGCGCGCGGCCCGGCGGTCGGCCGACCGCTCCGGCGCGACCCTCGTGTTCGACGAGGTCCAGTGCGGCCTCGGGCGGACGGGGACGCTCTTCGCCTTCGAGGGCGCCGGCGTTCGGCCGGACATCGTGACGCTCGCCAAGCCCCTCGGCGGAGGCCTGCCGCTGGGGGCCGTACTCATGTCGTCGGATTTCGACAGCCTCGTTGCGCCCGGCCAGCACGGATCGACGTTCGGCGGCAATCCGCTGGCGTGTGCGCTCGGCCTCGCGTTCCTCGACGAGGTCGAGACGGCGGGCCTGCTCGCGCGGATCGAGTCCCTGGGCAAATGGTTCGGCGCGAGACTCTCCGATCTGTCCGGCCGAACGTCCGGGATCGTCGCGGTGCGAGGTCGCGGCCTGATGTGGGGAATCGAGCTCGACCGCGAGGCCGGCCCCGTGGCGCGGCGCCTGCTCGACGAAGGCTTCGTGGTCGGTACGGCCCGCCGCACGGTCCTCCGGCTCCTGCCGCCCTACGTGGTGCCGCGCGCCGCTCTGGCGCGCTTCCTGAAGACTTTCGAATCGGTTTTGAAGGAGCCGAAGACGCCATGAAAAACGTCCGCCGCGTGGCCCTGGCCTACTCGGGAGGTCTGGACACCTCGATCATCATTCCCTGGCTGCGGGAGAACTACGGCTGCGAGGTCGTGGCCGTGGCCGCCGACGTCGGTCAGGAGGAGGAGACCTCGGGCCTCGCCGAGAAGGCGCGCCGCACCGGGGCCGTGGACTTTCACCTGCTCGACCTGCGCGAGGAGTTCGCCCGAGACTACCTCTTCCCGATTCTGCGATCGGGAGCGATCTATGAGCGCGAGTATCTGCTCGGCACCGCCGCGGCGCGGCCCCTGATCGCGCGCAAACAGGTCGAGGTTGCGCTCGCCACCGGGTGCGACGCACTCGCCCACGGCTGCACCGGCAAGGGCAACGATCAGGTGCGCTTCGAGCTCGCCTACCAGGCCCTCGCCCCCGAGCTGACGGTCATCGCTCCCTGGCGGGAGTGGGACATATCGTCGCGCGAGGACGCCATGGACTACGCGGCGGCGCGCGGGATCCCGGTGCCGGCCACGCGCAAGGACCCGTATTCGCGCGACCGCAACCTCTGGCACCTGTCCCACGAGGGCGGCCCCCTCGAAGATCCGGCCCGCGAGCCGGATCCATCGGTGTTCAAGCTGACGGTCGATCCCGCCGACGCGCCGGACGAGGCCGAGCGCCTGGAGATCGCCTTCGAGTCCGGCTTCCCGGTTTCGGTCGGCGGCGTCCGATCGTCTCCCGCCGCGCTCGTTCGCACGCTCAACGCGCTCGGGGGGCGTCACGGCGTCGGACGCACCGACATCGTGGAAAACCGCCTCGTGGGCATCAAGTCGCGCGGCGTCTACGAGACCCCGGGCGGCACGCTCCTCGTTGCGGCGCTGCGGGCGCTCGAATCGATCACGCTCGACCGGGAGACGATTCGTGAGAAGGAGCGACTCGCCCTGCGCTACGCCGAGCTCGTCTACTACGGACAGTGGTTCACTCCTTTGCGGGAGGGGCTCGACGCCTTCTTCGCCTCGATCATGGACTGCGTCACCGGCTCCGTCACGCTCAAGCTGTTCAAGGGCACGGTGACGACGTGCGGGCGTCGCTCCGAGCGTTCTCTTTACGACGAGGGCCTCGCCTCCTTCGATATGTCGGGGTACACACCTCAGGACGCGGGAGGATTCATCCGCCTCTTCGGCCTCCAGAACCGGGGCCGCCGGCGGCTGGCGCCGGTCTCCGTCGGGCGCGCGCCGCGCACCGCTCGGAGCGGGCGATGACGGCGCGCCGGGACCTCTGGGGCTCTCGCTTTCGGGAGCGGACCTCGCCCGCGCTCGCAGTCCTGAACGACTCCTTCGCGTTCGACCGCGAGCTGCTCGCCGAGGACGTGGAGGGGTCGGTCGCCTGGTCGCGGGCGCTCGGAAAGGCCGGCGTGCTCGCGCCGCGGGAGGTCGCCCGTCTCACGCGCGCGCTGCGCGCGGTGGGCCGCGAGGAAGCGCCGGCCTCGGGCCACGAGGACGTGCACTCGTATGTCGAGGCGCGGCTGGCGTCGCGGATCGGCGGCCTCGCCGGCAAGCTGCATACGGGCCGTTCGCGCAACGACCAGGTCGCCGTCGACCTGCGCCTCTATCTCCGCAAGGCGTTCGCCGAGGCGCGTGCGGGTGTCTTCGGGCTCGCCTCGGTCCTCGCAGGTCGGGCCGCGTCGGAAGCGGGGACGCCGATGCCGGGATTCACGCACGGCCGCCGCGCGGAGCCGATCACATTCGGCCACTGGTGCCTGGCGTACGTCGAGATGCTGCTGCGGGACGCCTCACGCCTCGCCTCGGCCGCGGCGCTTTCCGACGAATGCCCGCTCGGAGCGGGCGCGCTGTCGGGCAGCCCGGTTCGTGTGGACCGCCGCGCGATCGCCCGAAGCCTGGGGTTTGCGCGGGCGGCCGCCAACTCGCTCGACGCGGTGTCCGACCGCGACGCGGCCGCCGATTATCTCTATGCGGGCGCGGTTCTTCTGTCGCATCTATCGCGGATGGCCGAGGACCTGATCGCTTTCTCCTCCGAGGAGCTTCGCTTCGTGGCGCTGCCGGACCGACTGGCGACCGGATCCTCCCGAATGCCGCACAAGAAGAACCCGGACCTGCTCGAACTCGTGCGCGGCCACGCGGCGCGGGCCGCCGGGGAGCTCGCGGGGTTCCTCGCGGTGCTCAAGGGGCTGCCTCTCGCGTACAACAAAGACCTTCAGCTCGACAAGGAGCCGGTATTCCGTCTG
Source organism: Acidobacteriota bacterium (assembly GCA_046725935.1). Taxonomy (GTDB): domain Bacteria; phylum Acidobacteriota; class Thermoanaerobaculia; order UBA5066; family Gp7-AA6; genus DAHUXD01. The sequence goes on along the minus strand of JBKOZO010000211.1, from coordinate 14,865 downwards.
CGGGCCACGCTCGCGGCGGTCCTGCCGGCTGCCGCGCAGCTCGTCGCCGGCATCGCACTCGACCGCGCCCGCATGCGCGCCGCGGCCGCCGACGAGCGGTTCCTCGCGACCGAGCTCGCCGACGCACTGGCGGCGCGGGGCGTGCCGTTCCGGCGTGCGCATGAGATTGCCGGTCGGCGCGTAGCGGAAGCGGAGGCCCGCGGCAGTTCGATCCGGGACCTCGGGTCATCGAAAGAGGTCACGGCGGAAGACTTGCGCGCGGTCGACCTCGACCGGTCACTCTCGCGGCGGCGCGCGTTCGGGGGGACCGCGCCCAAGAACGTCGCGCGTGCGGCCTCGGCGGCCAAGCGGCGGATCGCCGCGCTGTCTCGCGGAGGACGGGCGTGAAGCTGCCCCGGGGATTCGTGGCGTCGGGTGTGCGTTCGGGAGTTCGCCGGAAGCGGCCCGACCTCGCGCTGGTCGTGGCGGATGGCGGCGCCACTGGGGCCGCGATCTTCACGCGGAATCGCTTTCCGGCGGCGCCCGTGGTCCTGTCGCGCTCCGCGCTCCGACGTACGGCGGGCCGCGTCCGCGCCGTCGTCGTCAACGCCGGCTGCGCCAACGCGATCACGGGCCGGGCCGGCGTCGCCGGCGCGTTGCGCGTGCGCCGGCGGGCGGCGGAGCTGGTGGGCTGCGAGCCCACGGAGGTCTTCCTCGCCTCGACCGGCGTCATCGGTGTTCCGTTGCCGGACGCGAAGATTCGGGCAGCACTCCCGGACGCCGTCGCGCGCCTGTCATCGCGCGGGCTCGACGCCGCGTCGCAGGCGATCCTGACCACCGACGTCGGGCCCAAGGTCGCCGCGGCCACCTTCCGCCGCTCGGGCCGGATCGGCCGCGTCGTCGGCTTGGCCAAGGGGGCCGGGATGATCCATCCCGACATGGCCACGATGCTCGCTTTCCTGATGACCGATGCCCCGGCCGCGCCCGAATACCTCCACGCGGCGCTGCGCCGGGCCGCGGCCGATTCGTTCAACGCCATCTCGGTCGATGGCGACACGTCGACCAACGACACGGTCCTGCTGATGGCCTCGGGACGGCTTGGAGGCGAGCCGATGGCGGGCGGGCCCGAGGACGCGGACTTCGAGAGGGCGCTTTCGGCGGTCTGCGGCGAACTCGCCTGGAGGATCGTCCGGGACGGGGAGGGTGCGACGCGCGTGATGGACATCCGGGTCCGCGGCGCCGCTTCGTCGCGCGACGCCCGGCTGGCCGCCCATGCCGTTGCGACGTCGCCGCTCGTCAAAACCGCTCTCCATGGCGGCGATCCCAACTGGGGACGCATCCTCGCCGCGGTCGGCCGGAGCGGCGCCCGCCTCTCAGCGCGGCGCGTATCGCTCTCGGTGGGCTCGGTCGCGATGGTCTCCGGAGGCGAACCGGCCGGCCATCGTGAGCGCGACGCCGCGCGCGTCTTCGCCCGTGAGCGCGTACCGCTGACGCTCGACCTCGGTGTCGGCACCGCCGAGGCCCGTGTTCTCTCGAGCGACTTCGGGCATGACTACGTTTCGTTGAACGCCGACTACCGGAGCTGAGGATTCCCTCCAGGGCCGGATAGAATTGGAGGCGTGACGAAGGCCCGCCGGTCCGGAGCCATCCTCGAGAGAACGCTCTCGGGCGAGAGACTGTCGGCCGCCGACGCCGTGACGCTGCTGGAGGAGGGGAATCTCCTCGAGCTCGGGGCGGCGGCGAACGCCGTGCGCAACCGGAAGAACGACCCGTCCGTGGCGACGTACATCGTCGACCGCAACATCAACTACACCAACGTCTGCGTCTACCGCTGCCAATTCTGCGCGTTCTACCGGCCCTCCGCCGACCACCCCGAGGCCTACGTCCTTTCGCACGAGGAGATCGGCCGGAAGATCCAGGAGACGATCGACTTGGGCGGGACGGGCGTCCTCCTGCAGGGAGGTGTCCACGCCGACCTGCCGTTCTCCTTCTACGAGGAGATGTTCCGCTTCATCCGGACGACGTTTCCGACGATCCATCTCCACGCCCTCTCGGCGCCGGAGGTCTACTTTCTCCAGAAGCTGACGAAGTGGCCCATGCGCGACGTCATCGCGCGGCTGCGGGACGCCGGCCTCCAGTCGATCCCCGGCGGAGGCGCCGAGATCCTGGAGGACTCGGTGCGCAAGCGCATCTGGTCGCTCACCAAGGCTCCGACAGAGAAGTGGGTGGACGTGCACGAGTCGGCGCACGGCCTGGGCATGCGCACGACGGCGACGATGATGTTCGGCGTCGGCGAGACCTACGCCCAGCGCGTCGAGCACCTCGAGGTCGTCCGCGATCTCCAGGACCGCACCGGCGGATTCACGGCCTGGATTCCGTGGACCTTCCAGAAGGAGAACACCGAGCTCGACGGAAAGGTCGAGGAGGCGGGCGGCTTCGAGTACCTGAAGACGCTGGCGGTCTCGCGGCTCTTCCTCGACAACATCCGCCACGTCCAGGGCTCCTGGGTCACGCAGGGTCCCAAGATCGGCCAGGTCTCGCTCTCTTTCGGCGCCGACGACCTGGGCTCGATCATGATCGAGGAGAACGTCGTCTACGCCGCGGGCGCCCGCAATCGAATGACGCAGGACGAGATGCGCCGGGTCATCTCCGACGCCGGATACTCGCCGGTCCAGCGGCGCACACTCTACGACGCCTGCAAGGAATCCTGCTGCACGGCGCCGATCCCCGAGCCCAAGCCCTTGCGCGCCGGACTGCCGGTGGTCGGCGCGGAGCTGGACTCGGGAATCGCGTCCGCCTGATCCCCCAGCTCGACGAGACGACAGGCCGGGCCCCTCCTGGTTGCACGCAACAGAGTCCGATTCACCGCGCGGCGCGAGGAGTACCCTCGCGCGCGTTTTTGCCTCTCAGGGCACGATGCTGACTGAGTCACTGCCGATAATCGGCGTGCCCTCAACCGTCTTGCCTTTCAGGATGCCCTCGGTATCCCCCATCTGGAATTTGGTCAATGCGGTGGCAAAACGGCACACCAGGTCCAGGCGTCCGTCGCCGTTGACGTCTTCGCCCGCGTTGCATGAGACGAGGCTCGTCTCGTCTCCCGTGCGGCCGAACGTCAAAGACGCCCTGTCGACCTCGTCCGGGGCGCCGATGGTCACACTCGAGAGGATAGCGACGAGAGTCTTCCCATGGCTCCCGGCATTGATGACGTTCGGGAAGCCGCCCGGCTTGATGTCTATGCCCGTCGAAAGCGTCGTCTCGATCGTCGCCTTGAAGGCGCTGCGGCCGACCGTTGCCGCGAAGAGCTCGCCCGCGGTCGCATCAACCTCGAGATCGATGACACTGGCGGGAGGCATTCCTTCGTTGTACGACTCCCATAGCCACGGTCCCCCCGTGGCATTGCTGCGGCCGCGATAGACTCCCCGGTCGGTCGCGGCGTACACCGTCCGGGGGATTCGGGGGTCGATCGCCAGCGCGTTGACGCACAGGCCCAAGGGGAAGTTGTTCGTGATGTCCGTCGAGGTCGTCGTCGCGCTCGAGGGGGTCGGGGATGAGCGCCTCAGCTGGTAGATCCTCCTCGCGACGGCTTGGGTGTCGCAGTTGCGTTCAATGATTGCAGGAGGGGCGAAGGACGCGTAGATCGTCTCGGGGTGCGCTGCATCCACATCGATGTCGGAGACCTTCAGGAGTGCGGGATGCGTGAAGACCCCTTGCCAGCCTCCTCCGCCCAACCCGGCGAGCAGCCGACCCTTGTCCGTGCCGGCATAGTAGAGGTCGATGCTGGGGTCGATCGCAGCGCGCACAACTATGTCCCCGTCCGGTGTGATCGCAGTCCAGGTTCCCGGAGGGACAGTCGTCGTGGTCCGCCAAAGGTCAATGCACGCGTCGAGCACGGGTGCAGATGCCCCAGGATGCACTAGGAGCTGAAACGTCATGTTGTAGGCGTGGCACCTTGTCACCACGTCGTCGGGAATTCCCGAAAGGAAGAGTTGACAACCCGCGCCCCAAGGGTCAGAGTGACAACTCGCGCCCGCGTCCGAGGTTTGGCTCACGTCTCCGTTGTTTCCCGAAAAATAGAAGCGGTCGGGATCGGTTGGGTCGATCGTAACGGCACCGCCGTCTCCTCCAGCGAAGTGCTCCCATACGAGGTTCCCGTCATACCGATTGCTGCCGTTGTCCTGCGTCCCGGTGATTGCGCGGTTCGGAAAGTTTTTCGCGATGGCCAGATCGAACATTTCCACGTTCGTGATTCCCTCACCGATGAACGTCCATGTGCCGTTCTTTCCGTGATCCGACGACTTGTAGAGACCGCCGTCGCTCGCGGCGTACAAAACTGCAGCGTTGAGCGGGTCCGTGATCAGCTCCCAGTAATCCACATGGGGGGCCTTGGGCTGCAAGTTGAAATTATCGTCTGACGGCGCACGCTCGAAATTCATTCCACCGTCGTTCGAGGTGAAAAAGGCGACCCCGCCGAGATAGAGGACGTCCGGCTCGACAGGGTTGGCGCTCATGACCGCGAAATTGCAATTGGCGTAGGACTTGTCGAGGTCCGGAGAGCAGGTGAATGGCTTTGACCAGGTGCTCCCGTCAATCGTTCGAAAGAGATCGTAGCCAATGCCCTTGAAAAGATCACCCCCAAGCACAGGGCCCCTCGGAAAAAGGGCGTAGACCGTCGCGTTCGCTGCAGATGCCGGGTGGCTGATCGCGAGCAGAATATTCCGTCCGGGCATGCTTCCGAATGGGAGCTGGAACTGGGGAACCCAACTGCTGTCACCCGAAGCGCCGCCGTCCGAGGTTTTGTAGATCCCCATCGCCCCGGCGTTGTTTGAAATTGCCGCGTAGAGGGTGTTTGGCTCTCGCGGATCCATCACCAGAGACGTGGCCATTCCCGCGCTGAGCGACACCTGCCACTGCTGCCCTCCGTCCGTCGATCGCTGTACCCCAAGATCCGTGGTCAGGTAAAGCATGAGGGGGTCGAGAGGGTTGATCAGCAGCGCAGTCCGGTCCCCGGCGGCCGAGATGTCGGTGCGCGTGTGGAGGTTTCCGTACACGTGCGTCCAGCTCACACCCGCATCATCGGAGCGATACAGGCCATCCTTGAAGAGGACGACGTACACCCGGTCCGGATTGGTCGGGTCAATGGCGATGGCATCGACCGCGAGACTGGGCAAGGTGTCTGCGATCGGCGCCCAGAAAGTGCCTCCGTTCGTGGTTTTCCAGACGCCGCAGCCTTCGTGGCCGCTCGCGCCCGGCGAGCCGACGTAGATGATCTGGGGATTGTTCGGATGCACGGCCACCGTCGTCAGCCGCCCCACGGCGTTGTATTGGCCAGCCGCTTTATTCTCGATCACGCGACTTGGTCCGATGGAGATCCACTGGCCCGGTGCCGACGATTCGGTCCTCTTGTCGGTGGAGGTCGAGGGCGGGCTCTTCATCAAGCGCGCGCCCGCGGCTAAGGCGCTCGCCGCGGGAGCAATGCTCAGAACGAGTATTGCGAAAGCCAGGGCGCAGGCGCCATGGCAAAGAATCCATTTCCTCTCGTGCATGTTCGCCTCCTCGCCCGGTGGGCCTGGTCCGTTACTCATTAGGGAAAAACGCAAGTCGTCGCTGATCGGGGCCAGAGGCGGGCCGCCGTCCTCCCTGGCCCGGGCACGACGCTCTAGAATTCCAGGACCGCAGGTCGATCCATGACCGCCTTCGATCCCGCGCGCTGGCGGCGTGTGCAGCCGCTCCTCGATCAGGTCCTCGACCTCTCCCCGGAACAGAGGAGCGCCTGGCTCGACGAGGCCTGCGTCGGCGATCCCGGACTGCGGGCAGACTTGGAGGTAGTCGGTATTCTCAACGCCGCCACGGACAGGTGAAGAGGACTGGCGACAAACGTGCTTCGGTCCGCGCTCTCATAGGCCACGAGGAAACCTTCCGGAATTTCATAAAACACGCCTCGGAAGTCTCCGCACGGGCCGTCCGGGGCTTCATCCCCGCGCGGGTCTTCCTTCCGCTGCCCTCGGAAGGCGGCTCGTGGCCCCTGTCGGCCACGACTTGCGTTCTCCCTGGCATGTCGAGTCGTTATCGGACGGCCGTCGCCAATGGGTGACCATTCAGAGGAGGGTTCTGTGCACACGAACAGGCTGGGTCTGACGCGGACGGAGGAATCTCGACAGGTGTCGCGGCCGGTGGCCGGCGACCCCTTGCCGGAGGTCATATGAAGAACCGCATCTCTTCCGCCTCGAGACGCGTTGTGTTTGTTGGTGTCGCCCTCGTGCTGTTCACTGCCGCCGGGGATCGCCCAGCCCGCGCAGTCGAATCGAAAGACGTCAACGTTGTAAACACCCCGACCGTGAACGCGCGGCAGTCTGGCGCATGGGACGTTGGCATCGACCGCGTGCGGATACCGTTCCAGAAGTCCTTGAACTTCTTTATTCCGGATGGTGAGGTCTTGGGCGTCGACCAATTTGTGGTGCCTGCAGGCTATCGCCTGATCATCGAGCAGGTGACGTCCGTTACGGCCCTTCCTGCGGGTCAGACTATCTACGCTTTGAAAGTGACCACCACGGTCAGGGATGTGTTCGCCGAGCACTACATCCCACCCACATCCACGGGCAGCGGAGTCTTCATAGGCTGCCAGCAGGTGCGCCTCTACGCCGATCCTGAGACACAGGTGGAGTTCGTGGCTTTCCGCACCGGGAGCGCAAGCGATGCGCTGATGACCGGCGGTAGTATCTCGGGCTATCTCATTCCGACGCCATAGGCGGTGTTCGGCTTCGTCGCCCCGTTTCGAGAACTCGCCGTCCACATTTCGGGCTCGTCTTCTCAACGGCCTCGCCCGAATACGGCAGTAGAATCCGAGGCCGACACGGCGACCATGACCGCCCTCGATCCTCGACGCTGGCGGCGTATGCAGCCGCTCCTCGATGAGGTCCTCGACCTTTCACCGGAACAGAGGCGCGCCTGGCTCGACGAAGCCTGCGCCGGCGATCCTGGCTTGCGGGCCGACGTGGAGGTGGTCCTTCGCGGCGACGCCGAGGCGGGTGTTCTCGACGCCGCCACGGGGGCGGCGGTCGAAGATTTGTTGCGGAGGATCGACGAGAGCCGCGCGCGCACGGTCAGCAACGAGCCAGATTCGGCGACTCACCTGGAAAGCGTGCTGCGGCGCCTGCTCCGGCAGGGGACTGCGTCCGCGGAAGAATCCGAAGAACGAGGCCTCCTGCCCGGGACCGTGCTCGCCAATCGCTACCGGGTCGTCAACCTCCTTGGCCGGGGCGGCATGGGAATGGTCTATCGCGCCGACGATCTCAAGCTGGGCCAGGCGGTGGCGCTGAAGTTCCTTCCCGGGCAGCTCCAGCGCGAGCCGGCCTCGCTACATCTCTTCCTGGACGAGGTGAAGCTCGCCCGCCAGATCGCCCACCCCAACGTCTGCCGCGTCTACGACGTGACCGAGGCCGACGGGCGGCACTTCCTGTCCATGGAGTATATCGACGGAGAAGACCTCGCCTCTCTGCTCCGGCGCATTGGACATCTGCCAAAAGAGAAATCGCTCGACATCGCGCGACAGCTCTGCGCAGGCCTGGCCGCGGCCCATGAGGCCGGCATCCTCCATCGCGACCTCAAGCCGGCAAACGTGATGCTCGACGGCAGGGGTCGTGTGCGCATCACCGACTTCGGGCTGGCTGTGGCCGCCGATTCGTCGTGGCAGTCGCAGGCGGGAACACCGGCCTACATGGCGCCCGAGCAGCTCGACGGACGCGTGGCGACCTCGCGGAGCGACCTGTACGCGTTGGGCCTGGTGCTCTATGAGCTGTTCACGGGAAAACGTGCCTTCGCGCTCGCCACACCGGAAGAGACGCGCCGGCTGCGCGAGGAATCCACACCACCCACGAGACCCTCTGCGCTGGTGGAGGGATTCGATCCGGGGGTCGAGCGGATCATTCTGCGCTGTCTGGAGAGTGACCCCGCTTTGCGTCCACCCTCCGCTCGGGCGGTGGCGGCCGCCCTGCCCGGCGGTGACCCGCTCGCGGCCGCCGTGGCCGCCGGCGAGACGCCGTCACCGGAGCTGGTGGCCGCTGCGGGGCCCGAAGGAGCGCTCAAGCCGGCGGTCGCGTTCGGCATGCTGGGCGCCACGCTCGCCATGCTGATCCTGCTCGTGCTCCTCGCCGACCGGACCTCGATCCTCGGTTGGGTACCCTGGACCCGCAGCGCGGACGCTCTGGAAGACAGCGCCCGGGCCATGGTGGGGCGGCTCGGGCAAAGCGCCGAGCCGGTCGATCGCGCCCGAATGATCTGGTTCGGCTCGAACCGCTACATACGCTACGTTGAGGCCAACGAGACGTCACCGGATCGATGGAAGTCCCTCCGCGACCGCGGCCAGCGGATCGGCGTCTTCTTCTATCGGCAGGCTTCGCGATACCTCGCTCCTGTCGGAAGAGATGGGCGTGTCACGAGAGAAGATCCACCCTCCGCCCCCGGCGACATGGCCGTCTTCACGGATCTCCGGGGTCGGCTCATTTACCTGCAGGTCGAGGCCGAGGACGCCGAGCCGCCTCGCGGGGATGTTCCGCCTCCTGACTGGGCGCCGCTCTTCCAAGAAGCCGGCCTCGACCCGGCGCACTTCCGGGCAGTGCCACCCACACGCAACCCGCCCGTGTTCGCGGACAGTCGAGCCGCCTGGACCGGCGTGCTCAGCGACTTCGGCGGCTACCCGGTGCGCGTCGAGGCCGCAGCGCGGGGAGGGAAACCCGTCTTCTTCGAGTTGGTCTTTCCGTGGGATTCTTATTGGGATCCGGCCGCGCCGAAGCTCCCGCCGCGTCCCCCGACGCCCGCGCGGATCGTTTACCTGCTTGTCCCTGTGATCCTGATCGGCGGGACCGTCCTCGGTGTTCGGAACTGGCTGCGCGGCCGCGGGGACCGGCGCGGCGCCTTCCGCCTCGCTGCTGTGGTGTTCTGCCTGCGGTTCGGTGTCTGGATCTTCGGTGGACACCACGTCCCCTCGCCGGAAGAGGAAGGAATACTGCTGATCATCGCGCTCTCCAAGTCGCTGATCGACGCCGCCGTTATCTGGTGCCTGTACATGGCACTCGAGCCCCTCGCCCGTCGAGTACATCCGAGGTTCCTCATCTCGTGGACTCGGCTTTTGCGCGGCCGGTTCGCCGATCCGCTGGTCGGACGCGACGTGCTCGGCGGCGTGGCCCTCGGAACTCTCTACATCCTTTTCTACCTTCAGGTCCACGTCCTGATCCCGCACGTGCTCGGCCTTCGGGCGCCGCCCCCGCCCCTGGGCCATCCCGGCGGAAGGATGCCGTTCATGTACTTCCTCGATCCGCCGGTTCCCCAGACCGCCCTGGGCGGCCGCTACGTCCTGGAAAGCCTGCTCGCTCGGCCGCTCGGCGCGCTGGGCATGCTGATGGTCGTGACGATCCTGTTGCTGGGCCTGAAGCTCGTGCTGCGAAAGGATTTCGCGGTCCTGCTCGTATTCGCGGCGATCGCCGCGATTGGGGCACCGCCGGTGACGCTATCCCACTTCAGCGCCATCGGCATCGCATGCGGCATCGTGATTGCGATGATCCTCGTGTCCACGCTCCGCTTCGGCCTTCTGGGCATTCTGGCTCTTTTGGTGTGCCAGAACGTCTGGCTCAATTTCCCGGTCACCGCGAAGTTGCAAGCCCCTCACTTCGGCATCGGCCTCGTCGGAGTGCTGGCGATAGCAGCCCTCGCGGCCTATGGGGCGTTCACCGCCTCTCGCCCGCGACGGATGGCTAGATCGGCGGAAGCGCTCCTCGCCGCGTAACCGCCCCTGCTCGGCGTTATCCGAAATTTTTGCACCGGGATGGCCTCATCGGGCCTCCGGCTGCAGCTCCGCGTAGAGAAACGCGCGAGCCTTCTGCCACTCGCGCTTCACCGTTCGTTCGGACAGCCCCAGGGCGCCGGCGATCTCCTCCACGGAGAACCCGGCGAAGAAGCGCATGTCGACGATGCGAGAGAGACGCGGATCGAGACCCTCGAGGCGTCCGAGAGCCTCGTCCAGCGCCAGGATGTCGACGGACGGGATGCCGGCCACCGCCTTGTTTTCGTCGAGGAGATCGACAATGGCGCCGCCTCCGCGCTTGCCGGCCGCGCGTCGGCGCGCATGATCCACGACGACCTGGCGCATCGCCCGCGCCGCCAGCGCCAGGAAGTGGCCGCGGTCGCGCAGGTCGAGACGTGACTGGATGGCCAGCTTCAGGTACGCCTCGTGGACGAGGCCGGTGGTGGCCAGCGACTCCTGCCGGCGCAGGCGGCGAAGCTGCGCGTGGGCCAGGGCGCGCAGCTCCCTGTACAAAATCGTGAACAGCTCACCGGGTGCTTGTCCGTTCCCATCGCGCCAAGCGATGAGCAGCCGTGTCACCTCAGTGGGTATCCTCTCGCTCTCGCGCGATGCAGGCATCCGCTGATCCCATGGCCATTCTAAGCCGCGCGCGGACGCCCCGAGGCGAGGCCTGGAACCTCAGCCCGGTGCGGGAGCGACGGTCTAGTAGTACGGCTCGAAGGCCCAGAAGACCGTTTCCGACAGCCGCTTCGTGAACCCCCGGTTCTTCCACTCGGAGAGCGTGATCTCGTCGCACCGCTTGCGGTCCTTCCGGAACATGGCCTCGAGCTTTCGAGCAAACTCGCGATCGTAAAACGCCAAACTTTCCTCGGCGTTCGTGTTCATCGAGCGCGCGACGAAGTTGATCGAACCGACCGTCGAGTAGATGCCGTCCACGACCATCGTCTTGTTGTGGAGCATCGTGGGCTCGTACTCCCAGATGCGCACGCCTCCCTCGAGGAGCTCGCCGTAGTGGCTCCAGGAGGCCTGGCGCACCATCAGGAGGTCGATGTTTCGGCCGGGGACCATCACCTGGACGTCCACGCCGCGCTTGACGGCGTCGATGAGCGCCTTGCGGAGCTCCTTGTCCGGCAGGAAGTACGCGTTCTCGATGTAGATCCTCTTCGTGGCGCCCTCGATCGCGATGTAGTACACCATCTTGGCGAGGGAGGTCGAGTCTCCTCGCGAGGCCTTGACGGCCTGGCCGAGAGCGCCGCCCTTGCTCTCGATCTTCGGATAGAACCTCTCGCCGGTGAGGATCTCTCCCGTCGTGAAGGTCCAGTCCTCGCTGAAGATCGCCTGCATCTGGGCGGCGACGGGACCCTCGGCGCGCACCTGCGTATCGCGCCATTCGTCCGTGTTGCGCGCGTCGCCGAGCCACCGGTCGTCGATCCCGAGGCCTCCGGTGTAGGCGATGCGCCCGTCGACGACGAGGATCTTGCGGTGGGTCCGCCGCCCGATCTTGTGGATCGCGAGGAGCCGCACCGGGCGATACTTCCGGGCCTGGACGCCGGCGGCGTCGAACTCTTTCTTGAGGTCCTTGAACTTGCTGCCCCAGGCGTCTACGAGCAGGCGGACCTCGACGCCGTTTCGGGCCGCTGCGATCAGGGCGTCGGCGACCATGCGGCCGGCGCGGTCGGGCTGGAAGATGTAGGTCTCGAGATTGACGCTCTTCTTCGCGCGCCGGATGTCGCGCACCATGGCCGGAAAAATCTCGTCGCCGTTCTCGAGCAGCGTCGCCGTGTTGCCGCCGACCATGGGGTTGCCGAGGGCCTCGGCCGAGCGCCGAAAGTCGGGGTCCGGAACCTTCAGGTCGCCTTCGAGCTCGTAGCTCTGCCGCTTCTCGGCTCCCACGATCATCGTAGTCACCGTGCAACCCGAGCCCAGGACCAGGACAAGCAGTCCCGCAGCGGTTCCGGCGCACCGACGTTTTGCGTCACCTCGCATCAATTGTCCAGAGATTCAAGAATCTTGCCGATTCGTGCCTCAGGTCCGGGACGCCGCCGGCGGGGTCGGCCCGGTGTGGACGCGCCCCCTCTCCCAGCATGATCCCGCCCAGAGCCCCAGCACGAACAGGATCACGCCCGCGGCGCTCCGGAGCAGGACGCGCGTGCGGCGGTGCTTCCAGGGAGGCTCCGAGCGGAACGTCACGCGCGCGGCGGCTTCCTTGATTCCCTCCGCCTGGAAGGCACGCAGGTCCATGAACAAATCTCGGGCCGACTGGTACCGGTCGGCGGGATCCTTCTCGAGGCATCGGAACACGAAGCCCCGAAGGTCGGCGGGGATCTTCTCGGCGTCGGGGTGCCGACGAGGATCGTCCCTGAGAACGGCGCCCAGCGTCTCGACCGGCGTGTCCCGCGCGAAGGCCCTCCGCCCCGTGAGCATCTCGTAGAAGGTGGCGCCGAACGAGAAGATGTCGGTGCGCGCGTCGATCGGCTTGCCGCGTACCTGCTCCGGCGACATGTATCCGGCCGTGCCGACCAGGAACTGGGAGCTCGTTCCGCGGCCTCGGGCGGTCGAGTCGCCCGAGATGCCGGGCGTGCGCGCGGGCTGCTCGATCCGCGCGATGCCGAAGTCCAGGATCTTCGCGCGGCCCTCGTGCGTCAGGAAGATGTTGTCGGGCTTGATGTCGCGGTGAATGATGCCGCGCGCGTGCGCCGCGGCCAGGCCGTCGGCGACCTGCGCGGCCACGTCCAGGGCCTTCGGCGGCGCCAGCGGCCCGGACTTCAGCCGGTCGGCCAGCGACTCCCCGGACAGGAGCTCCGTCACGGCGTACGGGATGGTGCGGAACGTGCCCGAGTCGTGGATGGCCAGGATGTTGGGATGGTTCAGCGCCGCGACCGCGCGGGTCTCACGGTCGAATCGCGCGAGGCTGTCGGCGTCGTGCGCGGCCGCGTCCGGGAGCATCTTGAGGGCGACTTCGCGGCGCAGGCGCGTGTCACGGGCGCGATAGACCTCGCCCATGCCGCCCCGGGCGAGAGGCGCGAGGATCTCGTAAGGCCCGATCTGCTCTCCGTCCTGCAGCGGCATGTGACGTAAGAATATCCGCTAGTCCGGGCTACACTCCTCCTGCATGGAGATCTGGCTGATGCGGCACGCCGCCGCCGAGGAGCGCGCGTCCTCGGGACGCGACGCCGACCGCACGCTCTCCGAGGACGGGCATCGGCGCGCCCGCGAGGTCGCCCGGGGCCTGGCGGAGCTGGAGCCGGGGATCCAGCTGGTCCTGACTTCTCCCTACGCGCGCGCGCGTCAGACCGCGGAGCCGGTGGCCCGGGCGCTTCACCTGTCCGGCCGCCTCCGGGAGACGCAGGCGCTCGAGCCCGCGAGCGACCCCGAGGAGATCCTGGACGAGATCCGGTCGGAGAAGGTCGAGGGCGTCCTGCTGGTGGGCCACGAGCCGCACCTGGGCAGCCTGCTCGGCCGTCTCGTCGCGGGCCATCCGGGTCTGGAGATTCCGATGCGCAAGGCGGCGGTGGCGCGGCTGTCGTGGACCGGCTCCGGGCCGGCCATACTGCGTGCCCTGCTGCCGCCCAAAATGCTCGCCCGGCTCGGGGCGGCGAAGGATTAGTCGCCGCGCCCGACACCTCCGGGCGGCTTCAGGGAATCCGATAGAATCCGCCCGCGCCGGGAACCCTCGGCATTTCCGAAGGGAGGAGAGGCATGGGCAAGCTCGGCCTCGGGTGTCTTCTCGTTCTTCTCGCGATCGTCGTCATCTGCGCGATCTCGTTCGCCGGAACCTACAACAAGCTCGTGAGCCTGGGGCAGGAGGTCGACAAATCCTGGTCCGAGGTCGAGAACCAGTACCAGCGCCGGGCCGACCTCATTCCGAACCTCGTCGCCACCGTACAGGGCGCGGCGAATTTCGAGAAGGAAACGCTCACGGCCGTCACCGAGGCGCGCGCGTCGGTGGGACGCGCGACGATCACGCCGGGCCAGGCTCCGACAGATCCCGCCGCACTCGCCCGGTTCCAGGCCGCCCAGGATCAGCTAGGCGCCGCGCTCCAGAGACTCCTGGTGGTGTCCGAGCGCTATCCGGAGCTGAGAGCCAACCAGAACTTCCGCGACCTCCAGGCGCAGCTGGAGGGTACCGAGAACCGGATCACCGTGTCCCGCGGCCGCTTCAACGAAGCCGCCCAGCAGTTCAACACGGTGCTCAAGCGGTTCCCGACGAACCTGATCGCGGGCCTCTTCGGGTTCAAGGAGCGTCCGTACTTCAAGGCGACGACTCCGGGGGCGGAGCAGGCGCCGAAGGTCCAGTTCAACTTCAACGCGCCGACGGCGGCGCCCGGCAACCCGGCACCTACCGCGGCGCCAGCGCATTAAGCCGACGGCAGACGGGAGACGGCAGACGGCGGACGTGAGGACGGGCGCACGCCGCCTCGGGCGGCGAGTCCTCGTCGTCGCCCTGATGGGGGCGGCTCTCGCGGCCGCCCTGCGCGCCGACCGCTACGACGCGCTCATCCCGGAGAAGCCGCAGCGCTACGTCACGGACCGCGCCGGCAGCCTGCGTCCCGGACAGGCCGAGGAGCTCAACGCCAAGCTCGAGCAGTTCGAGAAGGATACGTCCAACCAGGTCCTCGTCTGGATCGACAACAAGGTTCCCGAAGGCTTCACGCTCGAGGACTTCACGGTCCGCGCCGGGCAGAAGTGGGGCGCGGGCCAGAAGAAGGAAGACAACGGCGCGATCCTCTTCGTGTTCCCCGAGGACCGGAAGGTCCGCATCGAGGTCGGATACGGCCTGGAGGGCGCGATCCCGGATGTCACCGCCAAGCGAATCATCGAGAACGAGATCGTCCCGCGGTTCCGCGGCGGCGACATGGCGGGAGGGGTGGAGGCGGGCGTCGACGCGATCCTGGCGGCGGCCCGCGGCGAATACAAGGGAACGGGAACGACGGTGGACGAAAGGCGGCGGCGCAACCGGCCGAATCTCGGTGGCTGCCTCCCCTGGATTTTCATTTTCGGCATCTTCGTGCTGCCCTGGCTCCTGCGGCGCCGGACCTATCGCACGCACGGCAGCCGCGGCTGGTGGACGGGGCCCTGGTGGTGGGGAG